>CAYXFT010000201.1:0-5242 GCA_964464335.1 uncultured Aeromicrobium sp.
ATTCGCTGCTGCTCGACAGCCGCGAATCCCCGGCACGCAGCTTGAGTCCGACGAGGCTGGCGGCGAGCCGGACGACGCGCTCCTCATCGGCGTTGCCGAGCACGAGGGCGCGTTCACCGTCGGCCATCAACTCCTTGAGCATGACGATCTCGCCGACCTGCTCGAAGTCGAGCGCGGCGACGACGTTCATCGCCTCGTTGAGGATGACCTCCTGGCCTTTGCGCAGGTGGGCCCGGTCGACCGCGGGGCTGACGTTGACGCGCAATTTGCGGCCACCGGTGAAGACGTCGACGGAGTCGTCGTCGTTGGCCTGCAGGAAGGTGCCGAAGCCGGTGGGCGGCTGCGCGAGCCGGTCGACCTCCTCCTTGAGCGCCACGATCTGGTCGCGGGCCTCGCGCAGTGTGGAGGTCAGCCGCTCGTTCTGCGCGGACGTGGTCGCGAGCCGGGCCTCGACTTCGGCGAGGCGGGACTCCAGAAAGCGATCGATGCTCTCGTTGCCCGTCATGTGCACCTCCTGTGGCAGGTGATATTGACCCTACCCGTCGAAACCGACGAGACCAGTCCATCTTGCACACCGACATGTTGCGTTCCTGTTGCGCGCCTCATGTGGCTGGAGAGCCTCAGTCGACGTCGTGCGGACGTGGCCCGGTGTAATCGGGTCCGTAGGCGCCGGGAGCCGGCCGGCGGGTCTTCGGCATCGGTCGCTGACCCGGTGCGAGTCGCCGCGCGGTGACCAGGAACGCGGTGTGCCCGTTCATCTTGTGGTCCGGCCGCACGGCCAGTCCCTCGAGATGCCAGTCGCGCACGAGCGTCTCCCATGCGTGCGGCTCGGTGAATCCGCTCGACTCGCGCAGGGTCTCGGTGAACCGCGAGAGCTGGGTGGTCGTCGCGACGTAGGCGCACACGATGCCGCCGGGGACGAGCCGTTCGATCGCCAGGGGTATGCACGTCCACGGGTCGACCATGTCGAGGATGATGCGGTCGACCTCAGGTCCGCCGATGCTGTCGCGCAGGTCGCCGACCGTCAGCGACCAGGTGTCGGGCACGCCTCCGGTCGCCTGCTCGACGTTGATCCGCGCCTTCTCGGCGAAGTCCTCACGGATCTCGTGGGACTCCAGGTGGCCGTCGGGACCGATCGCCCGCAACAGGTAGGCCGAGAGGCTGCCGGAGCCGGCGCCCGCCTCCACGACGCGTGCGCCCGGGAAGATGTCGGCCATCACGAGGATCTGGGCGGCGTCCTTGGGGTAGATGATCGCGGCACCGCGCGGCATCGACACGACGTACTCGAACAGCAATGGGCGGAAGACCTGGTACGGGAACTCCAGGGAGGTCTCGACGACGATGCCCTCGGGCCGTCCGATGATGTCGTCGTGCCGGATCTGGCCCTTCTTGGTGCTGAACTCCTTGGCCGGCTCCAGCCTGATGTTGTGGCGTCGCCCCTTCGGATCGGAGAGGCGGACCCACTCCCCCTCGACGAACGGCCCGGTGCGCTGGTGTCTCTGGCTCATCCGGCCTCACGATAGGCCCGGTCCACCGTGGAGGAGAAAAGAGTGCCGACGACGATGCCGCGGGAGTCGATGAGCGCATACGCGTTCGCGGGGTTCTCGGCCATCGCGACCAGCAGGTCGCGCCCGGCCAGGCTGACCGAGATCGGTACGGCCCCGCGCGGCGGCGACTCGACCCGCATGAGCCGGTGAGCGCTCAGGGCGCCCATCTTCGCGATTGCGACGCCGTGCTTGAGCGCGTGGGACGCGCCCTGCCACAGGAACAACGCGACCGCGACCACGAGCAGAGCACGCCCGATCGCGAACGTGTCGTCGGAGAACATGATCAGCACGGCCAGGGCCAGCAGTGCGACAGCACTGCCCCGTCCGATCCAGCCGGCCACCCGCACGCCGCGCGCCTCACTGCCGGTGACCGCCCAGATCGCCGACCGCAGGACCCGGCCACCGTCGAGCGGCAGCCCGGGCAGCATGTTGAATCCGGCGATCAGGACGTTGATGAAGCCGAGCGACCACAGCACCGCGTACACGACGCCGGTCGTCGATCCGGTGGCCCACAGTGCGGCCAGGCCGATCACGAGTGACGTCAGGGGGCCCACGAACGAGGTCGTGAACTCCTGCCACGGGTGGCGCGAGTCGCCTTCGATGCGCGTCTCGCCGCCGAGCAGGTGCAACTCGACCGCCGGGACCGTCATGCCGAACCAGCGGGCAGCGGCCAGGTGGGCGAGCTCGTGCAGGAGCACCGACAGATACAGGCTCACCACGAAGACGACCGCGGTCAGGTAGGGGTTGGGCCCCGCGCCGAGTGCGTCGAACTGGGGGGCGAACACGATCACGAGCACGAAGCCCATGAGCAGCAGCGACGGTCGCACGATGACGTCCGCTCCCGCGATGCGCCCGACGCGCCAGCCTCCTGTACTCACGGGTACAACCTAGCCGTGGCCCTCGCCCCGGGCGGCGCCAACCAGCGCGAACATGCCGTACGCGTCGAGGCCGCCGAGTCCGGTGAGGATCGTCCGGCGCGGCGCGGTGGGCACGTTGACGGCGTGCGGGACGGCGATGACCCAGCAACCGGCGGCGTTCGCGGAGGCGGCGCCGGTACGGGAGTCCTCGACGGCGATGCAGTCGGAGGCCTGTACGCCGAGCAGTTCGGCGCCGCGCAGGTAGGGCTCAGGGTGGGGCTTGCCGCGGGTGACCGCGTCCCCGGTCACGACGGCGTCGAACGGCAGCAGTTCGACCACCGGCGCCGCGATGTAGTCGTAGGACATCGTCACGAGGGCCTGCGGGATGCCGAGCGCGTGGATCTCCTCGATCAGCTCCCGCGCGCCGGGGCGCCACTGCTGGGTCGCGCGCAACGACGCCGCGACCCGCTGACCCATGTGGTCGACGATGTCCTCGGGCGTCATCGACCCGCCGATGCGCTCCTTGATGTACCGCGCCGCGTCGAGCAGGTCGTTGCCGACGAGCGCCAGCGAGTCCTCTTCGGTCCACACCGCCCCGTGTGCCTCGGCCAGGTCGTGTTCGGTGGCGATCCACAACGGCTCGGTGTCGACGATCGTGCCGTCCATGTCCCATAGAACCCCGGCGGGCGCCCACATCTCACCGTCCGAGAGTGGCTTCGCTGGCCTGGGCGTTGGTCCGGTACTCACGACGTCCCGCCGAAGTCTCGAAGATCAGGTGTTCGCATGGTGGCCATTCTTCCAGCGACCACAGCGTCAAGGTGTCAACCAATCTCGGGGCACGCCCCCCGGCAGCACCCCCGGGGGTCTCAAGCACGCCCGCGAGCCAGAGGCCCACCATGATCAATACTCGGGATTCCCGCGGCCAGGTCCGTCGCTCGAGATTTCCTACCACTCGAACTTCTGATGGCCTCCACATCGAAGGCGGGACGAACTGAATCCCCCGGCGAGTCCGGAGACTTTCTAGTTTGAGACTCCAGCTGGTGCTGGGGTCTGGTGGTGAGCGTAGTGCGCCTGTTCGACTTCGACGGGTGTGAGGTCATCGCAGTATTCGAATGGGCGGCGGTGGTTGAACCATTCGCTCGCTGATGGATGGCACGTGCGGATGGAGTACCTGCGCCGCTGGTCGAGCATTGCCGCGTCTCCCGGACTGCCGGCACGAGCTGGCGCTTGGACTCAGGCGGAGCCTGTCGTCCGGTCAGGAAAGGCACCCCCGGCACCGATTGGTAGGCTCGGCCGACTGCACGATGACCCTGAGGAGCATGCATGCCCGACGTCGATCTCACGGCCGGCGCGACGGACGCGTACTTGTACGGGTTCCCGCTCGTGTTCAACCTCGATCAGGTGCAGCGGTACGTCGACGAAGGCGTCGGAGCGAACCCAGCGGCGCCGTTCAACTCGTTCAGCCACGCCCGTGCCATGGCAGGACCGGCCGACACGTTCGTCACGATCAACAACGACACCGTGTACTCGATGGCCCAGCTCGACCTCAGCGTCGGACCGGTGCTCCTTCACGTGCCCGACACGGCCGGCCGCTACTACGTGCTGCAGTTCGTGGACGCCTGGACCAACAACTTCGCCTACGTCGGACACCGGGCCACCGGCACTGCCGCCGGTGACTTCCTCCTCGTCCCGCCGGGATGGAGCGGCGACACACCGACTGGTGTGACGGTCATCGAGTTCCCCACTCTGGTGGCATCGATCGTGGGCCGGTGGGCGTGTGCAGGAGCAGATGACCTTCCCGCGGTGGCCGCGCTGCAGGATGCCACGACCCTGACCCCGCTGGACGTCGCGGCCACGCCCGCCGGTATCCCGCGGCCCGGGACATCTGATTCCGAGGCTCTGGTCTTCTTCGACAAACTGCGACTGTGGAGCCACGCCTTCCCGGGGGCCGAACGCGACCAGCCGCTGCAGGAGAACCTCACTCCGCTCGGCATCAACGACAGCGACCGTCCGGTCACCGACGTCAGCGACGACGTGGCGAAGGCCCTCTCCGAGGGGTACGCGCACGGGGCCGCAATGCTGCAGAAGGTGCTCCACTCCGGCGGCACCAGCCCGATCGTGAACGGCTGGAAGTTGACCTTCCATGCGTTCGACTACAACCTCGACTACTTCCAGGTCGGCGCGCTCGACGATCCGGGTTTCAAGATCGCCGATCCCAAGATGCGCATCGTCGAGCGGGCGGCGGCCGCTGCCGGCGGGCTGTGGGGCAACCACGCCTACGAGGCCGCATACATCATGACCTACGTCGACGACCAAGGGGAGCAGCTGACCGGCTCGCGCCCCTACACCCTGCATCTGGACCCCACCCCTCCGGTCGAGGCGTTCTGGTCGCTGACCATGTACGACGTCCCGAACTTCTTCATGGTCGACAACCCCCTCGACCGGTATTCGATCGGTGACCGCACCCCCGGGATCGTCTACGAGCACGACGGTTCCCTGGTCATCACGATCAGCCACATGGAGCCGACCGACCCGACCGCACGCGCCAACTGGCTGCCAGCACCAACCGGCGACTTCCGTCCCGTGCTGCGCATGTACGAGCCCGGTCCCGACGTGCTCAGCGGCAATTACGAGACGCCCGCGATCACACGCACGCAGTCGTGATGGGCACCGTCATCGGGGACATCCTTCCCCTCGCGCTCGGGGTCGCGATCAGCCCGATCCCGATCATCGCCGCCATCCTCATGCTGCTCTCCCCGAAGGCCCGGGTGACCAGCGTCGGATTCCTGATCGGATGGATCGTCGGCATCGTCGTCGCCGTCGTCGCCTTCACGCTGC
>CAYXFT010000202.1:0-5233 GCA_964464335.1 uncultured Aeromicrobium sp.
GACAACGCGAAGAAATCGGACACGCTCACTCCCGCTCTCGAAAACTAGGATTTCCGAGCAAATCCTACGTCCGGGCCCGGACGACCCGCCCTCAGGCCCCGACGTACCGTGAGGCATGGCCGAGATCCAGACCGTCGAAGAACTGCGCGACCTCCTCGGTTCGCCGCTGGACCGCGCGGTCGCCAAGGAGCGAACGCACCTCCACCCCGAGCACGTCGCGTGGCTGCAGGCGTCACCGTTCTGCCTCGTGGCCACGTCGGCCGCCGACGGCACCTGCGACGTCTCGCCGAAGGGCGACCCCGCCGGCAAACTCGTGCGCGTGGTGGACCAGCAGACGATCGCGCTCGCCGAACGTCCCGGCAACAAGCGCACCGACGGCTTCGTGAACCTGCTGCAGAACCCGCACGTGGGTCTGGTCTTCCTGATCCCCGGTCGCGGCGACACGCTGCGCATCAACGGGACGGCGCGGTTGCTGCGAACGGACGTCGAGCCGCCTGAGTACGTCGACGACCTGGTGGTGAGGGGTCATCACCCCGTCGTCATCTGCGAGGTCACGATCGAGCAGGTCTTCTTCCACTGCGCCAAGGCGTTCCTGCGGTCGCGGCTGTGGGACCCGGACACGTGGCGCCCCGATGCCGTGCCGTCACGCGCCGCGATCGCCCACGCGCTGGAACGCCCCGAGGACTCCGTCGCGGACCTCGAGCAGTATTACGGGGCGCAGTACGCCGACGGTCTGTACTGAGCGTCGGTGGGCGGGTGCAGTTTCCCCGGAAACTGTCAGCCACCACGAACCACGGCACCCTTGGCGCGGGCGGCGGCGGCGAGGGAGTCCTGGAAGTCGAGCATCTGCTGGGTGAGGGCGGGGTCGCCGGCGGCGAGGATGCGCACGGCGAGCAGGCCGGCGTTGCGGGCGTTGCCGATCGCGACGGTGGCGACCGGGACGCCGGCGGGCATCTGGACGATCGACAGCAGCGAGTCCATCCCGTCGAGGTACTTCAGGGCGACGGGCACGCCGATGACCGGCAGCGGCGTGACGGCCGCGAGCATGCCCGGCAGGTGGGCCGCTCCGCCGGCGCCGGCGATGATCACCTCGATCCCCCGCTCGTGGGCCGTGCGCCCGTAGTCGAGCATCTCGGTCGGCATCCGGTGCGCCGAGACGACGTCGGCCTCGTACTCGATGTCGAACTCGGCGACCGCCGTCGCGGCGGCCTCCATCGTGGGCCAGTCGGAGTCCGACCCCATCACGATCCCGACCCGTGCCGTCATGCGCCCACTCCTTCGTCGATGCCGTCCGTCAACAGCCGTGCGCTGCGCCGGGCCCGGCGCAGAACGTCCTCGAGGTCCTCGCCCACCGCGGTCACGTGTCCGACCTTGCGGCCGGGGCTGACCGACTTGCCGTAGAGGTGGACCTTCACGTCCGGCTCGGCCGCCAGGGCGACAGCGCGTTGGGCGGCGAGGTCGGTGACCGTGCCGCCGAGGATGTTCACCATGACCGACCACGGCTGACGCGGGGCCGTCGACCCCAGCGGCAGGTCCAGCACCGCGCGCAGGTGGTTCTCGAACTGGCTCGTGACGGCGCCGTCGATCGACCAGTGGCCGGTGTTGTGCGGACGCATCGCCAGTTCGTTGACCAGGATGCGGTCGTCGTCGGTCTCGAACAGTTCGACCGCCAGCATGCCTACCACGTCGAGCTCCTCGGCGATCGTGCGGGCGATCGCGCGGGCGCGCGCCTCGAGCGAGGGGTCGATGTTGGGCGCGGGGGCGATGACCTCGAAGCAGACGCCGTTCACCTGCCGCGACTCGACCACGGGGTAATCGACGATCTCGCCCGAGGCGTTGCGGGCGACCTGAGCGGACAGCTCGCGCCGGAACGTCACGAGCTCCTCGGCGAGCAGGTCGCAGCCGACCGACAACGGCTCCTGCGCGTCGTCGGCGGACTCGACCTTCCAGACGCCCTTGCCGTCGTAGCCACCGCGCGCGGTCTTGACGATCGCCGGATAGCCGAACTCCTCGACGTCGGCGGCGCCCGCCACCTGGGCCCAGCGCGGGCAGGACACCCCGAGTTCGGTGAGCCGGCGGCGCATCACGAGCTTGTCCTGCGCGTGGATCAACGCGTCGGGACCGGGCCGGCAGGCGTGACCCTCCGCGGCGAGGGCGCGCAGGTGGGCCGGCGGCACGTGTTCGTGGTCGAAGGTCACGACCGGCGCATCGGCGACGGCGACCCTCAGATCGCCGAGGTCGGTGTGGGAGCCGACGACGTGATCGCCGATCACCTGGGCCGCGGAGACATCGGGGCCCTCCGCGAGCAGTCGTAGCCGAATGCCGAGCGCGATCGCGGGCTGCTGCATCATGCGGGCCAGCTGGCCGCCGCCGATGACCGCGACGTCGCGGCCGGGGGTTTCAAGCGTCACGCGATCAGCCTAATGAGCGGACCGGGCGATGACTCAGCGGGCGCGGAAGCTGCGCCGCTCCGAGACGGTGATCGGGGCGAGGTTGCCGAAGCCCTTGATCGGGCGCGGCGGCAGGATCCGAGTCTCGAACTGATCGCCCAGCGCCGCGGCCGTGGCCTCGTCGACGAGCACGCGGTTGGCCCGCGCGACCTGCGACAACCGGGCCGCGAGGTTGACCGGGGGTCCGAACACGTCGCCGAGCCGGCTGATCACCGAGCCGGTGGCCAGACCCACCCGGACGTCCGGCAACTTGGGCCGCGCGCCGATGCCCGTGATGACGTCCAGGGAGATCCGCGTCGCGGCGATCGGATCGGAGTGGACGAACAGCATCGCGTCGCCGAGTGTCTTGATGACGCGGGCGCCGGCCGCGGTGATGATGTCGCCGCAGCGGGTCTCGAACTCCTCGACGACCGACGCGAGCGCATCGTCGTCGAGCCGGTTCGACAGCGCCGTGAACCGGGTCATGTCGGCGAACCCGACGGTCATGTCGGTCGACAGCAGGGTCTGCTCGTTCGCGCCCAACGCGGTCAGTCGCGCGGCCGCGGCGGCGAGGTGGCGCCGCCAGACGTGGACCATGAGCCGCTCGAAGCCGGGGACGGCCGACGACGCCAGTTCGAGCGCCGCGACGGCCCTGCTCTCGGACTTGCCGCGCACGATGTCGGACTCGAGTTGGTCGACGAGGATCGTGACCTGCCAGTCGGCCAGCCGCGACATCGTCTGGCCGAGCGCGCGCGTCAGCCGGAAGACCGTCGACTCGTCGAGGATCTGGTGCTCCATCGCGGTCGAGACGATCGCGACGGCCGAGACGTCGGCGTCACCGAAGGCCTCCTCGTCGCCGGGGTCGGGGAAGCCGAGATTGCGCCACAGTCGGGTGGCCTGGTCGAGCGTCAGCCCGCCGCGCTCCGCCGTCTCGGCGTTCGTGTAGTGCAACTGCTCCGCGAGGATGACGTCGACGAGCTCTTGCTCCTCAGGACTGTTCATCGCGCCTGGCCTCGGGTGCATGCGAGGACAGCACGAGGCGAGACACCTGCCGGTGCACGTCCTCGATCCGGGGGATGTCGTGCAACTGCAGCCCGGACTGCTGGCTGGCGTCGTGGATGATCAGCGTGCCGCAGCGCAGCATCCGGTCGAGCAGGCCCTTCTCGTAGGAGACGTCGTTGATGCGGGCGAGCGGGATGATCCGGCCACTGCGCGTCAGGACGCCCTTCTGCTCGATGAGCCGCCGGTTGGTCAGCGTGTAGGTCCACGTCAGCCAGCGCAGGAACGGCAGGACCGTGGCCCACAGGAACAGCACGGCCAGCACGATGAGCCCGACCAGCCGCACGTTCCCACCGCCGCTGTCGCCCACGAGACCGACGTAGTACCCGGCGACCAGCATCAGCCCCAGCCCCAACACGAACGGCACCAGCAGCGCCTTCACGTGGGTGCGGGTCTCGGTCACGACGACCTCGTCGTCGAGCAACAACTTCTCCGACAGCATGCGGTCAGTTTCCCATGCCGGGCCAGTCGGCGAGAGTGTCGCCACTCATTGGGGCACGAGGTGCGTGACGTCGCCCGCCGACCAGGCGACTCCGTCGACGACGAGGCAGCCCGATTCGTCCACGCCGGACGCCGTGCCGTCGACGTGAGAGCCGTCGGCGCGCTCGATCCGCACCCGTCGGCCGAGGGTCGAACAGGCCGCGGCGTAGGCGGCGGCGAGCTCGTCCGCACGGGAAGGGTCACTCCACCCGAGGACCCGAGCGCGCAGGTTGGCCAGCAGCGCCGCCAGCAGTTCCGTCCGATCGGTCGTGGACGCGCCCTCGAGCAGCAGGGACGTCGCCCGCTCGACCGGGAGTTCGTCGGCGGTGAGGGCGACATTGAGTCCGATGCCGATCACGGCCGCCGGACCGTCCGGGGTGTCCACGCGTTCGACGAGGATCCCGCACAGCTTGCGCCGGTCGTCGACGAGCACGTCGTTGGGCCACTTCAGCTCCGCGCCGACGCCCACCGCCCGCACGGTGTCGATGACCGCGAGGCCGGCGACGAGCGGGAGCCACGGCCACCGGGCCGGTGGCACCTCGACGGGACGGATCAGGGTGGACGCGGCGATTCCGGTGAGCGGAGGCATCGTGAACGTGCGGTCGAGACGACCGCGTCCCGCGGCCTGGTGGTCGGTCGTGTGGACGGTCCACTGCGGCGCACCCGCGCGGGCGGCCGCGGCGAGGTCGGCGTTCGTACTGGCGGTCTCGCCGGTGAGGAGCACCTCGAAGCCGGGCGCGAGGTCGCGCAGACGCGCTGGGTCGATCGGTTCTCGGGGTCGCTCGTCCACGGCCCCACCTTGGCACAGGAGGCCGATCGGGCCCCGGCTATGGTGTCTGCCATGACCGACGCCCTGCCCGACACCCCGCTGGAGGAGCGCCCCGACCTCCACACCACGGCCGGCAAGCTCGCCGAGTACGAGCGCCGTCACCACGAGGCCACCGTGGAGGTGGCCGAGCGGGCCGCCGAGAAGCAGCACAAGCGTGAGCGCCAGAGCGCCCGCGAGCGCATCGAGCAGCTGCTCGACGACGGCTCGTTCGTCGAACTCGACGCACTGGCCCGGCACCGCGCGACCGCGTTCGGTCTGGACAAGAACCGCCCGCTGGGCGACGGCGTGATCACCGGATACGGCACGATCGACGGCCGTCAGGTGTGCGTGTTCAGCCAGGACTTCAGCATCTTCGGCGGATCGCTGGGCGAGGTCTACGGCGAGAAGATCACCAAGGTCATGGACCTGGCGATCAAGTCGGGCTGCCCCATCATCG
>CAYXFT010000203.1:0-5225 GCA_964464335.1 uncultured Aeromicrobium sp.
GTTCACCGGCGACTCGCTGATGTAGGCGAGGCGGTGTTGGTCGACGACCTCGGGATCGTCGGTGCCGAGCTGCTCGATCAGTTCGGCGATCGGCCGGGCCCTGCCCTGCTCGGGGTCGTACCAGGAGTTGAAGATCTGCAGGAAGATCCACTGCGTCCACTTCACGAACTCCGGGTCGATCGTGGCGAGCGACCGGCGCGGGTCGTGGGCCAGTCCGAGCCGGCGCAACTGGCGGCGCATGTTGGCCATGTTCGCGAGGGTGTTGTCGCGCGGGTGTTCGCCAGTGCTGATCGCGTGCAGTTCGGCGGGCAGGCCGAACGCGTCGTAGCCCATGGTGTGCAGGACGTTGCGGCCCTGCATGCGCTGGTGACGGCCGACGACGTCGGTGGCGATGTAGCCGAGCGGGTGGCCGACGTGCAGGCCCGCACCGGACGGGTAGGGGAACATGTCCATCAGGAAGTACTTGTCGCCGCCGGCATTGTGGGCGAGGCCGTCGGCCGCGAGGTCGCCGACGGGGTTGGGCGCGTCGAACGTGCCCTCGTCCTGCCACCGGTCCTGCCAGGCCGTCTCAATCTGGCCGGCCAGCTCACTGGTGTACCGGTGTGCGGAACTCTCCTCGGTGCTCACCTACCAAGGTTACCGGCCCGGCTCCCTCGGCCTGCGCGGTGCCGGTTCACCACGTTCCCCGGGTGAACCGTCACACGTTGGTGAGGGCGCAGAACGCCTCGACCTTGCGAGTGGGGCCGGAGACGATGAGCTCGTCGGAGGCCGCGATGTCAGTCTCGGGCAGGGCGTACGTGAAGTCCTCGCCACGGCGCTTGACACCCACGACCGTGACGCCGAACTTGGCCCGCAGCTGCGACTCGGCCAGCGTGCGACCGGCGGCCATCGCCGGCGCACGGGTGCGGGCGATCGAGAAGCCGTCATCGAACTCGATGTAGTCGATCATCGCGCCGGTGACCATGTGGGCCACGCGCTCGCCCATCGCCGACTCGGGTCGCACGACGTGGGTCGCGCCGACGCGCTCGAGGATGCGCGCGTGCTTGGCGTTGATCGCCTTGGCCCAGACCTCGGTGACGCCCAGTTCCACGAGGCTGAGCACCGTCAGCACGCTGGCCTCGATGTCGGTGCCGATACCGACGACGGCGCGGTCGAACTGGTCGGCGCCGATCTGTTGGAGGGCCTCGGTGTCGGTGGTGTCGGCCGCGACGACGTGCGTGAACTCGCTGGCGAACTTCTGGACGATGTGGATGTCCTCGTCGACGCCCAGCACGTCGTGCCCCAGCCGCACGAGGGACTTCGCCACGGCGAAGCCGAACCGGCCGAGCCCCACGACGAGGACGGGTGCGGTCTGCGGGGTGTCGTTCCTGGCCATGTTCTGCCTAACCGATGATGGGTTGTTCTTCAGGAAGGTGGTACCGGGGCTGACGGCGGCGCAGCGCGAACGCGGATGCTGCCGTAATCGTGCCGACTCGGCCGACGAACATCAAGGCGATCACGACGAACTGGCACGGGACGTTGAGTCCGGGAGTCAGTCCGGTCGACAGGCCGACGGTGCCGAACGCCGACGTCGACTCGAACAGGGCGTCGGGGAACGAAGCGTCCGACAACAACATCAGCAGCATCGAACCGGTCGTCACCAGCGCGACCGCGATGAGCGCGATGCTCAACGCCGTACGGATCGTGCGCGGGTTGATCGCGCGCACCCCGATGCGGACCTGGTCGTCGCCACGGACCTCCGCGAGGATCACGTAGGCCAACAACAGGAACGTCGTCACCTTGATGCCGCCGGCCGTACTGGCGCTGCCGGCGCCGATGAACATCATGATGATCGCGAGGTTGAGGGTCTCGGGTCGCACGTCGGCCCAGTCGAAACTGGCCAGACCACCCGACCGCGGCATGATGCCACCCTCGATGCCGGTGACGACCTTGTCCGCGAACGACAGGTTCGCGAGCGTCGCCGGGTTCGTCCACTCCACGCCGATGAACATCACGGCCGAGAAGACGAGCAGGCCGAGCGAGCCCCACACGGTCAACCGGGTGTGGATCGTCCACGTCTGCGGCCGGCGCCAGCGCTGGTACAGCTCGGCGAGCACGGGGAAGCCCACGCCGCCGGCGAAGACCGCCACCGAGATCGGCAGGATCACCAGGTAGTCGCCGGCATAGCTGGTGAGGCTGTCGGGGTGCAGCGAGAACCCGGCGTTGTTGAACGCCATCACGGCGTCGAACGTCGCATGCCACGCCGAGTAGAGCCACGTGTCGAAGTACTTCTGCCGATACCGCAGCGTCAGGATCACGGCCGTGACGATCTGGAAGGTCAGCATCGTGACGATGACGCGGCGGAACAGCGGCTTGACGTCGCCGATGCTCACGACGTGCGTGTCGGCCTGCGCGACAAGGCGCGTGGTCAGGCCGAGCCGTCCCCCGACGAAAACGCTCAGCACGGTGGCCAGGCCGATGATGCCGATGCCGCCGATCTCGACCAGCACCATCAGGATGACGTGACCGGCCGTCGACCAGTAGGTGCCCGTGTCGACCGTGGCCAGACCGGTGACGGTGACCGCGGAGGTGGCCGTGAAGAAGGCATCCATGAACTCCGGCGAGTGGTGCCCGCGGCGTGCGAAGGGCATCAGCAACAGGCACGTGCCCAGCACGATGAGCGTGAGGAAGGTCAGGGGCAACAATCGGACCGGATGGGCGACTGACGCCGGCAGCCGGAAGCGGCGACGCCAGGGCACGGATCGACGGTACACCGGCTCCCACCCGGTAGATTGCCGCCATGGCTTCCCCGGCGAGTTTCCTGCGCGCCCTGACGGCGAGGCTGGGACGGTCGGCGGAACTGCCGGGCCTGGTCGCCGTGAACGGCACCCTCGCCGTGGCGATCGTGCTGGCGCTGTTCGACCTCGACCTGGCCGCGGCGATCGCCGTCCTCGTCTCGGCGGCCGCCGAACTGTTCTTCGAGACCCGTTCGGCCACCGCGGCCACCCTGATGCGGCAGGCGTCGGCCGGTCCCCCGCTGCGATTCGCCCTGCGGGTGCTGGTCGCGTCGATGGCCACCAGCCTCTTTGCCGACCGGCACGCTTTCATCGCCTTCATCGTGATCGCGCTGTTCGTCGTGACCGGCCTGTGCGTGCGCGCCCTGCACGCCGAGTACCGCCGAGTCGGGCCGTTGCGCTCGATGCGCACCCGTCACATCCCGGGCGACACGCGCATCGACGAGGAGCCGCCCACACATCCGGTGCTCGTGACGGCGTCCCAATTGGCCGCGCTCGCGCCTGCCCTGCTCGGGGCGAACTGGTGGATCGTGGTGCTGATCGGGGCGCTGGCCGTCGCGGGCCTGGCCGCGGGTACCGTTCCGGACCTCCTGTCCAGCTGGCGGATGCGGTCGGCCAAGCGCGCCACGGGATTCACGCCGCAGCTCTCGGCCGTCCAGAGCTTCCTGGACGACTATCGCCCCGAGGTCGTGGTGCACCTGTCCGGGCCCGACACCGCCGCGTACCAGATCAACACGTGGATCGAGGCGCTCGAAGCGCTCGACCAGCGCGTCTTCGTGGTCCTGCGCGACCACACGCTGTTCGAGAAGATGGCGTCCTCGTCGCTGCCGACCCTGTCGTTGCCGGCACCGAGCGAGCTGCTGATGCTGGATTTCTCCGCGGCCCGGGTCGCGCTGTACCCGTCGAACACGGGCAACAACATCCACCTGCTGCGTCTGCCCACGCTGATGAGCGCGTTCATCGGCCACGGCGACAGCGACAAGAGCGCCTCGAACAACCCGTTCTCCCGGGTCTACGACGAACTCTGGGTCGCCGGCGAGGCCGGCGCCGACCGGTACCGACGCGCCGGCATGAACATCCCCGAGTCGCAGTTCCGGTTCGTCGGGAGGCCGCAGGTCCACTCGATCGCGGCCTCGCCGCGCATCGGCGAGACCGACGTCCCGACCGTGCTCTACGCCCCCACCTGGGAGGGCGTGAACCTGCAGCAGGAGTATTCGTCGCTGCGCGCCGTGGGCCTGCGTCTGGTCGAGGCGCTGCTGGCCGACGGCACCGTGCGGGTCGTCTACAAGCCCCACCCGTTCACCGGCCAGCGCGATGCGAAGTACCGTGCCACCCATGCCGCGATCACGGCCCGGATCGATGCCGCCAAGGCGTCCTCCGGGATCGACCACCGCGTCGTCCGGGGCGGATCGCTGACGACGTGGATGAACCAGTCCACGGCGCTCGTCAGCGACATCTCCAGCGTCCTGAGCGACTGGCTCGCCGGCGAGAAGCCCTACGCCGTGTTCAACCATTCCGGCCTGTCCACCCGCGAGTTCCGCGAGGACTACCCCTCCAGCGCCGCCGCCACGATCATCGATCCCGACGGCCACGGCATCGACGAGTTCCTCGACGTGGTCACCGGACGCGGGCCCGACCTGCTGGCCGAATACCGGTCCCGGCTGGCGACCTACCTGCTGGGCTCACCCGAGCAGCGCACCCTCGAGGCGTTCCGCGCGTCCGTCACCGCCTTCGTGGCACGTTCGGACGTCGAGCGTGCGATGTACCGCTGAACACCGGCGGTCCGCGACCGCCTGCGAGACCGATATCCTGTCGGGGTGACTTCGACGACCGGAACCGTGGCGATCGCGATCGTCACCTTCAACAGATCGGCACTCTTGGCCGAGCTGCTCGAGAGTGCCGCCGCGATGACGACGGCGCCCGACCGCATCATCGTGGTCGACAACGCCAGCACCGATGACACGCAGGACGTGGTCACCGCCTGGGAGTCGAAGTTCCCGCCGGGAGACCTGGTCAACCACCTCATGGCCACCAACACCGGTGGCGCCGGCGGCTTCAGCGAGGGCACGAAGGTCGCGCTCGACCTGGGCGCCGACTGGGTCTGGCTGATGGACGACGACGTCGAGATCCTGCCCGACGCACTCGAGCTGTTCGAGCCGTGGATGCAGCGGTTCAAGGTCATCCACGGCCGCCGCTACGACGTCGACGGCACCCCGTTCTACTGGCAGGCGAAGTTCAACCAGTTCCTCGGCGTGCCGCTGCCGTACTCGGTCAAGACGTTCAACACCGACGGCTACGCACTCACCAACTCGGGCACCTTCGAGGGCATGCTCGTGCACGCCGACGTCGTGCGACGCATCGGCCTGCCCGATCCGCGGTTCTTCATCTCCTGGGACGACGCCGTCTACGCGTGGCTCGCCTCGCTCGAGACCGAGGTCGTCTACGTCGACG
>CAYXFT010000204.1:0-588 GCA_964464335.1 uncultured Aeromicrobium sp.
CCGAGCTCGGCGAGGATCTCGCGGAGCTCGGGTTCCGCACCATCGACGAGGCCGTCGGTCACGTCGAGGTGCTCGACGTGCGCGACGCGATCGACCACTGGAAGGCCAGCTCGCTGGACCTCTCGCCCATCCTGTTCCGCCCGGAACTGCCCGAGGGCGCCTCGTTGCGCCGCACGACCACGCAGGACCACGGCCTGGACAAGGCGCTCGACGTCGAGCTGATCGAGCTCGCCGCCGACGCGCTGGAGAAGGGCGACCCGGTCCGCGCGCAGCTGCAGATCCGCAACGTCAACCGCACCACGGGCACGATGCTCGGGCACGAGCTGACCAAGCGCTATCGCGGTGCGGGCCTGCCCGACGACACGATCGATCTCACCTTCCTGGGTTCGGCGGGTCAGTCGTTCGGCGCCTTCGTCCCGCGTGGCATCACCCTGCGCCTCGAGGGCGACGGCAACGACTACGTCGGCAAGGGGCTGTCCGGCGGCCGGATCATCGTCCGTCCGCCGCGGGAGTCCCGGTTCACCGCCGAGGCGCAGATCGTCGCCGGCAACGTGATCGGCTTCGGCGCCACCGGCGGCGAGATCTTCC
>CAYXFT010000204.1:598-3123 GCA_964464335.1 uncultured Aeromicrobium sp.
CGCAACTCCGGCGCCACCGCCGTCGTCGAGGGCGTGGGCGACCACGCGCTGGAGTACATGACGGGCGGTCGTGTCGTGATCCTCGGTCCGACCGGACGCAACGTGGCCGCCGGCATGAGCGGCGGCTCGGCGTACGTGCTCGACCTCGACCACGACGTCGTCAACCCGGAGATGGTCGAACTGCGACCCGTCCCGGAGGCGACCGGCGCCGAACTCGAGGCGATCGTCCGCCGTCACCTGGAGGAGACCGGGTCGGCCGTGGCCGAACGACTGCTCACGGACTGGCCGCACAGCCTGTCCCGATTCACCGAGATCATGCCGGTCAACTACCGGCTGGTTCTCGAGGCCAAGGCCTCGGCGGAGTCCGAAGGACTCTCCGAGGAAGACACGACTGCACGCATGATGGAGGTGGCCGCTCGTGGCTGATCCCCGCGGCTTCATGACCACGCCCCGCGAGGTGGCCCCGCGCCGCCCCGTGGAGGAGCGCATCCACGACTGGAAGGAGGTCTATCCCGGTGGCCCGGGCAAGGCCCTCCTGCCGATCATCACCGAACAGGCCGGCCGCTGCATGGACTGCGGCATCCCGTTCTGCCACCAGGGCTGTCCGCTGGGCAACCTGATCCCGGAGTGGAACGACCTGGTGTGGCGCGACGACTGGGAGGAGGCGATCGACCGCCTCCACGCGACGAACAACTTCCCGGAGTTCACCGGGCGGCTGTGCCCGGCGCCGTGCGAGACCGCGTGCGTCGTGGGCATCAACCGCGATGCCGTCACGATCAAGAACGTCGAGGTCTCGATCATCGACAAGGCCTGGGAGATGCACAACGTCAAGCCGGAGACGCCCGAGTGGCTCACCGGTCGCACGATCGCCGTGGTGGGCTCCGGTCCCGCGGGTCTGACCGTGGCCCAGCAGCTCACGCGGGCCGGCCACACGGTCGCCGTCTACGAGCGCGACGACAAGGCCGGCGGACTGCTGCGCTACGGCATCCCCGAGTTCAAGATGGAGAAGTCCGTCGTCGATCGCCGCATCAACCAGATGCAGCGTGAGGGCACGGTGTTCCGCACCGGTGTCGCCGTCGGCGAGGCCATCACCGGTCAGCAGCTGCGCGAGCGGTACGACGCGGTCGTATTGGCGATCGGCTCCACCGTGCGTCGCGACCTGCCTGCGCCCGGCCGCGAGCTGAACGGCATCCACCAGGCGATGGACTTCCTGCCCCAGGCGAACCGGGTCGCGGTCGGCGAGGCACCGACGGCCGACGGCTCCGACCAGATCGTCGCCACGGACAAGGACGTCGTCATCATCGGCGGCGGCGACACCGGCGCGGACTGCCTCGGCACCTCGATCCGTCAGGGCGCCCGGTCGATCACCAGCCTGGAGATCATGCCGCGGCCCAGCGAGGAGCGTGCCGACGCCCACCCGTGGCCGACGTACCCGATGATCTACCGCGTCGCCTCTGCCCACGAGGAGGGTGGCGAGCGCGTCTACGCCGTCTCCACGAAGGAGTTCGTCGGTGACGACGACGGGAACGTCAGCGGACTGCGCCTCGTCGAGGTCGAGTTCAAGGACGGCCGTTTCGAGGAGGTCCCCGACTCCGAGAAGGTGATCCCCGCGCAGCTCGTGCTGTTCGCGATGGGCTTCACCGGACCGCAGCAGGAGGGCCTCGTCGACCAGCTCGGCGTCGAGCTGGACGAGCGCGGCAACGTCAAGCGCGACCTCGACTACATGTCGAGCGTCGAGGGCGTCTTCGTCGCCGGTGACGCCGGTCGTGGCCAGTCGCTGATCGTGTGGGCGATCGCGGAGGGGCGGTCCGCCGCGGCCGGTGTCGACGCGTGGCTCACGGGCTCGACGACGCTGCCCCGGCCGATCCCGCCGACCGCACGCCCGCTGGCGGTGTGACCGTCGTTGCATGACTCGCGCGTAGCTTTCCCGCGGGACTAGGCTGACTGTCGTGCGTAGAGCCAAGATTGTCTGCACCCTCGGTCCCGCGACCGACACCGCCGAGCGGATCCTCGAGCTGGCCATCGCCGGCATGGATGTCGCCCGGCTCAACATGAGTCACGGCGACCAGTCCGAACAGCTGCGACGGCTCGAGCGGGTCCGGCGGGCCGCCGAGGCGACCGGCAAGGCGATCGCGGTCCTGGCAGATCTGCAGGGCCCCAAGATCCGCCTCGGCCGATTCGCCGACGGTCCCCACCAGTTGAACTTCGGGCACCGCTTCACGATCACGACCCGTGACGTGGCCGGTACCGCGGACATCTGTTCGACGACCTACCACGGGCTGCCCGGCGACGTCAGCGCCGGCGACGAGATCCTGATCGACGACGGCAAGGTCCGGCTGCGGGCGCTCGAGGTCACCGAGACCGACGTGGTCACCACCGTCGAGGTGCCCGGCGAGGTCAGCAACAACAAGGGCATCAACCTGCCGGGCGTCAACGTCAGCGTGCCCGCCATGAGCGAGAAGGACATCGCGGATCTGCGCTGGGCGCTGCAGGCCGATGTCGACTTCGTCGCGTTGTCGTTCGTG
>CAYXFT010000204.1:3133-5142 GCA_964464335.1 uncultured Aeromicrobium sp.
GATCATGGCGGAGGAGGGCGTCTCCCGCCCGATCATCGCGAAGATCGAGAAGCCCCAGGCCGTCGAGAACCTCGACGAGATCGTTGACGCGTTCGACGGTTTCATGGTCGCCCGTGGCGACCTCGGCGTCGAGCTGCCGCTCGAGGACGTGCCGATCGTGCAGAAGCTCATCATCGAGAAGGCGCGACGCAACGCCAAGCCGGTGATCGTCGCGACGCAGATGCTCGAGTCGATGATCTCGGCGCCGCGGCCCACGCGTGCGGAGGCCAGTGACGTCGCGAACGCGGTGCTCGACGGTGCCGACGCGGTGATGCTGTCCGGCGAGACGAGCGTCGGACACTTCCCCATCCAGACCGTTCGGATCATGGCCCGCATCGTGTCCTCGACCGAGGATCACGGGCTGCCCCGCATGGCGGCCTTCACGTGGCAGCCCAAGACGACGACGGGCATCGTGTGTCGCGCCGCGTCGACCGTCGCCGAGGCGATCTCGGCCGAACTGCAGGTCGCGTTCACCACGACCGGCGACTCGGCCCGGCGGATGGCGCGCTATCGCTCCTCGATCCCCGTGATGGCGTTCACCCCGCACGAACTGGTGCGCAACCAACTGGCACTCACGTGGGGCGTGGAGACCTTCCTGGTCCCGGAGGTCCGTCACACCGACCAGATGGTGATGCAGGTCGACAAGGCGTTGCTGGAGATCGCCAAGTGCGACCCCGGCTCGCGGGTCGTCATCGTGGCCGGTGCCCCTCCGGGCATTCCGGGGTCGACGAACGCCCTGCGGATCCACCGGATGGGCGATGCGATCAACCGGATCGTGCCGGCCTACGACCCCGACCCGGCCGAGCCGGACCCGACGGTCGGCTGAGCCACCGCGTGCCCATGCAGAAGGGTCCGTTCCCCCGGGGAAACGGACCCTTCTGCATGGTGTTTCGGTGCCGAGAGCGGGACTCGAACCCGCACGCCCTTTCGGACAATGGTTTTTGAGACCATCGCGTCTACCATTCCGCCATCTCGGCGCACCGTGCTGCCAGATAACCTTACGGGGTGAGTGACGCAGCGCAGGCCTCGACCCCCGCACCGCGAGTCGTGATCGCCGAGGACGAGGCCCTGATCCGGATGGACCTGGCCGAGATGCTCGTCGAGCAGGGCTACGACGTGGTGGGGGAGGCCGCCGACGGTCAGGCCGCGGTCGACCTCGCCCGCGAGAAGCAGCCCGATCTGGTGATGATGGACATCCAGATGCCCGGTGTGGACGGGATCACCGCCGCGTCCCAGATCGCGGCCGAGCGCATTGCTCCCGTCGTGATGCTGACGGCGTTCAGCCAGCGTGACCTCGTCGATCGCGCCCGCGACGCCGGTGCGATGGCCTATCTGGTCAAGCCGTTCACCGCATCCGACCTCGTGCCGGCGATCGAGATGGCTCGCAGCCGCTACGCCGAGGTGCGGGCGTTGGAGGCCGAGGTCGGCGATCTGAACGAGCAATTGGTGACCCGCAAGGCGGTCGAACGGGCGAAGGCGGTCCTGCAGGAGTCGCTCGGGCTCACCGAGCCGCAGGCGTTCCGCTGGATCCAGAAGACGGCGATGGACGTGCGCCTGTCGATGCGTCAGGTTGCCGAGGCCGTGATCGAGAACGGGCCGTCGTTGCAGGGTTGAGACAACGGTTACAAGTTGGCTACGAAACATCACATTGACCTGTCACGCGAGATTTCGACACGATCCACGGCTAGGTTCAATCCAATCGTGCCACGACGCCCGTCGCGGCCACGGATCCACTTCACACGGAGGATTGATGAAGCGCTCCACCACGACGCTCCGCCTGGCCGCACTGGCCAGCGCCAGCGCGATCGTGCTCGCCGCCTGCGGCGGCGGCGACGACAACGCTGACGACAGCAGCAAGGATGTTGCCAAGGGCAACGGCGAACTGGTCGTCGGTTCGCTGCTCCCGCAGACCGGCAGCCTCGCGTTCCTCGGCCCGCCGGAGTTCGCCGGCGTCGACCTCGCCGTCAAGG
>CAYXFT010000205.1:0-3108 GCA_964464335.1 uncultured Aeromicrobium sp.
TCAGCGATTGACGACACCGCCACCCTCAAGCCCACACCATCGGTGGATCGAGGCTAAGTGGGTTTCCTGTCACTGAACACGGGTTACAACCCTCAGGAAGTGCCAGAGAACCCACTCAACCGGGGAAACTGCGCCGCCAACTCCCCGTTAGGGTCGAGGGCATGCGCGCCGCGACCGACATCACCGTCGACCGTCTGACCAAGCAGTTCGGGGCGGTGAGGGCTGTCGACGATTTGAGCTTCACCGTGCGGCCGGGCGCAGTCACCGGATTCCTCGGCCCGAACGGTGCCGGCAAGACGACCACGCTGCGGATGCTGCTCGGCCTCGTCGGCGCCACCTCGGGCAGCGCGCTCATCGGCGGTCGCCGCTACGACGAGTTGGAGCGGCCCGCCGCGACGGTCGGTGCGGCGCTGGAGGCCTCCAGCTTCCATCCGGGACGCACCGGACTCGATCACCTGCGGGTCTATGCGCCGCAGGTCGGCGTTGCCGATGCGCGGTGCCATGAGCTGCTGGAGTTCGTCGGACTGGCCGATGCGGCGAAGCGGAGGGTGGGCGGCTACTCGATGGGCATGCGCCAGCGGCTGGGTCTGGCCTATGCGCTGCTCGGCGATCCCGACGTCATCGTCCTGGACGAGCCCGCGAACGGTCTGGACCCGCAGGGCATCGTGTGGTTGCGAGAGCTGTTGCGGGCGTTCGCGTCGCAGGGACGCACCATCCTGGTGTCCAGTCACGTGCTCAGCGAGGTGCAGCACACCGTCGACGACGTCGTGATCATCGCGCACGGCCAGCTCGTGCACGAGTCGTCCCTCGCCGCCCTGCGTGAGCTGGCGGACCAGCGAGTCCGGCTCGCTGGGCCCGACGACGGAGCGATCGCCGCCCTCGTGCAGGGCCAGCGCTGGCGCACCGTCATGACCCCCGACGGACTCGAGGTGATTGACGTCCCCGCGGCCTCGATCGGTGCCGCCGCGTTCGCCGCCGGCGTCGAGCTGCACCAACTGGCCGACGTCGGCGTGGGTCTCGAGGACGTCTTCCTGAGGCTGACCTCCAGACCGGACGACCCGGCGTCGCGAGGGGGTGCGGCATGAGCAGCGCGATCAGGGCCGAGTTCCGCAAGCTCTTCACCACGCGCCTGTGGTGGTTGTTGGCGCTCGTGCTGGCGGCCTACCTGGCCTTCATCGCCGTCGTGATGGCGTGGTCGATGGCAGTCGCTCCGGCCGAGCAGAGCCCGCCCACCGGCGTCGAGCTCGCGAAGGGGGTCTACTCCCTGATGAGTCCGATCGGCTACGTGTTCCCGCTGATCATCGGCAGCCTGCTGTTCACGGGGGAGTTCCGCCACCAGACGATCACGGCGTCGCTGCTGGCCGAGCCGCGCCGCTCGGTGCTGCTGACCGCGAAGCTGCTCGTGTCGGCGGTGGTCGGGTTGCTCTACGGCGTGATCGCCGCCGTGGTGACGGTCGGTGCCGCCGCACCGGTGCTGGCGTGGCAGGGAGACGGCGCGTTCCTCGGCGAGGGCGAAGTGCTGAGCGTGATCATCTGGTCGATCGTCGTGTTCGCCGCGTGGTCCATGTTGGGCACGGCCTTCGGCGGCGTCATCACGAACCAGGTCGCCGCAATCATCGTGCTGCTGGCCTTCACCCAGTTCATCGAGCCGGTCGCCCGCATCGCGCTGGGTGCGTGGGACGAGACGTCGGGGGTCGCACGGTTCCTGCCCGGCGCTGCGGCTGACGCGATCGTCGGATCGAGCTTCTTCTCACTGACCGGGACCGTCGACCTGCTGGGCCGCGGCGCCGGCGCGCTCGTCCTGTTGGCCTACGTCGCCGTCTTCGCGCTGGTCGCGCGGTTCGTCACGCTGCGGCGCGACATCGGCTAGAAGTTTCCCCGGTTAAGTGGGTTTCCGGTCACTGAACACGGGTTGCAAGCCTCGGGAAGTGCCAGAGAACCCACTTAACCGGGGAATCTGTCAGCCCACCGAGAACCGGACCTCGGACCGACTGGCGTCCTCGGTGGGTTCCCAGCCGGGGTCTGCCTGGCCGGCCTGCCAGTGCATGTCGTCGAAGGCGACCTCGGTGATGTCGTAGCCGGCGCTGTTCGCGACGAGGAACTGGGCCAGCGCCCAGCCGCGGGTGTCGATGTCCTCGCCGGACAGCGCGATGACGTGGTCACCGTCCTCGTCGGTCTCGACGCGGACACCGCCCCAGGCCTCGTCGAGGAGGTTCGTGAGGTCGTCGAACGAGCCCGAGCCGGAGCCTGCCTCCGTCGCGCACGCGAACGCGGCGGGGGAGTAGCCGCGCAGCGCCGAGGCGAGCGCCCGCGCGTCGGCCTCGTGGTCGGCGTAGGCCAGCGGGAAGCCCGACCGCTGCACGGCCTGCGCCGCGTCGGTGATCTCCATCGACTCGAAACCCTCGACCTTGACCAACGCGTCGTAGAACTTCCCGATCGAATAGGTCGGGTCGAGGATCTGCTCGACCGTGCCCCAGCCCTGCGACGGGCGCTGCTGGAACAGGCCGACCGAGTCGCGGTCGCCGTAGTCGATGTTGTGGATCTTGGACTCCTGGTACGCCGTCGCGATCGCGATCGTCGTGGCGCGCGGCGACAGTCCGCGATCCTGTGCCATCGCGGCCATGAGTGAGGCCCACGCGGCCTGCTCGGGATCGACCTCGACCGTCGTGTCGCCGACCTGCGCGACGCAGTAGCCCGACGGCGTGATGCCGCCCTCGAAGAGCTTGAGGACGCCGAGGACGACCACCACCGTCAGGGCGATGGCGGTGAGGATCCAGCGCATCGGTGCGGTGCTCGGTCAGTTGGCGTGCAGGGCGGAGTTCAACTCGATGCCCGTGCGACCGCCGCGGGGACGCGCCTCGAGCGTTCCCGTCTGGGTGTTGGTGAGGAACAGGATGCCGTCGCTGCCGGACAACTCGGCCGCCTTGACGACGGAACCGTCGGGCATCGTGACCTTGGAGCCGGCGGTGACGTACGTCCCGGCGGCGACGACGCAGTCGTCACCGAGCGAGATGCCGATCCCGGCGTTCGCGCCGATGAGGCAGCCCTCGCCGACGCTGACGACCTCCTTGCCGCCACCGGACAGCGTGCCCATGATCGAGGCGCCGC
>CAYXFT010000205.1:3118-5141 GCA_964464335.1 uncultured Aeromicrobium sp.
GCCATGGTCGAGGGCCGCATCTCGGCCATGGCGGTGCCGAGCGTGCCGGCGTTGAAGTTGACGAACCCCTCGTGCATCACCGTGGTGCCCTCGGCGAGGTGGGCGCCCAGACGCACGCGGTCCGCGTCGCCGATGCGCACGCCGGAGGGGATGACGTAGTCGGTCATGCGCGGGAACTTGTCGACGCTCGTGACCGAGACGGTGAGGCCGGCGGCGCGCGCCCGCGCGCGGACGTCCTCGAAACCGTCGACCGGGCACGGGCCGATCGAGCTCCACACGACGTTCGTCAGCAGACCGAAGAGTCCGTCGAGGTTCTGGCCGTGCGGCGCGACGAGCCGGTGCGACAACAGGTGCAGGCGCAACCATACGTCGTAGGCGTCCTGCGGGGCGGCGTCGAGGTCGGCGATCTCGGTGAACACCGCGAGCGTCTCGACACCGCGGATCGCGTCCTTGCGGGTCGCCTCGACGAGGAAGTCGGGCTCGACCGTCACGGCGGGCGCGTCGCCGAGCGTGGGCGCGGGGTACCAGACGTCGAGGACGGCACCGTCGGGCGTGACCGTCGCCAGGCCCCACGCGTGGGCGGAGCGGATGGTCTCGGGGGAGGCGTCGTTCATGGTGCCAAGGTTATCGAGCGTCACCGACCGCCGGCGAAGCCGTGCTGACGCCACGCCTCGTAGACCGCGATGGAGGCGCAGTTCGCGAGGTTCATCGACCGGCGGGCAGCCAGCATCGGCAACCGCAACCGGTCGGTCACCCGGGCGTCCTGCTGGACCTCCTCGGGCAGGCCGGTCGGCTCGGGGCCGAACAGCAGCACGTCGCCGGGTTCGTAGGCGACGTCGGCGTAGGACGTGGTCGCCGCCGTGGTGAAGGCGAAGACGCGGGCCGGCAACAGGGCCGCGTAGGCGTCCTCGATGGTCGTGTGGAGCGTGACGACCGCGAGGTCGTGGTAGTCCAGCCCCGCCCGCCGCACCTTGCTGTCCTCGAAGTCGAACAGCGGGTCGACCAGGTGCAGTTCGGACCCGGTCGCCGCTGCGAGCCGGATCGCGTTGCCGGTGTTGCCGGCGATGCGCGGCTCGAAGAACAGGATGCGGAACACGGCATCAGGCTAGACGGCGCGGGAATCGAGGGCCGCCATGAGTCGTTGGAACGGGCATGGACCACGGCCACCCGATCGCCTTCGGCACCTTCATCACCCCGTCGGCGGACGATCCGGCCGCGCCGGTCGAACTGGCCCGGGTGAGTGAGCGCCTCGGGTACGAGTACGCGACCTTCCAGGACCACCCGTACCAGCCGCGCTTCCTCGACACGTGGACGTTGATGTCCTACGTCGCCGCGGCCACGACCACGATCGGGATCGCGCCGAACGTCCTCAACCTGCCACTGCGTCCCGCGCCCGTGCTGGCCGGCGCCGCGGCCTCGCTCGACCTGCTGTCGGGCGGGCGGCTCTCCCTCGGGCTCGGCGCTGGTGGCTTCTGGGACGCGATCGAGGCGATGGGCGTCCCACGGCTCACGCCCGGTCAGGCCGTCGACGCCCTCGACGAGGCGATCGACCTGATCCGTGACCTGTGGGCCGTGGGCGAGCGGGGCATCGTGCACGGCGGCGAGCACTACCCGGTCCACGGCGCGCAACGCGGCCCCGCCCCGGCACACGAGGTGCCGATCTGGCTGGGTGCGTACAAGCCGCGGATGCTGCGGCTGACCGGCGCGAAGGCGGACGGCTGGCTGCCGTCCCTGTCGTACCTCGAGCCCGGGGCCCTGCATGACGGGAACGCCCGCATCGACGACGCCGCAGCCGACGCGGGCCGGGCGCCCGGGGACATCCGCCGGCTGTTGAACATCCGCGGCACCGAACCGGTCGAGGAGCTGGTCGGGTACGCCGTCGAGGAGGGCGTGTCGGTGTTCATCGTCGGCGGGGACGACCCCGAGGCGATGCGTCGTTTCGCCGAGTCGTCCGCCCCGGCCGTGCGCGAGGCGGTGGCCGCCGAGCGCGCGACGAGCGGGGCGACCGCGTCCTCGCGGACGT
>CAYXFT010000206.1:0-5136 GCA_964464335.1 uncultured Aeromicrobium sp.
TTGACGAAGGCGACCTTCGCGTCGATCGCGCACTGCGCGTAGAACTTGTCGGCCGTCTCCGATCCCACGGGCAGGTAGGACACGAGCACGTCGACCCGCTCGTCCTTGAGGACCTGGACCACGTCGACCGGATCGGCGTCGGACTCCTCGATCGTCTCGAGGTAGTACTTTCCGAGGCCGTCGAGCGTGTTGCCCTTCTGGACGATGACGCCGGTCGGCGGCACGTCGGTGATCTTGATCGTGTTGTTCTCGCTGGCCTGCGTCGCCTCGGACAGGTCGAAGCCGACCTTCTTGGCGTCGACGTCGAACGCGGCGACGAACTCGACGTCGTTGACGTGGTACGGGCCGAACTTGACGTGCATGAGCCCGGGAACGTTGCCCTCGGGATCGGCGTTCTTGTAGTACTCGACGCCCTGGATCAGGGACGTGGCGCAGTTGCCGACGCCGACGATGGCCACGCGGATCTTGTTGTCCGAACTCATGGAGTCCTCACTTTTCCTTGTCTGTCACAGTGCTGGATGATGCAGTGCTGTCTTCGTGTTCCGTGAACGCATCCGCGCGTTCCCGGTCGATCAACTCGGTGAGCCAGCTGATCTCGCGCTCGACCGACTCGAGGCCGTGGCGCTGCAGTTCGCGGGTGTAGGCGTCCATCCGCTCTCGACGGCTGGCCGCTGCGCCCCGAACGTTCTCGAGGCGTTCCTCGAGGCGGGACCGGCGTCCTTCCAAGATCCGGACCCTGGTGGGTGAGCTGGTGCGCGCGAACAGCGCGAACCGCACCCCGAAGTTCTCGTCGTCCCACGCCGACGGTCCGCCGTCCTCGAGCAGGGAGCTGAAGTACTCCTTGCCCTCGGCCGTGAGCCGGTAGACGATCCGCGGGCGCTTGGTGCGCAGCGGTGCCTCCGTCTCGGCGGTGATGTGCCCGGCACGCGTCAATTGCTTGAGGCAGGGGTAGAGCGTGCCGTAGGACAGCAGGCGGGTCCAGCCGAGCAGCGCGTTGACGTGCTTGCGCAACTCGTACCCGTGCATGGGCGAGTCGGCGAGCAGGCCGAGGACGGCCAACTCCAGTGCTGCTCCCCGCCGGGCCATCTCGCCTCCTCTACTGACATACCGACACGTTTGTCTATATCGAGACGATACATCGTCTCGCCTGTTCGAGCGAAGAGGCCCGACCGCACGACGCAGGACCGCCTCCCAGACCGGTCATCGGATTCTCAGGTTGACCCGTCACACTGGATCGCTGGCACGACAGTCGTGGAAAGGATCTGGTTCGTGGCGAAGAAGCGCGCGAAGACGAGGAAGCGCCCCCTGTCCCGGTTCATCGGGGCGATCGGTGGCAACGGCTCCTGGCCGGTGCGCACCCTGAGGTGGCTGCTCTTCCTGATCGTCTCCGGGACGATCGTCGGAGCAGCACTGTTCGCGGTGCTCTACGTGACGACGGACATCCCCGACCCCAACGCCGACTTCCAGACGCAGACCACGAACGTCTACTACGCCGACGGCAAGAGCAAGATCGGCAGTTTCGCGACGCAGGACCGCGACAGCCTCGACTACGACGAGATTCCCCAGACCATGCTCGACGCCGTCGTGGCCGCCGAGGACCGCACGTTCTGGGAGAACCGCGGCCTCGACTTCAAGGGCATCGTCCGCGCGGCGCGCAACAACGCCACGAGCGGTGAGATCACCGGCGGCGGCTCGACCATCACCCAGCAGTACGTGAAGATCCTCTACCTGACCCAGGAGCGCTCCTACACGCGCAAGGTCAAGGAGGCCATCCTCTCGATCAAGATCCACAACCAGCTGTCCAAGGAGGAGATCCTGGGCGGCTACCTCAACACGATCTACTACGGCAACGGCGCGTACGGCGTCGAGGTCGCCTCGCAGACGTACTTCGGCAAGCCGGCGGCCGAGCTGAACACGAAGCAGGCCGCGTTCCTGGCCACGATCGTCAACAGCCCGTCCTACTACGACCCCTACACCGAAGGTGCCGAGGCGCGGATCCTGCCCCGCTACAACTACGTCATCGACGGGATGGTGCAGGAGGGCGCCATCACGGCCGAGCAGGGCGCGAAACTCAAGGACAACCTGCCGAAGTTCAAGAAACAGGAGGCCAACGAGCGCTACCGCGGCACGAAGGGGTACCTGCTCGAACTCGTCCGCCAGCAGATGCGGTCCGTCGGCTTCTCCGACTCCGAGGTCGACGGCGGCGGGCTGAAGATCGTCACGACCTTCGACAAGGCCGACCAGAAGGACGCCGTCGAGGCGATGGACGACGTCAAGCCCGACGACCTGGACGAGCTCAACTCCGCGCTGGTCTCGATCGAGCCGGGCACCGGCGCGGTCCGGGCGCTCTACGGTGGTCCGGACTACCTCGACAACCAGCTGAACTGGGCCACGGTCGGCACGCAGCCGGGCTCGACGTTCAAGGCGTTCGCCGTCGTGGCGGCCCTCGAGAACGGCTACAGCCTGCAGACCCGCCTCAACGGCAACTCGCCGCTGAAGATCGGTGACGCCGAGATCGAGAACCAAGGCGACAGCGGCGGCAGTTCCTACGGCTACATCACGCTGGAGAAGGCCACCCAGAACTCGGTCAACACCGCGTTCGTCGACCTCACCGACCAGATGGACGACGGGCCCGAGAAGATCCTCGAGGCCGCCCGCGAGGCCGGCATCCCGAAGTCCACGATCGACACGATCGAACCGGTCATCGGCACCTCACTGGGTTACGCCCCGGTCTCGCCGATCGACATGGCGAACGCGTACGCGACGCTCGCCGCGGAAGGCAAGCGCGCCGACTGGTTCGTCATCGACACGGTCGAGGACGGCCGCGATGCCGAGGTCTACAAGCATTCCGTCTCGACGACGCAGGCGATCGACGAGGACGTCGCCGCCGACACGTTGGCGGCGCTGCAGACCGTGGTCAAGAGCGGCTCGGGCGTCAAGGCCCGCACCGTGTGCACAATTGGCGGCAAGACCGGTACTGCCACCGCCACCGACGCCAGCGGCGACAACACCCGCGTGTCGTCCTCGTGGTTCATCGGCACGTCGCCCAAGCTCACGACCGCCGTGATGTACAACCGCGGCAAGGGCAACGAGCAGCTCGAGGGCTACCTCAACCCGTTCTACGGCGGCACGTACCCGGCGCTGACGTTCAAGGCCTACATGGACCAGGCGCTCGACCCGAGCGACTGCGGCGAGTTCCCCGACCGCGCCAACATCAAGGCCGACGAGGGCACCACGATCCGCAACTCCACCGGCGACTCGAAGAAGGACGACTCCAAGAAGGGGACGCGGAAGACGCAGAAGCCGAGGACCGAGGCTCCGACGACCCCGGCGCCGACGACTCCCGCCCCGACGACTCCCGCGCCGACGACTCCCGCGCCGACGACGGAGCCCACGCCCGATCCGACGGTTCCCACCGTCGAAGTGCCCGGGGCCGGCGGCTGACGGTCAGATCTCGCTGATCTTGTCGAACGACGCGATCGTGTACCGCACCTGAGCGGGGACGGTGTCGCCCACCAGCGGCACCGTCGACCCGCGCGGCAGCAGGATCATGCTGGCCTGCATGTGCGGCGGCTCGACGAACCAGCGCTGCTTGCCGTCGACCGTGAACGGCGAGAGTGCCAGGCCCGCGGCGGCCAGTCCGCCCTTGGCCGCGGCCTTGCCGCGACCGGTCACCCCCGACACCGCGCGAGGAGCCTCCAGGCCGATGCCGTGGCTCGTGCCGCCGGCGACGACCAGCAGGTGGCCGCGTGCCGGAACCCGGCCCTGGCGGTAGCCGACCCGCTCGCCCCGCTCGACGCCGTGCACGTCCAGCACGGTCGATCGGACCTCGAACGACGAGAGCCGGCCGAGCCACAGGGACGTGCCCACTCGCGGGCGGATCGACAGGTGCGACCGCTCGGCGCGCAACTGTTCCAGCTCGGGCGCGGTCAGGTGTGAGCAGAACACGGTCGTGGTCGCCAGTGCCGACGCCTCCAGGACGGCGCACCACTGCTGGACCTCGGCGAGGTTGGCGCCTGCCATCGGCAGGTGGATCGCGAACCCCTCCAGCACGAGGCCGGACCGGGTCAGTGCCCGCGCGGCGTCCGCGAGGTGGTGGCGGTCCATGCCGTGACGGGCCATCGACGTCTCGGCCTCGATGACGACGCGGGCGCCGGGCTGTTGCGCCGCCAAGGCGGCGATGTCCTCGACCCGGCTGACGGTGTGGACGAGTCGGGGATCGACCACGCGCGGCGAGAACGGCCGCCACGGCGTGAGCACCTGGACGTCGCCGGGGAAGGCACCGAGCACCTCGCCGGCCTCCTCGTACGTGCCCACGGCCACGAGGTCGACACCGAGCCGGACGGACTCGCCCGCCAGCCGCTGGCGACCCAGGCCGTAGCCGTTGCCCTTGATCACGGGGACGAGACCCGGTGTCGCCGCGTGGACCCGCTCGAGGTGGTCCCGCCACGGCGCGCCGCTGATCGTCAGGTCGAAGGCCATGGCCCCATCATGACCGACCGGTGATCGAGTAGCCGTGGCGAGGGACGAGCCGGGCGTATCGAGATCACCTCTCCGTCGCGCGGTCGGTGGTTGCTGCTCGCCCTTCGCCGACCAGTGGTCTCGATACGCGTCTCGCTGCGCTCGCCGCTACTCGACCCGCCGACGTCATCGCGCGCGGAGCGCGCTCAGCGTCGGCGCATATACGCGGTGAAGGCGGCGTAGAGAGGTTTGTTCAGGGCCAGGTCCCATTCACCGAGGTACTCGACCGCCTCGCCGCCGGTGCCGACCTTGAACTGCAGCAGCCCGACGTGCGAGTCCTCGGCGTCGAGGGTGTCGGTGATGCCGCGCAGGTCGTAGACCTCGGCGCCGTCCGCGAGCGCGTCGCGCATCATCTGCCACTGCACGGCATTGGAACCGCGGGCCTCGCGCTTCTCGGTCGTGGAGGCGCCGTACGAGTACCAGGCGTGCGCACCGACCTGCACGAGGGTCGTGGCGGCGACGAGGTCACCTTCGTGGTGGGCGAGGTAGAGCCGCAGCCGCCGGGGGTCCTCGGCAGTCATCGCGTCCCACATCGTCTCGAAGTACGACAGCGGGCGCGGCGTGAAGTGGTCGCGCTCGGCGGTGTGGACGTAGACGCGGTGGAACTCCGCGAGG
>CAYXFT010000207.1:0-1360 GCA_964464335.1 uncultured Aeromicrobium sp.
AGGTCGCGGCCGACGAGGCCGATCAGCTCCTCGCGCAGGATGGCCTTGGCGGTGGCAGCGTCCTTGACGCCGTCGGCACCCAGCCGCGACCGCAGGTTCTCGACCAACTCGGTCGTGGGGCCGACGCCCACGTCGGCGGCCAGCAGGGTGTCCTCGATCTCCTCCCACTGGTCGTCGGTCAGATCACCACCGCCGAGCAGCGCCAGCAGTCCCTTGCCGAGGCCGGACTGCGACCGGGCCAGCCGCGAACGCAGGCGCGCGAGGCGACCCTGCGGCGCCTCCGGGCGTTCGAGAGCGGGCTCCTCGACGACCGCAGGTTCCGCGACCGGCGGTTCCTCGACGAGGACGCCCGCCTCGAGTTCCTCGACCTCGTCGAGGTCGACCTCGCGCAGTTCGGGATGTTCGATCTCCCGCTCGGTCAGCTCGTCCATGACGTCCGGCGGCGGCAGTTCGCGACGCTTCGAGCCGAAGTAGAGGCCGATTCCCCCGCCGACGACGACGATGGCGACCGCGAGCAGGATGAGCAGAGTCGTGGTGGTCACCCGACCACCCTAGTGGCGCTCCCCCGGCCTTCGAGGGTCACCACGTCGACGAACCGGGCGAGCACGGCCGGGGAGTGACTGACGACGATCACGCTGCGTCCACCGGCGCCTGTGAGGGCGACCACGTCCCGCATGAGCGCGTCGGCGGTGGGGCCGTCGAGGTGCTCGGTGGGCTCGTCCAGCACCAGCACCCGGTGGTCCCCGAGCAGCAGCCTGGCCAGGCACAGCCGTTGCCGTTCGCCGCCGGAGAGCCGGCCGCCGTGCTCGCCGACGGTGGTGTCGAGCCCGTCGGGCAGCGCCTCGACCGCGGCGAGCAGACCAGCCGAGGCCAGCGCCGCCCGCATCGCCTCGTCCGAGGCGTCCGGGTCGGCGACGCGCAGGTTCTCGCGGATCGAGGTGTCGAAGACGACGTCGTCCTGGCCGAGGTAGCCGATCCGCGAGCGGACGTCGGCGGCCGCGAGCTGGTCGGTCGGGAGGCCGCCGAGCCGCACCTGACCGCCGAAGCCGGGCAGCAGCCGCAGGATCGTGTAGGCCAGCGTCGACTTGCCAACACCGCTCGGCCCCGTCACGGCGACCATGCCGCCCTCGGGCACGGAGAACGAGACCGGAGCGGTGACCGCCTCGGTCCAGCCGGACACGAGGCCGTCGACCTCGAGGTCGTACCGCTCGGGCAGGGCCGCCGGGGACACCGGATCGACCACCGGGTTCGGCAGCGCCGTCAGCGCCGCGAGCCGATCGGCCGCCGCAGTGATCTCGGGACGGAGCCGTTCGGCCTCGGCCCAGCCGTCCATCGGCTCGGCCAGCGCGATCGGCGCGAG
>CAYXFT010000207.1:1370-5131 GCA_964464335.1 uncultured Aeromicrobium sp.
GATCGCGCTGGCCGAGCCGATGGACGGCTGGGCCGAGGCCGAACGGCGCGAGCAGCACGACACCGACGACCACGGGGTCGAGCCCGGCCGACCACGCGGCCAACACCGCGACCATGGCACCGGTGACGGCCAGCACGACCGCCGAGCCCAGTCCACCGACGCGCGCTCCGCCGGACTGGGCCGAACCGGCGTCCCGCGTGGCCGCCGCCGCTCGCGCACGCGCCGCGCCGGAGGCACCGGAGGCCACCAGTTCGCGTGCGGCGAGGGCCGCGACCGAGACCTCGGCGGCCAGTCGGCCCTGCGCCTCCGCGCGGCCACCGCGTTCGGCACCCACCCGTGACACCAGCGTGCGCAGCGCCCCGGCACACACCAGCACCCCGGCGAGGATCACCGCGCCGGACCGGACGTCGATCCCGGTGACGACCCCGACCACCAGCGCGGCGGACGCGAGTCCGACCCACCACGGCACCCGCAGGCGCAACAGGCGGTCCTGCAGGCGCGCGACGTCGGCGACGACGCGGCTCACGAGGTCGCCACGCCGCAGGTCACCGAGTCCGGCCGGCGCGACCCGGTCGAGATCGACGTACGTGGCGACGCGGTGCTCGACCGCGTCGGCGAGGGCGACGTCGTGCGTCGCGAGTCGTTCGACGTAGCGCAGCACGGAGCGGGCGATGCCGAAGAAGCGCACCGACACGATCGCGACCATCAGGTAGAGCACCGGCGGTTGTTGGGCCGCCCGCACGATGAGCCAGGCCGCCGCCAGCAGCAGGCCGATCGCGGAGACCTGGGCGGCGATCCCCATCGCCACCCCGAACACCAGGCGCGTGCGCCGCGAGTACCGGCGCGCGGTCATGACGCCACCTCGACGATCCGGTCGGCCGCGGCGATCGACTCGGGCCGGTGCGAGACGACGAGCACCGACGCGCCGGTCGCCCGCAACGCGGCGAGCACCGTGGCCTCGCGCACGGTGTCGAGGCCAGCGGTGGGCTCGTCGAGCAGCACCAGCCACGCGCCGCCGAGACGCACCCGCAGCAGGGCCCGGGCGACCGACAACCGCCGCCGCTCCCCCGCCGACAGGTCGCTCGTCCCCTCCCGCACGACCCGCTGCAAATCGAGGTCGAGCCCGGCCGCGTCGGCGGCCGCCACGATCTCGGTGCCCGTGGCCGACGGCTGGCCGAGCGCGACGTTCTCCGCGATCGTGCCGGCGACGAGGTGCGGCGTCTGCGGGACCCAGGCGACGTGCTCGCGCCAGGCCTCGACGTCGAGGTCGTCGAGGTCGGTCTCCCCCACGCGCACCGCACCGTCGTCGAGTCGTTCGAACCCCAGCAGGACGTCCAGCAGCGTCGACTTCCCGCCGCCGGACGGTCCGACGACCGCGACGAACTCGCCGGGCTCCACCGTGAGGTCGTCCAGGGTCAGTGACGGCACCGCCCGGCCCGGGTGGGTCAGCCGCGCGTCATGGACCCGCACGGTCGCAGCGTGACGCGGCGGCGTGATCGTCCCGGTGTGCCGGTCGTGCTCGAGCAGATCCAGCACCTCGGCGGTCGCGGTCGCGCCCTCGGTACTGTCGTGGAACATCGTCCCGACCCGCCGCACGGGCAGGTACGCCTCGGGCGCGAGCAACAGCACGACCATCGCGTCGCGCAGGCCCAGGTGCCCCTCGACGACCCGCAGGCCGACACTCACCGCCACCAGCGCGACCGAGATCGTGGCGATCAACTCCAGGACCAACGAGGACAGGAACGCGAGCCGCAGGGCCCGCATCGACTCCTCCCGATGCCGGGTGCCGACCTCGCGGATGCCGCGTTCCTGCCGGCGACCGAACACCTTCAGCACGACGAGTCCGTCGAGCACGTCCGCGAAGTGCCGGGCCAGCCGTTCCATGGCGGCCCACCGTCGCTCGACCTTGTCGCGCGTCAGCAGACCGACGAGTGCCATGAACACACCGATGAGCGGCAGCGTCACGACGATGATCAGTGCCGACAGCGGATCGACCCACGCCACCACGGCGATCACGGCGACGGGAACGACGATCGCGAGCGCCAGCTGCGGCAGGAACCGACCGACGTACCCGTCGAAGGCGTCCATCCCCGGCCCGAGCAGGGCCACCAACCGGCCGCTCTCGGGACGCGGGCCGACCCGCCGGGGGTCGAGCAGGTCGTCGACCACCTCGGCCCGCAGTTCGGCCTTGACCCCGATGGCGGCCCGCTCGCTGACGACGCCGTGCCCCCACGCGACCGCGGCCCGCAGGGCGAACGCGACCGCGATGGCGACGGGGAACAGCAGCACCTCGTCGCCGTCGAACCGGCGCGCCACGACCTCGGCGACGCACCACGACACCACGATGACGAGGACCGCCGTCAGCGCGCCCAGGACCACGGACCACACGAGGTGGCCCCGGACCGTGGACGAGCGCCGGACGAGTCGAGGATCGAGCGGCTTCACCGCATCAGTGTCCCGCGGGCTCGGGAATGTGCTGGATCCCGATCCGCTTGCGGAACACCCAGTAGGACCACGCCTGGTAGGCCAGCACGATCGGCGTGAAGACCACCGCGACCCACGTCATGATCTTGAGCGTGTACGGCGTCGAGGACGCGTTCGTCGTCGTCAGGTTGTTGGCCGCGTCGATCGTCGACGGCATCACGTCCGGGAACAGTCCGACGAACAACATCGCCACGACCAACGCGATCGCGACCGCCGTGCCGACGAAGGCCCAGCCGTCGCGACCGGCCCGACTCGCGACGAGTCCGCCGACGAAGGCCACCGCCGCGAGCGCGCCCAGGATCCACACGGACAGTTGGCCCTGGTCGATCCCGGTCCACACGATGAACGCGACCGTCAGCACCGCGGCGGCGAGACCGACCCGCTGGGCCAGGTCGTGCGCCCGGACGCGGATGTCGCCGACCGTCTTGAGCGCCACGAAGACCGCGCCGTGCACGAGGAAGACCGTCAGGGTCACGAGACCGCCGAGCAGCGCGTACGGGTTCAACAGGTTGAAGAAGCCGCCCACGTATTCGTGCGACTCGTCCAGCGGGACACCACGCACGATGTTCGCGAACGCGACCCCCCACAGCACGGCCGGCAGGAACGAGCCGACGATGATGCACCAGTCCCAGCGCCGTTTCCACTGGGCGTCGTCCCGCTTGCCGCGGTACTCGAACGCGACGCCCCGGATGATGAGCGCGACCAGGATCAGGAACAGCGGCAGGTAGAAGCCGCTGAACAACGTGGCGTACCACTCCGGGAACGAGGCGAACAGGGCTCCGCCGCCCACGAGCAGCCACACCTCGTTGCCGTCCCAGACCGGGCCGATGGTGTTGACCAGGACGCGTCGTTCCTTCTCGTCCTTGGCCAGCACGCCGACGAGCATGCCCACGCCGAAGTCGAAGCCCTCGAGGACGAAGTAGCCGATGAACAGGACCGCGATGAGTCCGAACCAGAAGGTCGTGAGTTCCATGGTGACGATCTCCTCAGTACGCGAACGCCAGCGGGGCGTCGGCGTCGTCGTCGCGGGTGGTCGGCGGGTCCGCGTCCGGCAGACCCCTCGTGATGTACGTGAGCAGCAACTTGACCTCGACCACCGCGAGCGCGCCGTACAGCAGGGTGAAGCCGATCAGGCTGGTCCACACCTGCGCGGCGGACACGCTGGGCGACACGCCGGCCTGGGTGGGCATCAGGCCGAACACGACCCAGGGCTGACGACCCATCTCGGTGAAGATCCAGCCGAACGAGTTCGCGAACAGCGGCAGGAACGGCAGCAC
>CAYXFT010000208.1:0-5103 GCA_964464335.1 uncultured Aeromicrobium sp.
ACTACGACCTGCACGCGGTCGAGGCGAACTTCGACGGCATCACCTACGCCAAGGGCGCCTCGGCGCTCAAGCAGCTCGTGGCGTGGGTCGGCGAGAAGGACTTCTTCGCCGGTCTGCGTTCGTACTTCACCACGTACGCCTACGGCAACACCGAGCTGACGGACCTGCTCGCCGAGCTCGAGTCCGCGTCCGGTCGCGAGTTGGGCAGCTGGGCGGCCGAGTGGCTCCAGACCTCGGGGGTCAACACGCTGCAGGCGGACTTCGACACCGACGAGGACGGCGCGTTCACCCGTTTCGACGTGGTCCAGACCGCCAGCGAGGACTACCCGACGTTGCGCCGTCACCGGATCGCGATCGGCCTCTACGACCGCCAGAATGGCCGGCTCGTGCGCACCGAGCGGGTCGAGATCGACATCCGCGGCGAGCGGACGTCGATCACCGAGTTGATCGACCACCGCCGCCCCGACCTGATCCTGCTCAACGACGACGACCTCACGTACGCCAAGATCCGACTCGACGAGGGCTCGTTCGCGACCCTGCTCGAGGGCATCGGCTCGTTCGCGGAGTCCCTGCCACGGGCGCTGGCCTGGGGCTCGGCGTGGGACATGACCCGCGACGCGGAACTGCCGTCCGCCAAGTTCGTCGACCTCGTGCTGGCCGGTGTCGGCACCGAGACCGACCTGACTGCCGTGTCCTCGCTGCTGCGGCAAGCCCAGACCGCGATCAACCAGTTCGTGCCCGATGCACACCGCCCCGAGGTGGCCCGGCGCTGGGAGGACGGGGTGGCGCACCTGCTCGACTCCGCCGAGGCCGGCAGCGACCACCAGCTGGCGTTCGCGCGGGCGACGGCCTCGGCCGCCTCGACCCCCGAGCGCCTGAACGACCTGCTGAGCGGGCGTGTCGACGGACTGCAGATCGATGCCGACCTGCGCTGGACCCTCGTCAAGGGCCTGGCGCGGCTGGGCGCGATCGACGATGCCGACATCGCCGCCGAGTTGTCGCGCGACGACACCAACGCCGGACGCGAGAACGCCGCGGGCGCGACGGCGATGCGGCCCGACTCCGAAGCCAAGGCCGAGGCCTGGCGCAGGGTCGTCGAGGACGCGTCGACCCCCAACGAGACACGCCGCCAGATCGCCCTGGGCTTCCAGGTTCCCGGTCAGGCCGAGGTGCTCGCGCCCTACGTCGACCGCTATTTGCAGATGGCCGAGACGATCATCGACGACATGGGCGTGTGGATCGGCCAGAACGCGTTGGTCTACCTGTTCCCGTTGCCGAACCCGACTCACGAGTCGTTGGAGAAGGTCGACGCCTGGCTGCGTACGACCGAGGCTCCCGCGGCCGCGCGTCGCTACGTGTCCGAGGGCCGCGACGACCTGCGTCGCGCGCTCGCAGCGCGTGCCGTCAACTGAGCAGAGGTCAGTGAGCGGCCACGTCGTGGCTCGGCACCTTCTCCAGTTCGGTGGAGTCGGGGATCGTCGGAACGAAGTTGCGGCTCTTGGCCACGACGGCGGCCGCGACCGCCCAGATGCCGGCGAGCAGCAGGAGCGGTCCGCCGATGAACAAGGCGATGGCCTCCAGCGGGGTGAGGCTCTCGCCGACGGCCCACGTGTCCGGGGTGGTGGTGGCGGCCGATGCCATCGACGCAGAGGCCAGGACGGTCACGAAAGCAGCGGTCACGACGGTGATCACTCGGGCGAAGCTCATGGGCCCATCGTATCGGCCGTGATCTCGTGGCCTGCGTGCCCCCGTAGGCTGGTGGGGTGGACTTGACGTGGGAGCTGAACAGGACCGTCGACTGGGTGCTTGACGTCCCCGGCAAGGTCCTCGCGATCATCGTCATCGCCGTCGTGCTGCGCTGGCTGGCGCACCGATTCATCAATCGGCTGGCCGGCCGGGCCGCCCAAGGCGCCGTGCCGAGCGTGCTCGCGAAGACCAAGGCCGGCGAGTTCCTGTCCGACCTCGCGCCCGGCTCGGGCGAACGGCGCCGCCAACGCGCCGAGACGATGGGTTCACTGCTCAAGAGCATCGCGACGGGCGTCGTCTTCAGCATCGCGTTCGTCATGGTCCTGGACGTGTGCGGCCTGCCGATCGCACCGCTGCTGACCGGCGCGGGTGTGGCGGGCGTGGCCCTCGGCTTCGGCGCCCAGACCCTCGTGAAGGACTTCCTCTCGGGCATCTTCATGATCCTCGAGGACCAGTACGGCGTCGGCGATTCGGTCGACCTCGGTGAGGCCTCCGGCAACGTCGAGGCGGTCGGGTTGCGCGTCACGCGGCTGCGCGACGTGAACGGCACCGCGTGGTACGTCCGCAACGGCGAGATCGTGCGCGTCGGCAACCAGAGCCAGGACTGGTCGCGCGCCGTCCTGGACGTGACCGTCTCCTACGACTCCGACCTCGAGCTCGTGCAGCGCATCCTGCGCGAGGAGGCCCACACGCTGGCCACCGACTCGACCCTCGCGCACGTCATCATCGAGGAACCCGAGGTGTGGGGCGTCGAGCGGTTCGACAAGGACGGCGCCGTCGTCCGCACTGTCGTCAAGACCGCACCCATGCACCAGGCCGAGGTGGCCCGGTCACTGCGCAGCCGGGTCATGCGCCGCTTCGACGAGGCCGGTGTCCGCATCCCCTCGACCACCCTGCCCCCGATGGGAGGAACCCCGTGACCGAGTCCCCCGCCCAGGAGACGTTCTACGAGGCGATCGGTGGCCACGCCACGATCGCCCTGATCGTCGACGTCTTCTACGAGGGCGTCGCCCAGGATGACCTGCTCAAGCCGATGTATCCCGAGGACGACCTCGGTCCCGCGGCCGAGCGACTCACGATGTTCCTCGCGCAGTACTGGGGCGGTCCGACCACCTACTCGCAGCGGCGCGGCCACCCGCGGCTGCGGATGCGCCACGCCCCCTATGCCGTGACCGAGGATGCTCGCGACCGCTGGCTGCTGCACTTCCGTGCGGGTCTGGACGCTGCCCACCTCGAGCCCGAACTGGACGCCCAGTTCTGGGCCTACGTGCAGCACGCGGCCAACTTCATGATCAACTCGCCGAGCTGATCAGCGCGTCGGGTCGAGCCGTTCACGCTCGGTCTCGTCGAGGGGACGTGAACGCTGGTTCGCCAGGTCGAAACCGACCAGGATCGCCGTCGACGTCGCGAGCACCCCGTCCTCGTCGGCGAGTTCGGCGCCGACGGTGAACGAGGAGGTCCCGACCCGATCGACCCAGGTGCGCGTGAGCAGGGGTTCCTCTCGCCACGGGACCGGACGCCAGCGCTCGACCTCGACGCGGGCGACGACGAAGCGGCCGGGCGTGTGGCCGGGAAGCAGTGCCCCGAAGAACGGCACTCGGGACTCCTGGAAGATCTCGAAGATCCGTGCCTCGCCGACCTGACCGTCGACGAGATCGGTGAGGCGCAACCGCATCGGGATGCCGTCGCCGCCGCGAGGTTCCGGTCCCGCCGGAGCCGGGCCGTACGTGGTCTCGACGGTGGCGAAGACGTGCGGCAGGCCCTCGACGCCGATGTCCTGCCGGATGCACTCGCCCTCGACCCGGCTCGTGACGACGACCGGGGCGCGGCTCAACAGGATCGGCTTCTTGAACTCGACGACCGTGCGGTGCGCACGCCCGGCCGGAGTCGCGCCCATGACCGCGCGTGCCTGTGCCGCGTAGTCGAGATACACGACATTGTTGACGTGCTTGAGCGAGTCCAGGTCAGCCCACCGCATCGGGATCTCGTGTCGGAACTCGGTCACCCGCGCATCCTTCCACGCCCTCCAGGGCCGCGCCCCGGGGCGGGCGCAGTTTCCCCGGTTGAGTGGGTTCTCTGGCACTTCTCGTGGGTTACGACCCTCAGTCAGTGGCAGGAAACCCACTTAACCGGGGAAACTGTCAAGCCCCCAACGTGTCGTCGATCTCGACGACCGAGTCGCCCTCCTGAACGATCTGGCCCTCGGTGACCAGGATGCGCGAGACATGTCCATGGACAGGAGCGATGACAGGAATCTCCATCTTCATCGTCTCGAGGATGATGAGCGGGTCGCCGGGGCCGACCTGGTCGCCCTCGCGGGCGAGGATCTTCCAGACGTTGCCGACGATGTCGGCCTTCGCGTCGATCACCGGTGCTCCAGGATCCGCAGCGAGGCAACGAGCCGGCTGCGGGTCTCCTCGGGGTGGATGACGTCCTCGAGGATGCCGGCCTCGGCGGCGACGTACGGGCGCGCGACGTTCTCGCGGTAGTCGTTGGCCAGCTCGTCACGCAGTGTGTCGGGATCCTCGGCGGCGGCCAGCGCGCGACGGTGCAGCAGCGCCACGGCGCCACCAGGACCCATCACGGCGATCTCGGCGTTCGACCACGCCCACGACGCGTCGGCGCCGAGCGAGCTGGAGCCCATCGCGATGTAGGCGCCGCCGTAGGCCTTGCGGACGACGACCGTGAGCCGCAGCGACTTCTTCGCCTCGACGTACGCCTTGAGCACCTTGGCGCCCTCGTTGATGATGCCGCGGCCCTCCTCGACGGTGCCGGGCAGGAAGCCGGGCACGTCGACGAGCGTCACGATCGGAATGCCGAAGCGACCGCAGAAGTCGACGAAGCGGGCGATCTTGTTCGAGTTCTTGGAGTCCAGGATGCCGCCACGGACGGCCGGCTGGTTCGCCACGACGCCGACCGGCTTGCCGTCGATGCGACCGAAGAGCGTGATCGCGCTGGCGCAGTACTCGGGCGAGAGTTCGAGACGCGCACCGTTGTCGAGCACACCGTCGATCACGTCGAACATGTCGAACACGACGCTGGCCTTCTCCGGGACGGCGGTCGCGAGCGACTCGGCCGAGATCGGGTTGACCGGGACGGGCGTGGCCATCGGCAGCGGGGCGTTGGCGTTCGTCGGCACGTACGACAGCAGGTGCCGGGCGGACTCGAGCGCCTCCTGCTCGGTCTCGACCTCGAGGTGCGCGACGCCGCTGATGCGGGTGTGCATCCCGGAGCCACCGATCTCGTCGGCGGTGGCGGTCTCGCCGGTCGCCGCACGCACGATGTCGGGGCCGGTCAGGAACATGTGGCCGTGACCCTTGACCATGATCGTCCAGTCGGTCAGGGCCGGCGAGTAGG
>CAYXFT010000209.1:0-3411 GCA_964464335.1 uncultured Aeromicrobium sp.
GCTGCTCGACCCGATCAACCGGGTCTTCCTACCGCGCGCCGACATCGCGACCGAGACGCTCTCGGCCGGTCTCGTCGAGCTGGGCTGGGAGGTTGACGACGTCACGGCCTACCGCACCGTCCGGGCGGCCCCGCCGCCAGCGCCGACGCGCGAGGCGATCAAGTCCGGCAAGTTCGACGCCGTGCTGTTCACCTCCAGCTCGACGGTGCGCAACCTGGTCGGCATCGCGGGCAAGCCGCACGCGACGACGATCATCGCGTGCATCGGTCCGGCGACGGCCAAGACGGCCGAGGAGCACGGACTGCGCGTCGACGTGATGGCCGAGAAGCCGTCCGCCGACGAACTGGCCGATGCGCTCTCGCGGTTCGGCGCGGAGCGTCGTCTGCAGTTCATCGAGGCCGGAGAGCCCGTCCTGCGCCCGTCGCAGAAGAAGCCGTCGTCACGCCGCAAGGCGTAGGTCGGCGGGGACAGTTTCCCCGGTTGAGTGGGTTTCCTGTCACTGACTGAGGGTCGTAACCCACGGGAAGTGACAGAAACCCGACTCAACCGGGGAATCTGCCAGACATCGGAGGTGGACAGTGTGATTGAACGTCCTCGACGCCTGCGCTCCAGCGCGGCCGTGCGCCGGCTCGTCCGCGAGACGCACCTCGTGCCGTCGCAGTTCGTGCTGCCGTTGTTCGTGTCCGAGACGGCCACGGAGCCGCGACCGATCTCGAGCATGCCCGGCGTGGTCCAGCACACTCGCGACTCCGCGCGCTCGGCGTACGCCGAGGCCGCCGAGCTCGGACTGGGCGGCGTCATGCTGTTCGGTGTGCCCGCGCACAAGGACGCCACGGGCTCCGGTGCGCTCGATCCCGCCGGCATCCTCAACGTCGCGATCGCCGACGCCCGCGCCGAGGTCGGAGACGACCTGCTGGTCATGAGCGATCTGTGCCTCGACGAGTTCACCGACCACGGCCACTGCGGCGTCCTCGATGCGCAGGGCCGGATCGACAACGACGCCACGCTGGAAGTCTACGGACGGATGGCGGTCGCGCAGGCCGAAGCAGGCGCGCACGTCGTCGGGCCCAGCGGCATGATGGACGGCCAGGTGGCCGTCGTGCGCGAGGCGCTGGACGCCACGGACCACCTCGACGTCGTGATCCTGGCGTATGCCGCGAAGTACGCCTCGGCCTTCTACGGGCCGTTCCGCGAGGCGGTCGACTCGTCGCTGCAGGGTGACCGGCGGACCTACCAGCAGGATCCGGCCAACCGCCGCGAGGCGTTGCGCGAGACCCTCCTCGACGTCGAGCAGGGCGCCGACATCGTCATGGTCAAGCCGGCCATGTCCTATCTCGACATCGTCGCCGACGTACGCGCCGCGGTCGACCTGCCCGTCGCGGCCTATCAGGTGTCCGGCGAGTACGCGATGGTCGAAGCGGCCGCCGCGCAGGGTTGGATCGACCGCGACCGGGCGATCGACGAGAGCCTGCTGTCCATCCGTCGCGCCGGCGCCGACATCGTCCTGACCTACTGGGCGGCCGAGGTCGCTCGCCGCCTGACGCGCTGAGTTTCACGTTTCGACCGCTGCGGACGGCGTTTTCGTGTCGAAACGTGCAACTCAGCGACAACGGAAGGAGTACGCATGAGCACCATCGCATCCGAGGAACTGTTCCGTCGGGCCCAGCAGGTCTCGCCGGGGGGCGTGAACTCGCCCGTCCGGGCCTTCCGGGCCGTGGGCGGGACGCCCCGGTTCATGGCCTCCGGTGAGGGCGCCTGGCTGACCGACGCCGACGGCAACCGCTACGTCGACCTCGTCGGTTCGTGGGGTCCGATGCTGCTGGGCCATGCGCATCCCGAGGTCATCGCCGCCGTCACCGCCGCGGTCGGCCGCGGCACCAGTTTCGGCACCCCTGCCGAGCCCGAGGTGCTGCTCGCCGAGGAGATCGTCGACCGGACCCCGGTCGAGCGCGTCCGGATGGTCTCGTCGGGCACGGAGGCCACGATGTCGGCGATCCGCCTCGCCCGCGGCTTCACCGGCCGTGACCGGATCGTGAAGTTCAGCGGCTGCTACCACGGTCACGTCGACGCGCTGCTGGCCGAGGTCGGCTCGGGCGTCGTCACCCTCGGCATCCCCGGCACGCCGGGAGTGCCCGCCCACGTCACCGCCGACACGATCGTGCTCCCGTACAACGACCCGGCCGCCGTGGACGCCGCCTTCGCCGAGTGCGGCGACGAGATCGCGTGCGTCATCACCGAGGCCGCTCCGGGCAACATGGGCGTCGTCACGCCGGCGCCCGGCTTCAACGCCCACCTCGCGCGGACGTGCCGTGAGCACGGTGCCCTGTTCATCAGCGACGAGGTGATGACCGGCTTCCGCGCGGCCCGCTCCGGCCACTGGGAACTCGACGGCCTGGTCGAGGGTTGGACGCCCGACCTGGTGACGTTCGGCAAGGTCATGGGCGGGGGATTCCCGGCGGCCGCGTTCGGCGGTCGGGCCGACGTGATGGAGCTGCTCGCGCCGGTCGGTCCCGTCTACCAGGCCGGCACGCTGTCAGGCAATCCCGTCGCCTCGACGGCGGGACTCACGACGCTGCGGCTGGCCACGCCCGAGGTCTACGGGCGGCTGGCCCAGACCTCCCGACAGGTGCAGGCGCTGGTCGGCGATGCCCTCGCCGAGGCAGGGGTGTCCCACGTCATCCAGACCGCAGGCACGATGTTCAGCGTGTTCTGGGGCGTCACGGAGCCGATCACCGACTTCGCGGCCGCCCAACGGCAGGACACCGCCGCCTACACCGCCTTCTTCCACGCGATGCTCGACGCGGGTGTCTACCTGCCGCCGAGCGCCTACGAGGCGTGGTTCGTCTCGGCGGCTCACGACTCCGACGCACTCTCTACACTGGCCGAGGCCCTGCCTGCCGCCGCACGGGCGGCCGCCGAGGCGGGTCACCGAACGAAGGACCGAGCATGAGCACCCGCACGATCGTCCACCTGATGCGCCACGGAGAGGTTCACAACCCCTCCGGTGTCCTGTACGGCCGACTCGCCGGCTACAACCTCTCCGACCTCGGCAACGAGATGGCCGCCACGGTCGCGGAGTCGTTGAAGCACCACGACATCACGCACCTGGTGGCGTCGCCGTTGGAGCGCGCCCAGCAGACCGCCCAGCCGGTCGCGGACATCCTCAAGCTGCAGATCCAGACCGACGAGCGGGTCATCGAGGCCGGCAACAAGTTCGAGGGCCTCACGGTCGGGGTCGGCGACGGTGCGCTGTCCCGGCCGAAGTACTGGCGGTGGCTGTGGAACCCGCTGAGGCCTTCGTGGGGCGAGCCGTACACGCACATCGCCGCGCGCATGCGTGCTGCCGTCGACGACGCCCGTGAGGCGGCGCGCGGTCACGAGGCGCTCATCGTGTCGCACCAGTTGCCCGTG
>CAYXFT010000209.1:3421-5003 GCA_964464335.1 uncultured Aeromicrobium sp.
GTGGACCGCCCGTCGCTCGTACGAGAACGCGCGGTTCGCGCACGACCCGCGCAAGCGGCAGTGCTCGCTGGCCAGCCTGACGACCCTGACGTTCGAGGACGATCGGTTCACCGGCCTGGTCTACAGCGAGCCGGCCGGCCACCTCATCCCCGATGCGCTGCGCAAGAAGTTCATCGGCGGGGCATGAACGAGCGCTCTTCCCGGTCGGACTCGTCGAGGTTGCTGCTGCTCGGGCCGCTGCTGGCCCTCGTCCTGTCGGCGTGCACGGGCGGGGTCGAGGACACCGGTGACGACGGCTACATCGGCGGCGTCAAGAAGTACACGATCGTCGACCCGCAGGACCGTGAGACCGCGCCCGAACTGTCCGGTGAGGACCTCGACGGCAAGGCCCTGAGCACCGCAGACTTCGCGGGCAAGACGGTCGTCGTGAACCTCTGGGGATCGTGGTGCCCGCCGTGTCGCAAGGAGGCGCCCGCCCTCAAGGCGGTGTCGGACGACCTGGCCGACCAGAACGTGCAGTTCGTCGGACTCCTGACCAAGGACGACCCTGCCTCGGCGAAGGCCTTCAACGCCAAGGTCGGCATCACGTACCCGAGCATCGTCGACGACGACGGCCGCAACCAGGCCGCCTTCGCGGACACGTTGCCGTCGCAGGCGATCCCGACCACGTGGATCATCGACAAGAACGGCGATCTCGCGGCCCGGATCATGGACGACAAGCTGTCCGAGGCCACGCTGCGCGACCTCATCGACGACGTCAAGACGAGCACTCCGTGATCGCGGGCGACGTCACGGACTGGTTTCTCGACACCGCCTCCTCCGGCAATCTGGTCCTGACCGTTCCGGTCGCGTTCCTGGCCGGTCTGGTGTCGTTCTTCTCCCCGTGCGTCGTCCCGCTGCTGCCCGGGTACCTCTCCTACGTCTCCGGCGTCGCCGTCACCGAATTGGAGAGCGCGCGCCGTTCGCGCATCGTCCTCGGCGCGGTGTTGTTCGTGCTCGGCTTCACCGCCGTGTTCGTGGCCGGGGGAGCGCTGGTCGGCGCCGTGGGCCAGCAGTTGCTGCCCTACCAACGTGAGATCTCGTTCGTCGCCGGACTGCTGCTGATCGTGCTCGGTCTGGTCTTCGTGGGCTGGGTGCCGATGCTGCAGCGTGATCTGCGGGCCCATGGTGTGCGCCGCGTCGGCCTGCTCGCCGCGCCGGTGCTGGGCGTCGTGTTCGGGGTCGGTTGGACCCCCTGCATCGGACCCACGCTCTCGGCCGTGCTCATCCTGGCCAACAACGAGGCGACCGCCGGTCGCGGCGCCTTCCTGACCTTCGTCTACTGCATGGGCCTGGGTCTGCCGTTCGTGCTCGCCGCCCTGTTCCTGAGCCGATTCATGCGTGCCACGGTCTGGCTGCGCCGCCACCAGCGCGCCGTGTCGGTCACCGGTGGGCTGCTGCTGATCGCCACGGGCGTTCTGCTCGTGACCGGCTGGTGGCAGGACGTCGTGATCGCGCTGCAGCACTGGATCGTCGGATTCGAGGCGCCCCTGTGAGAAGCCCTATGTCAAGCCGCCTCGTTCTGTTGGGCGAGGACGCGTTG
>CAYXFT010000210.1:0-313 GCA_964464335.1 uncultured Aeromicrobium sp.
CATCACCACGCCCGGCCTGATCAACGTCGACTTCGCCGATGTGAAGTCGATCATGAGCGACGCGGGTTCGGCGCTCATGGGCATCGGTTCGGCCCGGGGCGAGCACCGCGCCTCGGTCGCTGCCGAGCTGGCCGTCTCGAGCCCGCTGCTCGAAGCCTCGATCGAGGGCGCGCGCGGCGTGCTGCTGTCGATCGCCGGTGGCTCCGACCTCGGCCTGTTCGAGATCAACGAGGCCGCCGAACTGGTTCAGGAGGCCGTCCACGACGACGCCAAGATCATCTTCGGCACGGTCATCGACGACTCGCTCGGCGAC
>CAYXFT010000210.1:323-5002 GCA_964464335.1 uncultured Aeromicrobium sp.
TCGCGGCCGGGTTCGACGGTGGCGAGCCGAAGCAGCGCGACACGGCCCAGCAGGCCCTGCGCCGCGAGCCGGCGGCGGAGGCTCCCGCGCAGCGGGCGGCCGCCCCGACCGAACAGCCGGTCGTCAGCGAGCCCGTGCCGGTCGGCCAGCCTTCCGGTCAGGAGTTCGGCGACGGGCTGGACATCCCCGACTTCCTGCGCTGAGCCCGTGACCGCCGGACCCTTCTGGTTCCGCGACGGGCTCGGCGCGGCCGAGTTCGGCTTCAGCGACGCGCGGACCGACCTCGGTCGCGGACTGCCGGGCGAGAGCGGTGACGCGCCGGGTGTCGCCGTGCTCGTCGAGGCGCTCGGTGACGGGCGATCGGTGCCCGCGCGGCCGGTGCTCATGCGGCAGGTGCACGGTGCCCAGGTGGCGCTCGCCGACCCGCAGGCCCCGGCGCCGGTGGCCGACGCGCTCCTCCTGGACCGGACCGGGGTCGCGGCCATCGTCCGGGTCGCCGACTGCACTCCGGTCGTCGTGGTCGACGCCGACCTGCCGTTGGCCGCAGTCGTCCACGCGGGCCGGGTCGGCATGGCCGCCGGCGTGGTCCCCGCCGCCGTTGCCGCCCTGCGTGCACGCGGGGCCGTACGGCTCGAGGCGTGGATCGGCCCGCGGGCCTGTGGCTCCTGCTACGAAGTGCCGCGCGAACTCGCCGACGAGGTCGCCGCGATCGTGCCGGCCAGCCGATCGACCACCAGGTGGGGGACACCCGCTCTGGACATCGGCGCCGGCGTGGCCGCCCAGCTCCAGCAGGACGACGTCCGGATCCACGACCTGGGCGGATGCACGATCGAGGACGCGCAGTTCTGGTCGCACCGGCGTCAGGGCGAGGCCGCCGGCCGCTTCGGCGCCGTCGTCGTGCTCCACGAGGAGTCGCCATGAACCGCCGCGAGGAACTCCGGGACAATCTCGCGCGGGTCGAGGAGCGGATCGTCGCGGCCTGCGACCGGGCCGGGCGCGACCGCGGCGAGGTCCACCTGATCGTCGTCACCAAGACCCATCCCGCCAGTGACGTGGCCCTGCTCGCCGAACTCGGCGTGACCGACGTCGGCGAGAACCGCCATCCCGAGGCCGGCGACAAGCACGACGATGCCCTCGCCCTGGGGGCGGACGTGCGCTGGCACTTCGTCGGCGGGCTGCAGACCAACAAGGCCGGCGCGGTCGCCCGGTACGCCGACGTCGTGCACAGCGTCGACCGGATCAAGCTGGCGCGCTCGCTAGATCGGGGTGCCGAGGCCGCCGGCCGCACCCTCGGCTGCCTCCTGCAGGTCGACTTCGACACCTCCGACCCCGGCCGGGCGGGCGTGCCCGAGGGCGAGGTGCTGGCGCTGGCCGCCGCGGTGCTGGCCGACTGCCCGCACCTGGACCTGCGTGGCCTGATGACCGTGGCGCCCCTGGGGCGCGACCCGGAACCGAGCTTCGCGCGTCTGCGCGAGCTCAGCGCGGAGCTCACCGGGATCGCCCCCTCGGCGACGACGATCTCGGCCGGGATGAGTGAGGACTTCGAGGTGGCGATCCAGCACGGCGCGACACACCTGCGTGTGGGTCGTTCGGTGCTGGGGCAACGCCTGGGACTGCAGTAGTGTCGACAACGTCAAGATCTGACCGATCGGGAGTGAGCATGGCTGGCGCAATGCGCAGGATGGGCGAGTACCTCGGACTCGTCGAACAGGCCGAATACGACGACGCGCTCGACTACGAGCCCCAGCAGCCCGTGCGTGCCGCGACGTCCGTACGGCCCGTCACCGCCGCGACCCCGCAACGCACCGTCACCGCACTGGACGACCACCGCCAGCCGAGCCTCTCGGCCGCCGACCTCGCCCGGATCGAGACGGTCACTCCGCGGACGTACAACGACGCGCGCACGATCGGCGAATCGTTCCGTTCCGGTGTGCCGGTCATCATGAACCTGTCGGACATCGGCGACGACGACGCCAAGCGCCTCGTCGACTTCGCGGCCGGCCTGGTCTTCGCGGTGCACGGCTCGATCAACCGGGTGACCGCGAAGGTCTTCCTGCTCTCGCCGGAGGGTGTGCAGGTCTCGGACGAGGACCGCGCGACGCTCGTCGCCGGCGGTTTCTACAATCAGAGCTGAGCGCGTGTGAGGATAGTCGGCACGATCCTGTACGACCTGCTGTACCTCGCGATCATCTTCGTCATTGCCCGCTTCATCATCGACTGGGTCCAACTGCTGGCCCGTCGCTGGCAGCCTCGGGGCTTCGTCGCGGTGCTCTGCGAGATCGTCTTCAGCGTCACCGATCCGCCGCTGCGACTGCTGCGGCGGGTGATCCCGCCGATCAGATTGGGCGGCGTGATGCTCGACCTGTCGGCGATGGTGCTGCTGCTCGGACTGTTCATCGCCCAGTCGATCGTCGTGGTGATCTTTCTTCGTTAGGCCCGACTGCCCACGCGACCGCGTGGCAGGTGCATAGGATGAACCGGTACCGTTGACGACGGCCCGCAGCTTTCTCAACTGACACGACTCAACGCAGAGGTGACCAGATGGCGCTCACGCCCCAAGACATTCGTGACAAGCAGTTCACAGCCGTCCGCTTGCGCGACGGCTACGACATGGGTGAGGTGGAGCAGTTCCTCGACGAGGTCGAGGTCGAGTTCGAACGCCTCGCCAACGAGAACTCCGAGCTGAAGGCCAAGGTCGCCGAGCTCGAGCCCGCCCTCGAGGCGGCCAAGAAGGCCCCGAAGCCTGCTCCGGTCGCCGAGGCGCCCAAGCCCGCCCCCGAGCCGGTCAAGGCACCCGAGCCGGTCAAGGCCGTCGCGCCTGCCGCGCCGCAGGAGATCAAGGTCACCTCGACTGCCGAGGTGTCGACCGCGGCCGCCCGCCTGCTCGAGATCGCGTCGTCGAACGCCGACCAGCTCATGGACGCCGCGAAGGGCGAGGCCGACGGCATCTTGGCCGACGCTCGTGTCGAGGCCGAGAAGCTGGCCGCCGAGGCCCGTCGCAACGCCGACACCCTGCAGTACGAGTCCCGCAAGCGCGCCGAGCAGCTCGATGTCGAGACGGACCAGCGTCGCAAGGAGACGATCTCCAACCTCGAGCGCGAGCGTCAGGAACTGCAGGGCGAGATCGATCACCTGCGTGCGTACGAGCGCGAGTATCGCGCCCGCCTCAAGGCCTACTTCCAGGACCAGCTCTCCCAGCTCGAGGGCAGCAGCCCGGTCGCCCCGACCGGTGGCAGTTCCGCGCTCGACGGAGGCTCGAACTCCGGCGAGTGACTCGCGTGGCCTGAGTCGACGAAGGCGCCCGTCCCCTGAGGGGGCGGGCGCCTTCGCGTGTGCTCAGGCGCGCTGCAGCGCGATCCGCAGACCCAGATCGAGGTCGCCGAGGTCGCCGGCCACGTCGCCCTCCTCGAACGACACGGCCAACACCTCCTCGGCGATCGACGCGGCGTGCTCGCGCAGCGCCTCGGCCGTCTCGCCGCCGCCCGACCAGGTCAGCGTGATCCGGTCGGTGATCTCCAGCCCCGTCGTCTTGCGGGCCTCCTGGATCACGCGCACGGCCTCGCGGGCCAGACCCGCGCGACGCAGCTCGGCGTCGATCGCGAGGTCGAGCGCGACGGTCTCGCCCTGCTCGTTGACGACCGACCAGCCCTCGAGAGGCCTCTCGGTGACGATCACGTCGTCGGTCTCCACGTCCCACGTGGCGCCGTCGTCGGTGGTGACGGTGGCCTTGCCGTCGGCCTCCAGCAGCGCGGCCAACTCGCCGGCGTCGGTGGCCGCGATGGCCTGGGCCACGAGCGGCGTCTGCTTGCCGTACCGCTTGCCGAGGTTCCGGAAGTTGGCCTTCGCGGAGAACTCGACCAGGTCGGAGCCGGCGTCGGCCAGCGAGCCCAGCGAGGCGATGTTGAGTTCCTCGCAGACCTCGGCGCGCAGATCGTCGCCCAACTGGTCGTGGTGGGCCGAGCCGATCAGGGCGCGGCGCAGCGGCTGGCGGGTGCGGACCTTGGCCTCGGCGCGGGCAGCCCGGCCGAGTTCGGTGACGCGGCGAGCCAGGTCGACGCGGGCGGCGAGACCGTCGACGAACAGCGAGTCGTCGGCCGTGGGCCACGACGCGAGGTGCACCGAGGGTGCGGCATCCGCGGTGACGGGCACGATGACGTCCTGCCAGACCCGTTCGGCGATGAACGGCACGAGCGGCGCCAGCAGGCGGGTGACGACGTCGAGCACCTCGTGCAGGGTGGCCAGCGCCGCGGTGTCACCGCGCCAGAAGCGCTTGCGCGAACGGCGCACGTACCAGTTGGAGAGGTCGTCGACGAAGGTCGCCAGGACGCTGCCGGCACGCTGGGTGTCGAACGTCTCCAGCGCCTCGGTCACGTCGCGCACGAGCACCTGCGTCTGCGACAGCAGCCACCGGTCCAGCACCGAACGCTCGGCGACCGGCGGGATCTCGCCGGTGGCCGGGCTCCAGCCCTCGGCGCGGGCGTAGAGCACGTGGAAGGCCGCGGTGTTCCAGTACGTCAGCAGCACCTTGCGCACGATCTCGGTCAGCACGTTGTGGCCGATGCGGCGCGCCGACCACGGCGAGCCCGAGCACGCCATGAACCAGCGCAGGGCATCGGCGCCGTGCTCGTCCATGAGCGGCATCGGCAGCAGGATGTTGCCCAGGTGCTTGCTCATCTTGC
>CAYXFT010000211.1:0-4994 GCA_964464335.1 uncultured Aeromicrobium sp.
AACATCCTGCTGCCGCTGTCCATCGCGGGCAAGAAGCCCGACGCCGACTGGTACGCGAACGTCATCGACGCGGTCGGCCTGGCCGACCGGCTCAAGCACCGGCCCAACGAGATGTCCGGCGGCCAGCAGCAGCGCGTCGCGTGTGCCCGCGCGCTCGTCAGCCGCCCCTCGATCGTGTTCGCCGACGAGCCGACCGGCAACCTCGACTCGACCTCGGGTGCCGAGGTGCTCTCGTTCCTGCGCCGCAGCGTCGACGAGTTCGGTCAGACGATCGTCATGGTCACCCACGACCCGATAGCCGCCAGTTACACCGATCGGGTGGTGTTCCTCGCGGACGGCCGCGTCGTCTCCGAACTGCGCGAACCCACCGCCGAGAAGGTGCTCGAGCGGATGAGCGCCGTCCAGCGCCGGAACGGGCTGTGACGTGCGCAAGGTCACCTGGCGCAACCTCGTTGCGCGCAAGCTCCGCCTGCTGCTGAGCGCGTTCGCGATCGTCCTGGGCATCGCGTTCCTGTCCGGCTCGCTCGTCTTCACCGACACGATCGGCGAGAGCTTCGACCAGATCGCGAACGGCACGGTCACCGACGTCGCCGTGCGGCCGATCACCGACACCAGCGACGCGGTCGCCACCAGCATCAACCGCGACGCCCGCACCATCCCGGCGAAGTACGTCGACGAGGTCGCAGCCCTGCCCGACGTCGCTCGGGCCGAGGGCGCGATCAACGGCGTGGGACTGTTCGTGATCAAGCGCGACAACCACCTGCTCGGCGGCACGGGCGCTCCCACGATCGCGCTCAACGCCGGCAAGGGCGATCCGATCCCCAATGCCGCCGGACAGCAGATGATCGAGTGGAAGTCCGGCGGGATGCCCACCCAGGCCGGCGAGATCGCGATGGACTCGCGTTCGGCGGAACTGGCCGGCTATGGCCTGGGCTTCACCGTCAAGCTCGCGATGCCGAGCGATCCGCCGATCATCGAGGCCGAGCTCGTCGGCATCTTCGACTTCGCCGCGGGCGGGCTCGCCGGGGCCACCCTGGTGATCTTCGACGACGCCAGTGCCCAGAAGTACTTCACCGACGGCGAGGACGCGTTCACCCTGATCCAGGTCGAGGGCAAGCCGGGCGTCAGCCAGAAGGAACTGGCCGAGCAGGTCTCGACGGTGATCCCGCAGGGCACCGAGGCGGTCACCGGGGACGTGGTCGCCCAGGAGTCGAAGGACCTGTTCGACCAGTTGCTCGGCTTCCTGAACACCTTCCTGCTGGTGTTCGCCGGCATCGCCCTGGTCGTCGGCACGTTCCTGATCGTCAACACCTTCTCGATCCTGGTGGCCCAGCGCAGCCGTGAACTGGCCCTGCTGCGGGCGATGGGAGCCTCGCGACGCCAGGTCAGCCGTTCGGTCCTGACCGAGGCGTTCGTGATCGGTGTCATCGGGTCGACGGCCGGGCTCGCGCTCGGATTCGGGCTCGCGTCGCTGCTCAAGATCCTGTTCAGCAACTTCGGACTCGACCTGTCCGGGACCGCGCTGGTGTTCCAGGCCCGGACGATCGTCGTCTCCTACGTCGTCGGTGTCCTCGTCACGATGCTCGCGGCGTGGATCCCCGCGCGGCGGGCCTCGCGGGTGCCGCCGGTCGCCGCGATGCGCGACGACGTCGCCATGCCGGAGTCCTCCTTGCGTTGGCGCCTGCTCCTCGCGGTCGTCTTCGGACTCGTGGGCGCTGCGGCCATGGCGGCCGGTCTCTGGTTCGACGTGCCACGGCCCGTGATCTGGGTCGGCGTCGGCATCTTCGGCGTGCTGATGGCCGTCGCGTTGGGCAGCCCGCTCATCGCGGTGCCGGTGCTGGCGGTCTTCGGGGTGCTCTACCGGGGACTGTTCAAGGCAGTCGGTCAGTTGGCGGCGCAGAACGCCCGCCGCAACCCGCGGCGTACCGCCGCGACCGCCTCCGCCCTGATGATCGGGCTGGCACTGGTCACGACGATGTCGATCCTCGGTGCGTCGATCAACAAGTCCATCGACGCGGCCGTCGATCGCGAGTTCTCCGCCGACTTCATCGTGCAGAACGCCAGCGGACAGCCGTTCTCGACCCAGATCGCGGAGGATCTCGCCGACGTGCCGGGCGTTGCCGCGGTCTCTCCGTCGCAGCTCATCGTGCTCGACGTCACTGCTTCGTCCGGCTCCGATGGGTCCGGCTCGCAGGTCTTCGCCTCGGCGATCGAGCCCGACCAGTTCGCGCAGGTCTTCACGCTGGACTACTCCGCCGGCGGGGCACCCACGGCCGAGGACACGATCTCCGTCAGCGAGACGACGGCCGAGGATCTCGGGCTGACGGTGGGCCAGGAGGTCGATCTCGCGTTCACGACCGGTACCTTCCCGACCGAGGTCACCGGCATCTACGCCGACAGTCAGATCGTCGGCGGTGCCGTGGTCCCGATGTCGACCGTCACCACGGCGGGCATCAAGCGCGGGGACACGACGCTGGCGATCAACGCCGAGCCGGATGCCGGACAGGCCACGCTGAAGGCGAACCTCGAGCGCGCCGTCGCCGACAACCCGACGGTCGTCGTGCAGGACAAGGTGAGCTTCGCCGAGGCACAGCGCGCGCAGGTGAACACCCTGCTCTACCTCATCTACGCGCTGCTGGGTCTGGCGATCGTGATCGCGGTGCTCGGCATCGTCAACACGCTGGCCCTGAGCGTCATCGAGCGCACCCGCGAGATCGGCCTGCTGCGCGCCGTCGGCCTCACCCGTCCGCAGTTGCGGCGGATGGTGCGCCTGGAATCGGTGGCGATCGCGATCCTGGGTGCGGTGCTCGGCATCGGCGCGGGCCTGTTGTTCGGCATCGCGCTGCAACGATCGTTCGCCGATGACGGCATCACCGATCTGGCCATCCCGATCGGGTCGCTCACGGTGTTCGTGGTCGTGTCGGCCGTCGTCGGCGTCCTCGCGGCCGTCCTGCCGGCCCGCCGCGCCGCCAAGCTCGACGTCCTGACCGCGATCGGCGGCGAATAGGTCGGGCAGAGAGGCGTTCGCGCGTCCGGGGTCGGAACTACGGCAGCGCCCTTCGGATGTCACCCATGAGCGTCGGGTAGGGCTCGGCCACCGGCCTCCTCTCCGCCCGAAGCTCCTTCTGGAGTCTCCGAAGTGGTGCGCCGGCGACGTAGTGCCGCCCACGCCGTTCGCCGTGAGCGTCGAGGAGGCCAAGTTCGGCCACGCTGACCAGATCTCTGGTTGCGGTGCGTTCATCGAGACCGGTGAGTTTCACGTACGACGGCCGCGTCACCCTGAGCCCGAGGAGGGCGTCGAAGAGGGCGGCGCCGATCCGATCGTTCAGGTGATGCTCACCGATGAGTTCATCGATTCGGCGCCACTGTGTCTCGGCGTCATCGAACCGGCGCCTCATCGTCTGGGCCTGCATGTGGTGCGCTCGAAGATTGAACTTCACCCACAGGGTTGCGTCGTTTCCCGGACCCCAGGCGCCGCGCCCGGTGGCGGCGAGCACGTCGTAGTAGTCCTGGGTGTTGCTGCCCAGCCACTCTTCGATGCTGGAGAAGGTCGGCTCCACGACGTCGTCCTGCGCGAGCACCATCGTCTGGAGCGCTCGGGCCATGCGGCCGTTGCCGTCCCGGAACGGATGAATCATGACGAGGTTCAGGTGTGCCATGGCGCCTCGCACCAGCGGGTCCTCGGGCGAAGGTGCCGAGAGTGACTGCGAGAGGGCCTGCATCAGTTCAGCCACCAGATCGCCGCCGGGGCCTTCGTAGACGGTGCCTCCGCGCTTGTCGTCGCGCACGAAGATCTCCCGGGTTCGGTAACGTCCCGGTGCCTTCGAGAGATCGTGGTCGAGCAGCATGAAGTGCATGGATCGAAGGACCGCCTCGTCGATCACGAAGCCTGGTTCGGTCGCCACGGTGAGCACATAAGTCAGCACCCGGCGATAGGCAAGGATCTCCAACCACGTCGCCCGGTCTGCGGTCAGTGGCGGCTCGTCATCGACGGCCGCGACGGCATCCTCGTCGCTGACCGTGTAGCCCTCGATGGTGTTGGAACCTTGGATCGCACGAGCCGTCGACGTACGGCGAAGCAGACCGGCCCATCGCCTGGGTACGCGAAGGTAGTCCGCGAGCGAGGCGCGGATGGCGTGAATCTCCGTGATGACCCGCTGGTCGTCGGGATCTGGGTCCGGGGTGGTGAAGAGAAGCGGCATGTCTGCTTGTCCTTTATTAAGTGACAACAGTAGGCCGCCTGATGTCCTTTTGTCACTTAATAAGAGTCACGGCCTGGAACGGTCGGGATTTCCCCGACAGCACAGGCCGCTGTTAGACTCGTGAGGTTGTCGTTCGCGGCGACCACCCTCCTGTGGCGGAAAGCCCGTCACCGTTCAGTCCGAAGGAGATTCCGCAGTGTCACTGCGCAAGTACGAAGTCATGGTCATCCTCGATGCCGAGGTCGATGAGCGCTCCGTCGAGAAGAGCCTCTCGACCTACCTCACCAACACGATCGTCAGCGATGGCGGTTCGGTCGATCAGATCGACGTGTGGGGCAAGCGTCGCCTCGCGTACGAGATCAACAAGAAGAACGAGGGCATCTACGCCGTCATCGACTTGTCCGCCGAGCCCGCCTCGGTCAAGGAGCTGGACCGTCAGCTGTCGCTGAACGAGTCCGTCGTCCGCACGAAGGTCACGCGTCCCGACGTGAAGTGATCCTCGGACCTGTGGAGAACGGCCGAAACCGTCTCCGCGATCCGACACACTCGTCGCAGACCACTGCTCGAAAGGCTGATCACCCATGGCAGGCGAAACCTCCATCACCCTCGTCGGAAACCTGACGCGCGATCCGGAACTCCGGTTCACGCCGTCGGGCGCGGCCGTCGCCGACTTCACCGTCGCGTCGACGTCCCGCACGTTCGACCGTCAGACGAACGAGTGGAAGGACGGCGACACGCTGTTCATCCGCTGCTCGGCCTGGCGCCAGCTCGCCGAGAACGTCGCCGGCTCGC
>CAYXFT010000212.1:0-4916 GCA_964464335.1 uncultured Aeromicrobium sp.
GTGGTCGACGGCGAGCGGCAGGTCGGCGGCCAGCGTCTCGCGGACGGGCTTGCCGTTGTCCCAAGTCTCGCCCACGGCGAGCATCTCGAGGTTCTGCTCGATGCGGTCGGCGATCTTGTTGAGGACGTTCGCCCGCTCGGTGGTCGAGGTCTTCCCCCAGGCCGGAGCGGCCGCGTGCGCGGCATCCAGCGCTGCCTCGATGTCCTCCGCGGTTCCCCGGGCGACCTCACAGAAGACCTTGCCGTTGACCGGAGAGACGTTCTCGAAGTACTGCCCCTTGACCGGGGCGACGTATTCGCCGCCGATCCAGTGGTCGTAGCGGGGCTGGTAGGAAACGACGCTTCCCTCGGTCCCGGGTGCTGCGTAGACGGCCATGCGTGACTCCTTCGTCGATGCCTGGGTGTGAGGGGGCTCACACCCATGCTCCGAAGGTAGGCACCGCAACGTTGCACGAAGGTTGGCCCGGGATCTCGATACGCCGCGAGCTCGCAGAGCTCGCCGCGTCTACTCGATCACCGGTGGTCGAGTAGCAGGCGAGCGCAGCGAGCCGCGTATCGAGACCCCCGCGGCAGGTCAGCCCAGTTCGGCCCGATCACCGGTGGTCGAGTAGCAGGCGAGCGCAGCGAGCCGCGTATCGAAACCACCACTCGCCCGTCCACACGCTCCCGCCGGTCGAGTAGCAGGCGAGCGCAGCGAACCGCCTATCGAAACCACCACTCGCCCGTCCACACGCTCCCGCCGGTCGAGTAGCAGGCGAGCGCAGCGAGCCGCGTATCGAGACCACCGCGGCAGGTCAGCCCAGTTCGTCGTCGAGTCGCTCGACATGGTCGACGACCTGGGCGTAGCGCGGCGAGGTGGCCGGCAGGACGGCGGCGATGCGCGCCCACACGTCGTAGTCTTCCCGCCCGTGGGCGGTGTCGGCGAACGACAGCAGCGCGTCCGGATCGTCGCCGGCCAGCAGGTGGGAGCGCACGAGCTGGTGCAGGTCGTCTCGGGCCTGCTCGATCGCGGGCGCCTGCGAGTCGGGCAGGATCGGCCCGCGGTACCGGGCGACCGCCTGACGCAGACGACCCGCCTCGAGGTCGTCCCTGACCTGCTGGGCATCGGTGTCGACGCCCTCGGCGAAGCGGTACGGACGCGACTCCAGCCGCAGGCCGCCGAGCACCTGACGCAACCGGGACAGTTCCGCCCGGATCGTCACCTCCGGCAGTTCGTCGTCGCTGAGCGCGACGGCCAGCTCGGCCGTCGTGAGTCCGCGGCCCGCGGCGGCGACCAGCAGGACGATCTCGCTGTGCCGGGCGCTGAGCCGAGTCGTGGTGGTCGCGTGGTGCAGGACGGCGCCGCGCACGCCGAGCACGTCGATGCGAGGTCGTTCGACACCGGGGGTCCAACTCGTGCGCGCGGCGGCGGCGCCGCGAACCCGTTCGAGTCTCAGTTCGGCCTCGACGGCGGCGGCGGTGGCCCGGACGAGGCCCAGGCTGGTCGCCCCGGCGACCTCGACTCCCCCGGTGAGGTCGATGACGCCCAGCACGGCGCCCGTGTCGGGGTCGTGGACGGGCGCGGCGGAGCAACTCCACGGGGTGACCGGACGCGCGAGGTGTTCGGGGCCGAGCAGGGAGATGGCGCGGTCCAGCGCCAGCGCGGTGCCCGGGGCGTTGGTGCCGGCGCTGGCCTCGCTCCAGTCGGCACCGGGCACGAAGTTCATCTGCTCGGCCATCCGCCGCAGTCGGGCCGCGCCCTCGACCCACAGCAGCTGACCCGCCGCGTCGCTGACGGCGACGAGCAGTCCGGCGTCGGCCGCGCTCTCGACGAGGAGCCGCCGGATGACCGGCATGCCGGCTGCGAGGGGATGGTCGCGGCGGATCTCGTCGAGGTGGTGGGAGTCGAGGGTGATCGAGGCGAGGTCGTGCTCGGGGTCGAGGCCGCCCTGCAGGCTGCGCTGCCAGGACTCCCGGACCAGCGCGCGCACGGGTCCTTCGACCGCTCCCGTGGAGAGGAAGGAGTCGTGCGCATGGTGCAAGGTCCGCGCCAACTCATCGGGATCGACTCCCGCGGGCACGGCGAAAGGAGATTCCGAAGGCCTCGGCGCCATGGTCGCAGCGTACCCAACGGTGTGAAGTCGGTCACACCACTCTTCCGAACGGTTTTCAGCCCTGGCCGATCACGCCGCGGTCGCGCAGCATGGCGAGCACCGCCTCGACGCACTCGCCGATGCCGGACCGGGAGGTGTCGATCACGAGGTCGGGGTCGACCGGCGCCTCGTACGGCGAGTCGATCCCGGTGAAGTCCTTGATCAGGCCGGCCCGCGCCTTCGCGTAGAGACCCTTGCGGTCGCGCGCCTCGGCGACCTTGAGCGGCGTCGCCACGTGGATCACCAGGAACGGCGACGCGGGTTCGACCCGCTGGCGCATCGCCTCGCGAGCCGATGCGAACGGTGCGATCGGCGCACAGACGGCGACCGCTCCGACCTCGGCGAGCCGCGCGGCGACCCACGCGATGCGGGTGAGATTGCGGACCCGGTCCTCCTCGCTGTACCCGAGGCCCGACGAGAGTTCCTGGCGCACGTCGTCGCCATCGAGCAGGGCGGTCTGGCGCAGACCGCGGGCCTCGATCGCCTCGACCACCGCGCGGGCGACCGTGGACTTGCCCGCACCCGACAGACCCGTGAAGAGGAGCACCGCGCCGCGGTCCGGGCGAGCGCTCGGTCGACGGAGGTCGAGTGGCTTGGCCACCCCCATCGAGCGCAACGAACGGCCGAGGACGTCCTCCGCGGAGGTGCCGCCGCCGACCGCCGGCGCCGACAGGTACCAGGCCCGCGCGTTCATGATCTGCTCGGCACAGTGCCGCAGTTCGTCCATCACGGCGACGTCCGATCCCGAACCGTCGTGGCTCGCGACGCCGATCAGGGCCAGGGGTCGTCCCTCGGCCGCGCTGACCGCCTGCAGGACGTCAGCCGCGCTGACCCGGCCACCGAACAGGGCCACCGAGTAGTCGCTCAGGTCCACCGGGACGACCAGGCGCACGGCCCGCGCGGGCGGATGCTCGGCGGCCTTGAGCGCACGCAGTCGTCCCGCGACCCAGGTCGTCTCGTCGTCGCGACGGAGCGTCCCGGACAGGATGAGGGCGGCCAACGGCGTGTTGTCGGCGTCGGTCAGGGTCAGGGAGCCCTGGTCGACCGCCTCCACCGCGGCCTTCGCCGGTACCGCGAGGTTCGCCTCGACGGGCCAGTCCCGCGGCAGCGCACCCGGCAGGCAGTACCCGTCGACCGGCGCGAGGAACCGCCCGAGGATCAGTTCGAGACCATCCAGCTCCGACCCTCGGAGCACCGCCGAGGCGCTCATCGCCGCACCTTCGGGGTCGATGAGTCGTGACGATTCTCGATGAACGCGAAGGCCGGGAACCCGAGCCGCAGCCGGATCACCATCCACAGCAGCGGCGCGACGACCAGCGTGACCACGAGCAGGATCGCCGTGGTGTCGGTCGGCACGCCGATCAGCTTGAGGCCCGATGCCAGGAGCACGAACGCCAGGGCGCGCCGGATCCAGCCGCCGGGCAGCCGGGCCGACAGCATCGCACCGAGATAGGCGCCCGGAATCGAACCGATGATGAGCGGCACCGAGATCGTCATGTCGAGATCGCCGAAGATCGCGTGTCCGATCGCGGCCGACGCCACGAGCGGGACGGCCTGGACGAGGTCCGTGCCGACCAGCTGGCTGGCCTTGAGTCCGGGGTAGAGCATCATCAGGCCGATGATGATGAGGGACCCCGAGCCGACCGAGGTCATGCCGACGATGAGTCCGCCCATTGCGCCCAGCAGGATGGTGGGCACGGGGCGCACGTGGCGCTCGGGACGCGCCTGGGGCAGCGGTTCGCCTCGCCCGTCGCGGGTCCGTGCCCGCTCCAGCAGGCGCAGGTAGGCCCGCACCAACAGCATGAACGCGCTGAAGAGGATCGCCAGTCCCAGCGCGAACTTGATGCCGTGCTGCGCAGCCTCGGAACTGCCGAAGGCCCGTAGGACGAGTACCCCGCAGAACGCCGCCGGGACGGAGCCGACGCACAGCCAGCCCACGAGCTTGAGGTTGACCGTGCCGCGCTTCAGATGGACGTAGCCACCGACCGGTTTCATCACCGCGCTCGCGACGAGGTCGCTGGAGACGGCAGTCAGGGGCGGGACATTGAAGAAGAAGACCAGCATCGGGGTCATCAGGGCTCCGCCACCCATCCCGGTGAGTCCGACGACGACTCCCACGGCGAAGGCGCCCGCGACGAGCCACAAGTCCATGGCTCACGATTGTGGCACGGATCGTCTCACGGACACGCACCGGGCCGCGGGCACTCAAGGCCCGGTGTTAGGGTTCAAAATCGCTGCCCCGGTCCACCCCATGGGGAGGAATTCTTCTATGACCGAAACGAGCGACGCGCGTCGCTACGGCATGAGTCAACTCGACCACCTCGAGGCCGAGGCGATCTTCATCATCCGCGAACTCACGGCGGAGGTCGAGAAGCCCGGACTGCTCTTCTCGGGCGGCAAGGACTCGGTCGTGATGCTCAATCTCGCGGTCAAGGCGTTCGCGCCCGGCCCGATCCCGTTCCCCGTGGTGCACATCGACACCGGTCACAACTTCGACGAGGTCATCGCGTTCCGCGACCGCGTCGTGCAGGACCTGGGCGTGCGACTCGTGGTCGGCTCGGTGCAGGACGCGATCGACGAGGGCTTCGTCCGCGAGGAGCCGAACGGCTCGCGCAACCGCATCCAGACCCCGGTCCTGCTGCGCACCGCCGAACAGCACGGCCTGCAAGCCCTCTTCGGCGGCGCCCGCCGCGACGAGGAGAAGGCCCGCGCCAAGGAACGTGTCTTCTCCTTCCGCGACGACTTCGGCCTGTGGGACCCGAAGGACCAGCGCCCCGAACTGTGG
>CAYXFT010000213.1:0-4909 GCA_964464335.1 uncultured Aeromicrobium sp.
TGAACGCGGTCGACGAGTACCTCCCGCAGCCAGAGCGCGAGATCGAGAAGCCGTTCCTGATGCCGATCGAGGACGTCTTCACCATCACCGGTCGTGGCACCGTGGTGACCGGCCGGATCGAGCGCGGCATCGTCCGCACCGGTGAGACCGTCGACATCATCGGTATCGCCGAGAAGAAGCAGTCCACCACCATCACCGGGGTGGAGATGTTCCGCAAGATCCTCGACGAGGGCCGTGCGGGCGAGAACGTCGGCCTGCTGCTACGCGGCACCAAGAAGGACGACGTCGAGCGCGGCATGGTCGTGATCGCTCCGGGTTCGACCACCCCGCACACCGACTTCGAGGGTCAGGTCTACATCCTCTCGAAGGAGGAGGGTGGCCGTCACACGCCGTTCTTCAACAACTACCGTCCGCAGTTCTACTTCCGCACCACGGACGTCACCGGCGTCGTCACGCTGCCCGAGGGCACCGAGATGGTCATGCCCGGCGACAACACCGAGATGTCGGTCGAGCTCATCCAGCCGATCGCCATGGAGGACGGCCTGCGCTTCGCGATTCGCGAGGGCGGTCGCACCGTCGGTGCCGGTCGTGTCACCAAGATCATCAAGTGACACGGCGTCAGTCGCCCTGAGCGCCTGACACGGACTGCACGCAAGAACCCCCGGGCTTCGGCTCGGGGGTTCTTCGTTTCCCACCTATCCTGAACTCGTGGGACACGATCACGCGCACGGTACCGGCGTGCAGCACCGCGGCCGGCTGGCGGCGGTCCTGGCGCTGACGCTCGGCGTCCTGGTGTTGCAGGTCGTGGTCGGCCTGGCCAGCGGGTCGTTGGCGCTGCTGGCCGATGCCGGCCACATGCTCAGCGACTCGTTCGGGCTGGTGCTGGCGCTCGCGGCGATCGCGGTCGCCCAACGCCCCGGCGGTCGTCGACGGACCTACGGCTTCCACCGCACCGAGGTCCTCGCGGCCGGTGTCAACGGCCTCGTTCTGCTGGGCATCTGTGTCGCGATCGTGATCAGCGCGGTCCGTCGCCTCGACGACGCACCGGAGGTCGCCGGCTGGTCGGTCCTGGTCACCGGCGCGATCGGTCTGGCCGTCAACGTGATCGGGCTGGTCCTGTTGCGCGACGGTGCCCAGGAGAGCGTGAACGTCCGCGGGGCCTACCTCGAGGTCCTCGGCGATGCGCTGGGATCGGTCGCGGTGATCGTCTCGGCGATCGTGATCGTCGCGACGGGGTGGTATCTCGCCGATCCGATCGCCTCCCTGCTGATCGCGGCGCTCGTGGTGCCCCGCGCGCTCTCGCTGTTGCGCGACGTCGTGGAGGTCCTGCTCGAGGCCAGCCCACGCGAGGTCGACCTGGAGGATCTTCGTCGACACATCGTCGAGGTCGACGGCGTCGCCGACGTGCACGACCTGCACGTGTGGACCATCACGAGCGGCATGCCGGTCATGAGCGCGCACGTCGTCGTCGACGAGTCGGTCACGGCCATGGACGAGGCGCACGCCGTGCTCGACCGGTTGCGCGGGTGTCTCCAGCATCACTTCGACGTCGAACACTCCACGTTCCAGATCGAGCCCGCCGGGCACGCCGACACCGAGAGGCACGCCCACCGATGAACGACACCGAGATCACCGTCGCGGCCGTCGACGACCACCCCGTCGTCCTGTCCGGGATCGGCGCCGCGCTGACGGCGGCCGACCCGGGTCTGCGGGTGCTCGCCGTCGCGGAATCGACGGACGAACTGCTCGCCGGCGCCGGCGCGGACGCCGACGTGGTGCTGCTCGACCTGTCGATGCACCGACCCGACGGGCAGAGCGCCGAGACCGACGTCCGCCGAATCACCGCCCGAGGTGCGGTCGTGCTGCTGTTCACCTCCGAAGGCCGGCCGGTGCCGATTCGCCGGGCCGTGGCCGCGGGGGCATCGGGGCTCGTGCTGAAGGTCGATCCGATCGAGACCATCGTGGCGACGATCCGTGACTCGGTGTCCGGCGAGCTCGCGTGTTCGGGCGCCGTCGCGCACGCCCTGCTCACCGACGCGTCACTCGTGACCAGACTGTCGCCACGGCAGGTCCAGATCCTGCAGGAGATCTCCGAGGGGCTGTCCTACCGGGCGATCGCGAGGAGCCTGGCGATCAGCGAGTCCACGGTGCGCGAACACCTCAACCGCGCCGTCGCGGCCTATCGCGACCGGGGGATCGAGGCGGGCAACGCCCATGCGCTCGTCACCGCGGCTCGTGAGGAAGGCCATCTGGACCGCCAGTAGCCAACCGGATGCGGGCGATCTCGTCGTCCCCGTCGAGGGTGACGTCCCAGCGGGTGGCGAGCGACCCCAGTTCGTGGCGTCGGTCCTGACCGGGGGAGGGCGTGATCGTCACGATGATGCCCGTCCGGCCGTCGGCGCGGCGGGTGATGACGATGGCTCGCGGCAGTCTCGGTCGCAGCACGATCGCGACGACCGCGCTGATGGCGGCGACCTCGTCGGGTGAGGTCGTTCCGGTGCGCAGCGCGACCGAGGTACCCGACCAGCGCGCGTGGTCCACCAGGACTCGTGCCACCGGGTCGAGGGCGCCCGGGGCGGTGAGTTCGTCGCGCAGTCGCTGGGCCAGCATCCCGGCCTGGCGGGCCACGGCCGGATCGGTCGGATCGGCGCTGCCGTCGGCGACCTCGCTCAGGAGGGAGCGCACCTCGAACTCCGCCTCGCCCAGCCGCTCGGTGAGGTAGTCCCGACGCAGGCGGATGCGTTGGTCGTGGAGCACCTCACGGGTCAACTCCTCGCGGGTCCGGGTCGCGACGCCGCCGACGCGCGTGATCGCGAACGCGGCGAGTAGGAAGATCAACGCGTGCAGTGCAGGTTGGGTCGCGACGGCCAGCACCTCGGTCGGAACCAGTGTCGCGTCGTGCGCGGCCCACCCCAGCACGGCGCCGGTGTAGAGGACCGCGCCCCCGACGACCGCCCACACGGGTCCGACGAGCGCGAGCACCACGAGCGGGGCCTCGCACATCCCGACGATCCACGACTCGAAACCCAGCAGCGCGCCGGGTTCGGCCAGGGAGAGGCCGAGCAGGACGACCGGCGGCGGAGCCACCACGCAGATCCACACGAGCGGCGTCGACAGGGGAGCGCGCACGGCGCGGCGCAGGAGCAGTCCGCTCAGCACGAGGACGGCCAGCCCGAGACCGTGCGACGCCGCCGGCCGCGGGCCGGGGTGGGCGGCCAGCATGGCCACCTGGCCGAGCATCAGGAAGAGGGGATAGCCCCACACGATGATGCGCAGGTCGGTGACGGCCAGTTTCAGGGCGAGCCACCGGGAGGCATTCGTGCGCGCGGCACGCGGGGAGGCGGCCCAATGCAGACGGACCGTCGTCCCCTCGCCGACGGCAGACACGATCTCGGTCGTCCCGCCGACCTCGGCGACCCGCGAGCGCACGGAGACGTCGAGGCCGAACCCGCGGGCGGCAGCAAGGTCGAAGCCCACGCCGTCGTCGATCACCTCGATGGTGACGTCCGCAGGCCCTCCGCTGACGCGCACCGTCGCGGTGTCGACCCCGGCATGGCGCACGACGTTGCGCAGGGCCTCGTGCGCCGCGTCGAACAGCGCGGTGATGACGTCGGGCGGCAGGTCCGCGCCGACCTCGCGGTCGGGAGCCTCGATCGCGACGTCGATGCCCAAGGTCGAGGCCGTGAGCGTCCACCCCGGCTCGCCCCCGGTCGCCGTGGTCGCGTCGAGCGCGGCGAGGGCGGAGGTCGCAGCCGAGGCGGCCACGCGTGGGTCCGTCCTCGTCTGGACGAGAGCCAGGGCACCGATGAGATGGTCGTGCATCAGTCGGCGCGCCTCGATGCGGGCATCCGCCGCGGCGTGACGATCCTCGGTCGCCCGCCGCACGTCGTTCTGGTGCGCGGCCGCCTCGTCGGAGCGGGCCGCGGACCGGCGCAAGCCCCACAGGACCGTGGCCGTACCGGCGGCGGTCGTCGCCGCGGCGATCACCTCGAGTGCGAGCCCGAGCGGATCGACCCGCCCGACGTGGGTCGCGACGTAGACCGCCAGGATCGCCACGGAGGTGAGCCAGGCCGGCCGGAAGGGCAGGACGGCCAACGTCACCAGCAAGGTACCCACCAGGAGCAGGTACCCCGGGTGGGCGTCGCCGCCCGACCCGACCGTGTGCCGGTGGTCCTCGAACGTCTGGATCAGCAGCGCACCGGTCATGAGGAGGATGTCCAGGGCGCTGCCGCGGTTGGTGGCCAGTCGCAGGGCTGCCAGGACCATGAGGGCGAGCACCGTGACGGAGGCGATCGTCAGGTCGCGGGTCGAGAGCGCGCCGAGCGCCAGGACCGCCACGGCGACCATGCGTTGGAACCAGCGATCGGTCTCCTCGGCCCAGCCCACCAGCGCACCCTAGCCGCCACGACGCGTTCAGGAGGGTGGTTCGGGAAGTCCCTCGATCCGCCGACAGCCGGTGCGTCCGGGGCGTCGACAACGTCGACCGGGGCCGCGTTTTCGGGGCGTGACCCCCGTGGACCCACGACTCCCACGACCTCGGGGACGCGGGAGCAGCGCGGCACATCGGGTCCTGCGGGACCCGATTTGTGTTTGCCCTGTCGCGTCTGTCAGAATGGTCAGGTTGCCCCGGCATGGTCGCGGTGGCTTCAGCGGTCGGGAACTCACGCCCGGCTCAACGCCGAAGCCGATCCCGAGACCGTGTTGTCCGGCCAGCCGCCCTGCATCGCCGAGCGGAGCCGGTCCAACCACCTAACTCGAGAAGTGTGTGAGCTCTGTGCGCGTCAGCGCCGCGACACGCCCGACCTCGGGGAATGGAGTCAGGGGGGCGATGCCACCCCCGAACCCGGGGACGGCGACGCAAAGACGAACGTAAAGGACGAGCGAGAGCATGGCGGGACAAAAGATCCGT
>CAYXFT010000214.1:0-4290 GCA_964464335.1 uncultured Aeromicrobium sp.
ACCGGGTGGTCTCGCCGGCCGAGGACCGCTATCTGATGTCGGTCATCGCGACCGCGGCCAATCCGCGGTTCACGGTGAGCCGCGTCGACATCGACCGCGACGGTCCCACGTTCACGATCGACACCCTGCGCGACCTCGCGCGCACGCATCCTGACGCCGACCTCTACTTCATCACCGGCGCCGACGCCATGGCCCAGATCCTGACGTGGCGCGACCACGCCGAATTGTTCGACCTGGCCCAGTTCGTCGGGTGTACGCGACCGGGGCACGAGATGGACGAGACCACCTTGGCCGGCCTGCCGGGCGATCGGATCACGCTCGTCGAGATCCCGGCGCTGGCCATCAGTTCCACCGACTGCCGTGTGCGGGTGAACTCGGGTGAACCCGTCTGGTACCTCGTGCCCGACGGTGTCGTCCAGTACATCGGCAAGCACGGCCTCTACAGTCCGAAGGAGGACGCCTCGTGACCGCCACCGACCACGCGATCGAGTTGGCGCGTGCCGCCGCGCACGCCGCCGCAGGCAAGCAGGCTGCCGACATCATCGCGTTCGACGTCTCCGAGCAGATCGCGATCACCGACGTGTTCGTGTTGTGCTCGGCGTCGAACCAGCCGCAGATGAGCGCCGTGAAGGACGCCATCGAGAAGGAACTGCTGGCGATCGGCGCCAAGGCCGTCCGCCGTGAGGGCACGCGGGAGTCCCGCTGGATCCTGATGGACTACGGCGACATCGTCGTGCACGTCCAGCACAGCGAGGAGCGCGCCTTCTACGCCCTCGAGCGGCTCTGGAGCGACTGCCCGACCATCGACCTGCAGCTGGCATGAGACGGATCATCCTGTGGCGCCACGGCCGCACGCAGTGGAACCTCGAAGGACGTGTGCAGGGTCAGACCGACATCGCGCTCGACGAGGTCGGCCGGCAGCAGGCGCGTGACGCCGCCGCCCGGCTGGCCTCGCTGAACCCGTACCGGATCGTCAGCTCCGACCTGTCGCGCGCGTTCGACACGGCGACGGCGCTGGGGGAGCGGACCGGAGTCCCGGTCGAGACCGATCCGCTGCTGCGTGAGCTGGCGTTCGGCGTGCGCGAGGGCCTGACGTGGCGCGAGTCGTGGGAGCGGTTCCCCGAGCAGATGCAGGCCTGGGCGGACGGCCACGAGGACCGGGTCGAGGGAGCCGAGACCCATGCGCAGGCCGCGGGCCGCCTCGACGCCGCCCTCACGAAGCATCTCGAGGACCTGCCCGAGGGCGAGACGCTCGTCGTCGTGGCCCACGGTGCGGTCCTGCGCACGGGCACCTGCCTGTTCCTCGGCTTCCCCGAGACCCACTGGCGATTCTTCGGCGGCCTGTCGAACTGCCACTGGTCGGTGCTCGAGGAGTCCCGTTACGAGGAGTGGTCCCAGTGGCGGCTCACCGAGTGGAACTCCGGCTCGCTCCCCGAGCCCGTCCTGTCCGACGACGAGGCCGAGTGAGCGGGCACCCCGGTTTGGGAAACCCGAACCCGAGCAGGTAAAGTGGTCGACGCACTACGGGGCATTGGCGCAGTTGGTAGCGCGCTTCCATGGCATGGAAGAGGTCAGGAGTTCGAATCTCCTATGCTCCACCGAAATGTTGGCCCGAACCACACGGTTCGGGCCTTCGTCGTTCCCGGTCGCAGCGTTCCGTCCGCGGGTCAGGTGCGGGCGATCGGCGCCCGCCAGCCGCGGAACAGCGCGAGCAGGCGCCAGACGACCGTGACGGCGCCGGCGATCACGGCGACGACCGCGATGGGGATGTCGGTCCGTTCGCCCAGGACGACGATCGTGGCGCCGGCCGCGGCCGGGATGGCGTAGAGCGGTCCGGGTCCGAACACGGTGGGCGTCTGCTGGACGACGACGTCGCGCATCACGCCGCCGCCGACGGCGGTCAGGATGCCGAGCAGGACCGCCGGCAGCGGTCCGAGGCCGAAGTCCTCGGCCTTGAGCGCGCCGGCCACGGCGAACAGGCCCAGTCCGAAGGCGTCGACCACGTCGATCGTCCGCTGGCGCCGGCCCATCGCCGGGTGGAAGACGAACGTCACCACCCCGGCCAGCATGGCCACGACGAGGTAGCGCCAGTCGGCGAGCGCCGCCGGCGGCACGGCGCCGATCAGGACGTCGCGGATCCAGCCGCCGCCGAGCGCCGTGAGCGTCGCCAGCGCGATCACGCCCACGATGTCCAGACGTTTGCGGACCGCGACGAGCGCTCCGGAGGTCGCGAAGACCAGGACGCCCGCGAGGGCGAACGTGAGCAGCAGTGTGTCCATGGGACCACTCTGCCGTGCGGGGAATGGTCGTCCCTGGGCCGTGTGTCGGTCAGGTGCCGCCGAGGCGACGGGTGAGGCGGGCGGCGGTGTCGACGACGGCGGGGGCGAGGGCGTCCGGGTCCGCCTCGTCGGCGGGATAGGTCAGGGCGACACCGGCGACCGGGTGCCCGTTGTGGTCCAGGACGGGGGCGGCCACGCTGGCCATGCCGGGGGAGACCTCGCCGTTTTCGCGGGCGTGGCCACGGCGGCGGGTCTGGACGAGGACCGACCTCAGGGCGGACAGTCCGCCGGGACCGACCTCGGTCCGCAGGGTGAAGGCCGTGGCGTCGGGATACAACGCGCGGATCTGGCCGGGTGGCAGGTGCGCGAGGATCGCCCGGCCGCTGGCGGTCAGGTGCGCGGGCAGTCGGACCCCGACGTCCGTCACGAGGGGCGGCCGGCCGGGAGCACGGTCCTCGATCACGTAGAGCACGTCGCGGCCGTGCAGGACCGCGAGATGGGCCGAGTGTCCCGTCCGGTCGACCAGGTCCGCCAGCGGCCGGCGCGCGATCCGCTCCAGGGGCGCCTGCCGCACGTACCCGCTGCCGACCTCGAAGGCCGCGACGCCGAGGCCGTAGCGGCGGTCGTCGGCCAGATGGACCACGAATCCCTCGTCGATCATCGCCGTCATCAGGTGGTACGCGGTGCTGCGGGGCAGGTCGCAGGCGCGCACGATCCGGTCCAGCGGGACCGGATCGGCCTGCGTCGCGAGGAAACGCAGGACGCGCAGGGCCTTCGTCGCGGCAGGTACGTGACTCACCACCCGAGGGTGTCACGGTCCGGCGGGAATGTCTCGGATCCGAGACGCCCGCCCGCGGAGGGCTCTGGCGGCGGGACGGTCCTCGCCGTGGAATGGGGGCATGGTCACCCCTGTACTCGTCGGGACCGGTCCCGTCTCCGCCGCCGACGTCCTCGCCGTCGCCCGACACGGTGCGCCGGTCGCCCTGACCGACGGCGCCTTGCAGGCGATCGACGAGGCCCGCATCGTCATCGACGGACTCGCCGCGTCACCGACGCCGGCGTACGGGGTCTCGACGGGGTTCGGCGCGCTGGCGACCAAGCACATCGCCCCCGAGATGCGGGCCCGGTTGCAACGCTCGCTGGTCCGGTCGCACGCCGCGGGCACGGGCCCCGAGGTCGAACGGGAGGTGGTCCGCGCGCTCATGCTGCTGCGCCTGTCGACGCTGGCAACCGGTCACACCGGCGTCCGCCGCGCCACGGCACGTCTGCTGGCCGACCTGCTCACCCACGGCATCACGCCGGTCGTGCACGAGTACGGCTCGCTGGGCTGTTCGGGCGACCTCGCGCCGCTCGCGCACTGCGCGCTGACGCTCATCGGCGAAGGGACCGTGCGCGACGCCGGCGGCACCCTGATGCCGGCGGCGGACGCGCTCGCCGCATCCGGACTCACCCCGGTCGTGCTGGCCGAGAAGGAGGGCCTCGCGCTGATCAACGGCACCGACGGGATGCTCGGCATGCTCGTGCTGGCCATCGACGACCTGACGAGGCTGCTCGAGCTGGCCGACGTCAGCGCCGCGATGTCGGTCGAGGGGCAACTCGGGACCGACCGGGTGTTCGCGGCCGACCTGCAGGCGCTGCGGCCGCACCCGGGTCAGGCCGCGTCCGCCGCAAACCTGCGGGCCCTCCTGGCGGACTCGCCGATCGTCGCGTCGCACCGCGGGCCCGACTGCCACCGCGTGCAGGACGCGTACTCGTTGCGCTGCGCGCCGCAGGTGCACGGCGCGGCCCGCGACACCGTCGCCCATGCGCGCCTCGTGGCCGAACGGGAACTGGCCTCGGCCATCGACAACCCGGTCGTCCTCGCCGACGAGAACCGCGTCGAGAGCAACGGCAACTTCCACGGCGCGCCCGTCGCGTACGTGCTGGACTTCCTCGCGATCGCCGCCGCCGACGTGGCCTCGATCGCCGAACGTCGCACGGACCGGTTCCTGGACGTCGCGCGCAACCACGG
>CAYXFT010000214.1:4300-4868 GCA_964464335.1 uncultured Aeromicrobium sp.
AAACGACTCGCGGTGCCGGCCTCCGTCGACTCCATCCCGTCCTCGGCGATGCAGGAGGACCACGTGTCGATGGGCTGGTCGGCCGCCCGCAAACTGCGTCGATCCGTCGACGGGTTGCGGCGCGTACTGGCGATCGAGGTGATGACCGCCGCGCGCGGGATCGCCCTGCGGGACCCGCTCCGTCCCGGGCCGGCGTCGGCCGCGGTGATCGACCTGCTGCACGCCCACGGCGTCGTCGGCCCCGGTGCCGACCGCTTCCTCGCCCCCGAGATCGAGACCGTCGACCACCTCGTCCTGACCGGCGCCGTCACGGCGGCCGTCACCACCGCGATCGGAGACCTCGCATGACCGCAGGACCCACCAGCAACGACCGCCTGCCGATCCACGCCGCCACGGGCACCGACCTGACCGCGAAGTCGTGGCAGACCGAGGCGCCGCTGCGGATGCTGATGAACAATCTCGACCCCGAGAACGCCGAGCGGCCCGAGGACCTCGTCGTCTACGGCGGCACGGGCAAGGCCGCCCGGAACTGGGAGGCCTACGACGCCCTCGTCACGCTGGAACGCCT
>CAYXFT010000215.1:0-4861 GCA_964464335.1 uncultured Aeromicrobium sp.
GGTGGGGGTGGTCTCGATACGCCGCTCGCTGCGCTCGCGTGCTACTCGACCACCGGCGGTGATCGAGTGCGGCCGAGGGACGAGGCCGTGTATCGAGATCATCGGATCATCCCGACGGCCGTGTCGACGGCAGACGCCACGTCGCCGTCGGTGGGGAAGAGCATGCTGCGGCCGACGATCAGACCCACCACCGAGGGCAGGGAGACTGCCTTGCTCCAGTTCGCGTACGTCTGGTCGGGGTCCGCCTGGACCTCGCCACCGAGCAACAGCGTCGGCATGGTCGTGGCGGCCATGACGCGCTCCATCTCGTCGACGACGGGCAGCTTCATCCACGTGTAGGCGCTGGGGGAGCCGAGGCCCTGCGCGATCGCGATCGAGCGGATCACGGCCTCGGGGGAGAGGTCGTTGACGACCTTGCCGTCGCGGCGGCTGCTGAGGAACGGCTCGACCATGGCGATCAGCTCGGCGCGGTTCAGCGCCGACACGGCTTGGGCGCAGGACTCGAGCGTGCGGACGGTGAGCGGGTCGTCGAGGTCGATACGAGTCAGCATCTTGGCACCCTCGGCGCCCATCGCGACCGTCTGCGCGACGTCGTAGCCGGTCATCCGGTCGTCCAGCTCGAACGCCGACCCGGTCAGACCGCCGCGGTTCAGCGAGGTGAAGACCAGTTTGTCCTCCAGCGCGCCGAGCAACAGCAGGTCGTCGAGGATGTCGGCCGTGCCGAGCACGCCGTCGACCCCCGGGCGCGACAGCGCCGCCAGGAGCCGACCGAGCAGTTCCTCGCGGTCACCCATCGCGAGCGGATCGCCGCTCACCGTGATGGCACCGCGGGCCGGGTGGTCGCACGCCACGATCATGAGGCGCTGGTCCGTGGTGAACAACGGGCGCCGCGAGCGGGTGGCCCACAGCCGCGCCACGCGGCCCGGGTCCGTGATCCGGACCTGTCGGAGCGCGGCGAGGTCCTTGACGAAACTGCTCATCGGGCGTGGCCCTCTCCGGTGAAGTGCTGGTCCACGAGCGCGTCGATCTCGGCCTGGGTGGGCATCGCCGTCGAGCACTCGAGCCGGGTCGCGACGATCGCGCCGGCGGCGTTGGCATTGCGCAGCAGTCGTTCCAGCGGCAGGCCGGCGAGCAGGCCGTGGCACAGCGAACCGCCGAAGCTGTCGCCCGCGCCGAGTCCGTTGACCGGCGTGACCGGGATCGGCGGCGACTCGACGCGCTCGGTGCGGGTCTTCGCCAGCACACCCTTGGGCCCCTGCTTGACGATCGCGAGTTCGACGCCGGCATCGAGCAGGGCGTCGGCCGCCCGGTCGGGTTCGGTCTCGCCCACGGCGACCTCGCACTCCTCGCGGTTGCCGACGGCGACGGTGACCTGCGACAGGATCTTCTGGACCTCGCGCGTGGCTTCGTCGGGCGACTCCCAGAACATCGGCCGGTAGTCCAGGTCGAGCACCGTGTGGGTCTTCGCGTTGCGGGCGGCCAGCGCGGCCAGCTGGGTCTCGCGGATCGGGCTCTCGCTCATGCCCGTGGTGGTGACCCAGAGCAGGTCGGCGTCGCGCACGAGGTCGAGGTCGAGCTGGTCGGGCGTGATCTGCATGTCCGGCGCGCTGGGGCGGCGGTAGAAGTAGAGCGGGAAGTCATCCGGCGGGAAGATCTCGCAGAACGTGACCGGGGTCGGCAGGTCGGGGTGCACGACGACCTGGGAGTCGTCGACGCCGAGGTCACGCAGCGCCCGGCGGACGAAGCGGCCGAACGGATCGTCGCCGACGCCGGTGATCGCGGTGACGCGGTGGCCGAGGCGGGCCGCGGCCACCGCGACGTTCGCCGTGGTGCCACCGAGGAACTTGCCGAAGCTGGTGACGTCCTCGAGGCCCACCCCCACCTGCTCGGGGTAGACGTCCACGCCGGCGCGGCCGAGCGTGACCACCTCGAAGGGGGGAGTCCGGTCGGTCATGGCGCCTCGTCTCTCGTGTCCGGCAATGTGGCCCGTGCCACATCTCGACGGTAGGCGGGTGTGTGGCGACCTGTCAATAGTATGTCATGACATTCTGACGAATCAACCCAGATGCTGAGGCTCAGCGGTCGACGAGGGTCAGTTCGAAGGCGTACAGCTCGGGGCGGTACGCGTGATTGCCGTACTCGACGGTGCGCCCCGCGCTGTCGTAGCCGGTGCGCGTCATCGTGAGCAGCGGCGCATTGCGCGTCTCGTCCAACAGTTTGGCGTCGGCACTCGTGGCCCGGCGCGCGCCGATGCGCTGCTTCGCCACGCGGATGGTGATGCCCCGCTGGCGCAGGAAGTCGTAGAGGCCCGTGGTGGTGAAGTCGACCTCGTCCAGCGGCGCGACGGCCGCGGGCACCACGTTGTGCATGAGGGCGAGCGGCTGGTCGCCGGCGAGGCGGAGTCGCTGCAGGTCCCACACGGGCTCGCCCGCGGCGATCTGGAGTTCGTGGGCGGTCTCCTCGTCGACGGCGATCCGCTCGAGCGAGAGGACCTCGGTGCTCGGGCTCTTGCCGGCGGCGGCGAGGTCGTCGTTGAGGCTGGTCAGTTCGACGGAGCGGTTGATCCGACCCTGGACGACCTGCGTGCCGACGCCGCGCTTGCGCACGAGCATGCCCTTGTCGACGAGAACCTGGATCGCCTGGCGCATCGTGGGCCGCGAAAGGCCCAGCTCCGCGGCCATCGAGATCTCGTTGTCCAGCCGGTCGCCGGGGCCGATCTTGCCGTCGAGGACCGCCCGTTCGAGTTGCTCGGCGACCTGGAAGTACAGGGGTACCGGGCTCGATCGGTCGAGCCGGATGAGTGAGCTCGCAGCTGGCATGGGGGGAGCGTACCTGACAAATGCGCACTTTGACAGGACGTAAGTATGTCCTGATAAATGCTTGACATCGTTTCGTGATCTGGGCCACACTGCCGATGAATGGAGTTTGTCACGACATACTCCGCCAATCACGGAGGAAGCACATGAAGAGACTCAAGGTCGCCGGATCGTTGGTCCTGGCGAGTGCCCTGCTGGCCGCCTGCTCGGGCACCGGACAGGACGACGACAACACCGAGAGCAAGGACCTCACGTACGCGGTCATCACGCACTCCGGACCCGGCGACGCGTTCTGGGATCGGGTGAAGTCCGGTGCCGAGAAGGCCGGCGACGACTACGGTGCGGAGGTCCAGTACAGCAACGATCCGGACCCGGCCAAGCAGTCGCAGTTGATCGACGGCGCGGTCGCCGACAAGGTCGACGGCATCGTCGTCTCGATGGCCAACCCCGACGGCCTGGAGGACAGCATCAAGAAGGCCGTCGCAGCGGGCATCCCCGTCGTCACGATCAACTCCGGCATCGACCGCTGGCAGGCGTTCGGCGCGATCACCCACATCGGACAGTCCGAGTCGATCGCCGGTGCGGCCGTGGGCGAGAAGCTCAAGGGCGAGGGTCTCAAGAAGGCCATCTGCGTGATCCAGGAGGCCGGCAACGTGGGCCTCGAGGAGCGGTGCAAGGCCGCCGCGAGCACGTTCGGTGGCGACATGGAGAACCTCCAGGTCGACGGCACCGACGACAACGCGGTGCAGGCGACGATCACCTCGAAGCTGCAGTCCGACACCAGCATCGACACGGTGTTGACGCTCGGTGGCCAGTATGCGATCGACGCCGTCGGAGGCGTCGAGGCGTCCGGCAGCAGCGCCAAGGTCGCGACGTTCGACCTGAGCGAGGACGTCGTCTCCGGTGTCGAGGACGGCAAGATCCTCTTCGCCGTCGACCAGCAGCCCTACGTGCAGGGCTTCCTCGGAGTCACCACGCTCTACCTGAAGAGCATCAACGGAAACGACGTGGGCGGTGGCCAGCCGATCAACTCCGGCCCGGCCTTCGTCACGAAGGACAACGCCGCCGACGTCGCGAAGTTCGCGGCCGAGGGCACTCGCTGATCGCCGTGGGGCGGGACCCGCTCGGGTCCCGCCCCACGACGCCGAAAGGACGTCCACCATGGCCACCGCCACTCCCGCCGTCGACGAACGCATCGCGACCACGTCGGCACTGACCCGCCTGCTGAAACGACCAGAGATCGGCGCGCTCGTCGCGGCGATCGTGATCTTCCTCTTCTTCTCGGTGACCACCGACGTGTTCGCGTCACCCGCCGGTGCCAGCACCTGGCTGCGGGGCGCCTCGACGATCGGCATCATGGCCGTCGCCGTCGCGATGCTGATGATCGGCGGTGAGTTCGACCTCTCCGCCGGCGCGATCACCGGCTTCACCGGCCTGGTCGTCGGCGTCCTGACCACCGAGTACGGGCTGAACATCTGGCTCGCGATGGTCGTCTCACTCGCGCTGGCGTTGTTGATCGGCGTCGCCAACGGCGTCCTCGTCATGAAGACGGGGCTGCCCAGCTTCATCGTCACCCTCGGCACGTTCTTCGTATTGCAGGGCATCGACCTCGCGGGCACCAAGGCGCTGATCGGGCAGGTCGCGATCCAGGGCATGACGAAGGTGCCGTTCTACGACCAGCCGAAGAAGATCTTCGGCTCGTCGCTCGACATCGGCGGGCTCACCCTCTACGCCTCGGTGTTCTGGTGGATCGGCGTCACGATCGTCGCCACGTGGATCCTGATGCGCACCCGCGGAGGCAACTGGATCTTCGCCGTCGGCGGCGCCCAGCAGGCCTCGCGCCAGGTCGGCGTGCCGGTGTTCCGCACCAAGGTCTACCTGTTCATGACGACCGCCGGAGCCGGCTGGCTCGTCGGCATGCTCCTGCTGTTCACGACGTCGACGGTGCAGTCCAACACCGGCGTCGGCCAGGAGTTCATCTACATCATCTGCGCCGATCGCCGAGCCGTAGCCGCCGGTCAGCAGGCAACCGCCGACGACGGCGC
>CAYXFT010000216.1:0-4851 GCA_964464335.1 uncultured Aeromicrobium sp.
AGCAGGCCCGCGTCGTGCGACTGCCCGTCCACGTCGTCGAGGAGCTCAACCAGGTCTCCGGCGCCCGCCGCAACCTCGAGCGCCAGTTGGGTTACGACCCCGAGCCCGCCGAGATCGCGATCGAGCTCGGCATGGACGTCGATCGGGTCATCGACCTGCTCGCGTGGGGCCGTGACCACGTCAGCCTCGACTCCCCCGTCGACGACGACGGCGACACCAGCCTCGGCGATCTGATCGCCCGCGACAGCTCGCCGGGCCCGGACTTGGCGATGCTCGACCACGACGCCCGCGACCAGCTGATCGCCCTCGTGGAGAAGCTCGATGCGCGCGAGGCCGACATCGTCAAGGCCCGCTACGGCCTGCTCGACGGCCGCCAGCAGAAGCTCGCCGACATCGGCAAGCGCCACGGCATCTCGGCCGAGCGCGTCCGCCAGGTCGAGCGCCAGGCGCTCGCGAAGCTGCGCGAGATCGCCGATCCCGAATTGGCTGCCTGACGAACGTCAGTCGGCGCGCGCGGCGAGGTCCTGCCAGACCTCGTCGACGCGCGCCTGCAGGTCGGCCAGCGTGCCGGTGTTCTCGATGACGACATCGGCCGCGGCCAGACGCGCCTCGCGCGAGGCCTGCGCGGCGATCCGCGCACGGGCATCCGAGTCGGACATTCCGCGGTCCGAGACCATCCGGGCGATCTGGACGTCGCCGGGAGCGTCGACCACGATCACGACGTCGCAGTGCGCGGCGGCACCCATCTCGACGAGCAGCGGATTGTCATGGACGACCACGGCGTCCGGACCGACCGCAGCCTCGTGGGCGGTCGCCAGATCCCGGATCGCCGGGTGCGTGATCGCCTCCAAGTCCTTCAGCGCCGCCGGTTCGGCGAACACGATCGCACCGAGCGCCGGCCGGTCGAGGGTTCCGTCCGCGGCGATCACCGCGCTGCCGAAGCGTTCGCGAATCTGCGCCAGACCGGCCGAGCCGGCCGCGACGACGTCACGGGCCAGCTGGTCGTAGTCGATGACGGTGGCGCCGAGTTCGGCGAGCCGACGGCTCACGGTGCTCTTGCCGGAGGCAATGCCTCCGGTCAGCCCCACGCGCAGCATCAGAGCGTGCCGGCGTTGCCGTAGGTGGTCACGTGGACGTGGTCCATGTGGTTGGCCGTGTCGCCGCCGCGGCTGCTCATGCCGCGCCACCCCTCGCCACCACGCTGCACGGTCCAGATGCGCTGCTGGTAGATCAGGTAACTGACGCCGAACTCGGCGCGATTCGCCTGCAGGAACGCTGCGATGTCCCAGCCCAGTTCGCCGCGGATCATGATGTCGAGCGAGTGACCGGTGGCGTGCTCACCGCGGCCAGCGACGCCGCCGTAGTTGGCGACCTGCGGGAAGCGTGCGCACACCGCGCGATAGACGCGGATCGTGTCGGGCTGCAGGCCGGACTCGACGGCCGAGCCGCGGGCGCAGGGTGCCTGGGAGATCGTGCCCTCGGTGGGCTCGAGCTCGGGCTCGTCCTCGTCGATGAGTTTCGTGGCGACCCACCGCGGCAGTTCGTTGTGGATGATCTGGGTCCAGCCGTCGCGCTCCTCGCCGGTGACCTCGAGCTTCTTGCCCTTGGCGATCGTGGCCAGGACGGGCGAGTCCGAGGCGGAGTCGGCACGCACCGGGACGGTCTGCTGGGCGAACATCGTGCCCTCGACCTGCGCATCGGCCTTGACCGACGACGGCAACGGAGCGCGTTCGGCGTTGCTGCGGCTGGCGCGGGCCGGGGCCTTGCCCTCGAGTGCGGCCGAGACGATGTCGCCGTGCGCGACGGCCTTCACGTCGGCGACGTCCGGGACGTCGGAGGCCACGGCCGTGGAGGCGGACGTCGACGCCAGCGCCGCGACCGCGGCCACTGCGAGCGTGGCGACGCCGGTTGCCACGACCCCATGCCGCCGGGCACGGGCGTACCACGGGTCGCGAACGGGCGGCTTGCGTCGTCGTCCGGGCGTGGGGGTCTGAGTCATGTATGAGGAGGGGGGGTCGGGGAACGGCCGTCCACGAGTCAACCACAATGAGGTGTCCGAACCCAGCCGGAACGCCCATCCCCCGCGAGGAGGTGTGATGCATGTCACAGTATCCTGGAGTATCACCCGTGGTGACCGCGGATGCACTGCGTGATCGGGCTGCCCGTGTCGCCGCCGGAATCGCTGATGCCGGCGTGGTCGAGGGCGATCGCGTGGTCGTGTCCCTGCCCAACTCGACCGACCTGCTCGCCGTCGTGTGGGCCTGTCTGGCGACCGGCCGCATCCCGGTGCCGCTCGATCCGCGCCTCACGCCCCATGAACGCGAACCGATCCTCCAGGACGTCGGTCCGGCCCTCGTCCTGGATGCGTTGGTCCGCCTCGACGATCTCGTCGGCGACCGGCGAGCCGACCTCGACGCCGCACCGCGCAGCCGGCCCATGCACTTCACCTCCGGCACCACCGGCCGCCCCAAGGGCATCTGGTCGGGCAGCTGGTCTCCGGACGTCGCCCGCGCGGCGATGCTCGAGGAGCGCGACCTGTGGGGCTTCGCCGCCGACGACGTCAATCTCGTGGTCGCTCCGCTCCACCACTCGGCGCCGCTGCGGTTCGCCCTCGGCACGGCGCTGGCCGGCGGCTCGGTGGCTGTGCTGCCGACCTTCACCGCCGAGGGCTTCTGCGAGGCCGTCGACCGGGTCGCCCCGACCTCGATGTTCTGCGTGCCGGCTCACCTGCAGCGACTGCTCGCGCATCTCGAAGATGCCCCGGCACCCGACCTGTCCGGATTCCGGTTGGTCGCCCACGCAGGCGCACCGTGCCCCGAGCCCGTCCGACGCGGCGCCCATGCCCTGTTCGGCAGCCACGTCGTCCGGGAGTTCTACGGTTCCACGGAAGGACAGTTCACGGCCTGCTCGGCCTCCCAGTGGTCGGCGCACGCCGGCACCGTCGGCCGGGCCCGGCCGGGCCGCGTGATCACGACCGACGACGACGGCGAGATCTGGTGCAGCGTGCCGCCGTGGGGACGCTTCACCTACTGGAACGACCCGGAACGCACCGCCGCTGCGTGGCGCGACACCGCACACGGCCCGGCCTTCACTGTCGGCGACCTCGGCCGCGTCGACGCCGACGGGTACGTGTACCTCGACGCCCGACGCACCGACCTGGTCATCAGCGGTGGCGTGAACGTCTATCCCGCCGAGGTCGAGGCGGCCCTGGCCGAGGTGCCGGGCCTGGTCGAGATCGCAGTGCACGGACGCACGGACGAGCGATGGGGCCAGCGGGTCTGCGCGACCTACGTGGGAGAGGTGGAGGAGGCGGCTCTGCGCGCGACCGCCGCCGAGCGGCTGGCGCCGCCGAAGCGACCCAAGGAGTACGTCCGCGTCGCAGAACTCCCCCGCACCGCCACGGGCAAGGTGCGTCGCACGCAGCTGTGAGTCAGCCGGCGTCCAGGCACGAGAACGACCGGCGGTAGGCCTGCGGGGTCGTGCCGCGCACGGTGCCGAAATGGTGTCGCAGCGTCGCAGCGTTGCCGAAGCCCACCTGCTGGGCGACGTGCTCGACCGGCAGGGCGGACGCCTCGAGCAGTTCCTCGGCCATCGCGATCCGGCGGCCCACCAGCCACTGCCACGGCGTCGTGCCCGTCTCGTCGCGGAATCGACGCGCGAAGGTCCGTTCGGACATGTGGGCGCGGTCGGCCAACGCCGCCACGGTCAGCGGCTCGGCCAGGTGCTGCTCGGCCCAGTCCAGCACGGGCGCCAGCGTCTCGGCCTCGACGGCCGGCATCGGCGCGCGGACGAACTGGGCCTGGCCGCCGTCGCGGTGGGGTGGCACCACGATGCGCCGTGCGGCCGTCGCCGCGACGCGTGCGCCGTACCAGCGCCGCATCAGGTGCAGGTTGGCATCGATCCCGGCGGCGGACCCGGCACCGGTGACGATCGCGTCGTCCTCGACGTAGAGCACGTCGGTGTCGACGAGCGCTTCCGGGAAGGCATCGGCGAGGTCGGGGCCGTAGCGCCAGTGCGTCGTGCACCGGCGTCCGTCGAGCAGTCCGGCCTGACCGAGTTGGAAGGCGGCGGTGCACGACGCGAGGATCGTCGCGCCGGCGGCGTGCGCGGCGCGCAGCACCTCACTGACCTGCGGGTCCTCGCGCGTGTAGTCCCGCTTGGCGGCCACGGCCACGAGGTCGGCACCGGCAATCGCGTCCAGCCCGTTGCCGACCACGAAGTCGAACCCGGTGGAGCCCCGGACGACGCCCGGCTCGGGCGTGCACGCGACGAAGTCGAACACCGGGTTCTGGTCCTGCGGGTGGTAGCGCTCGGCCCACACCTCGGAGATCACGCCCATCCCGAACGGCTCGGCGCCGTCCGACACCAGCATCGCGACCTTCTTCATGCTGCCTCCTCAGATGTGGCGGGATCTTGACGAACACTGTCATCACTGCCACTGGTGGCAGGATATCACGGAGCGCAGAATTAGTGCCATGATCGTCCTGTTCCTCCTGCTGGCCATCGTCGCCGTGACGTCCGCGGCGTACCTGTGGCCGACCATCGCCCACGACGGACACGGTGTCCGCCCCGCCCCTCGCAGTCACCGCCTCGACGAGTTCGGCAGCCCGCGCGACATCTGAACCCGTCCGGATACGACGAAACCCCCGACCATCTGGTCGGGGGTTTCGTCGTTCCGGTCAGCTGATCACTCGCCGCCGGTCAACTTCTCACGCAGGGCCTGCAGGGCCTCGTCGGAGGCCAGCGAGCCACCGACGTTCTCCTCGGGGGCCGCAGCGGACGAGGTGTACTCGCCCACCTGGCCGGCCTCGATGTTGGCCTTCTCGGCCTCGGCGACCTGCTTCTTGTGAG
>CAYXFT010000217.1:0-4820 GCA_964464335.1 uncultured Aeromicrobium sp.
TCGACGAGGAGACCACGCTGGTCAAGTTCGTCGCGCTGCGCACGTTCTTCAAGGGTGCGTGGGCCGATCGCGACGCCCGCCGCCGCGTCTTCAAGGTGCTCTACGAGGACCAGGCGATCGTCGACACGGTCCGTCCGGAGCTGTTGCCGTTCGACCTCTCGGACGAGCTGCACGTCAAGAGCGACTACAACGCCGTCCTGTACCGCCGTCGCCGTCAGGAGCTGATCGAGGCGGGCTGGAGCGTCGAGGGCAACACGATCGTCGGCGAGGGCCCGGCCCGGGTCGAGCAGCGGGTCATCCCGTCGCCCGTCCGCAAGGAGGTGCCCGAGCTGGCCAGCGCGTGGAACTTCAAGGAGGTCCGCAGCCGCGAGATCCTCAGCGGCCGCGCGGCCGCGGGTGCGGTGGCGCCGCCGATCGGCGAACGCACCACGCCGGCGAAGAAGTCCGCACGCAAGGCCCCGGCGCAGAAGGCCGAGAGCAACGGCGACGGCACGCCCGCGCAGGCACCCGAGACCACGACCGAGAACACCACCGAGGAGACGAAGGCATGAGCCTGCCCGAATCGCTGTGCACCAGCACGCTCGACACCATCGTCGAACGCGGCGGACTGACCGAGGTCACCGGCGCGGACGGCGGAGCCTTCCTGACGCTGACCTCCAGCGCGTTCCCCGGCGGCCCCGCGCCGGTCGGCACGGCGCGGGTCTTCCACGGCGAGTCGATCGCCAAGGTGGTCTACGTCGGCCTGAGCGTCGACATGATCGGCCTGGACTCGCACATGGTCTTCGCGTTCAGCCCCGAGGGTGTGCCGGTGCCGCACTTCACGCTGGACTCGGTCCAGGGCCAGGGCACGTACGCGTTCCACCTCGACCTGATCCCGCGCGTCGACCTGGGCACCCACCTGCCGTACCTGGACTGGGCGCACACCCCGCTCGACGCCACGTTCGCCGACGTCCAGGAGCGCCCGGGTCTGACGAAGACCGCGATCGGTCCGCGCCAGTTCGCGCTGATGTCGCCGTGGATGCTCGTCCACCGGGCCGACGCCGAGGCGTTCGGCGCGATCGGTGACGCCGTCTCGGCCTACCTCGAGCACTGGTTCGGCCTCGTGCAGTCCGGTGCGCCGGCCGAGGTGCTCGCCGACGTGGCCGACACCGACCTGCCCGCCCGTGACAGCCGCAACCGCGCGAACATCTTCGACCCGGAGGTCGACAAGGTGTGGGCGCAGGTCACCCAGCTGCTCGGTGCCGAGCAGAGCGAGGCCGTCCGCGGTCTGCTGCTCGACAACTCGATCCCGGCGGCGGTGTCGGCATGAACGAGCGCCAGCGAGTGAACATGACACCTGGAATGCCGGCACCGACCTACCGTCACTTCTTCAAGGCGGTGTCGGCATGACCACGGCGAACGAGCTCGAGACCAGCGAGTGGCAGAAGAAGATCGAGGGGGAGTGGCACGGCATCCCCGGCCTCTTCGACGCCCAGGGCAACCACGTCGGCTTCGAGTCGATCGCCCGCGCCAGTGAGGTGACGGCCGAGGGCGCCCGGTACTGGATGGACTCCAAGCTGTCCGGTGCCGGTCCGCTGCGCAATCGCTTCGAGTTGGGTGCCCAGTTCGACTTCGGCGTCGTGGACTCCGACGAGAACCGGGTCTACACCGGTCCGGACTTCTACGGCACCGGCCAGCCCTACGGTCTGTTCGTCGAGGCCAACTACTACTCGCCGGGCTGGCAGGCCGACCTGCGTACCTGGAACCAGGTCCTCGCCGACGGCGAGACGCAGGTCTACTCGTCGGTGCTGCACGACGGCTGGACGGTCTGCGCGGTGTTCAACGGCGTCTACAAGCGGACGCTCGACCGCGAGTCCAACCCCGAGACGCAGCGCTTCGTCGACCAGTGGCGTGCGCTGGAGCAGGAGCGCGGCTCGCGTCCGCAGGTGCTGCCCACGAAGCAGGCCGGTGCCTGGGTGGGCGAGCTGTTCCTCAACTCCGGTGACCAGCAGGCCGAGGGGAAGGTGCAGGTCGAGATCGCGCACCAGCCGACCTCGCTGCGCTCGGCACGGCACACCATCACGTGGTCCGGAGACCTGGAGCGCCAGTACACCTTCGACCGTTACCGCGACGGCGCCCGCACGCTCTACGAGGGCCCCGAGGTCTTCGGCAACGCGACCGGCTACGGCCGCGCGCTCTTCACCGTGCAGCACCTGGTCGGCCCCGATGCGACGGGTGTGGAGAAGATCCGCGGACGTGAGTTCCTGATCGATCCCGACACCAAGGAACTGGCCATCGTCTGGCAGCTGCTGCGCGGCGAGACCACGACCCACTGGGTGCACGGCTCGCTCGCCTGGGAGCCGCGATGAGCAGCGCCGAGGACCGCGTCGTCGTCGTCACCGGGGGCACCCGGGGGATCGGCGCCGGACTGGTCCGTGCGCTGCTCGACCACGGCTGCCGCGTCGTCGTGTGCGGTCGCTCGACCGAGAGCGTCGAGGCCGCGCTGGCCGAGCACGAGGCGATCGCGCCCGGCCGGGTGGCCGGCATCCCCGCCGACGTGGCGTCCCGGACCTCGGTCCAGGCGCTGTGGGACCACGCGGTCGCGACGTTCGGCCGGGTCGACGTCTGGATCAACAACGCGGGGGTGTCCGCCCCGCCGCGATCCCTCCAGGACGTGTCCGAGGAGACGGTCGCCCAGGTCGTCGCGACCAACCTGTACGGCGCGGCCAACGGCAGCGCCGTCGCGATCGCCGGAATGACCGCCCAGGGCGGTGGCTGGATCTGGAACATGGAGGGCTTCGGTTCGACCGGCCAGGTCCGCGCCGGGATGGGTCCGTACGGCGCCTCCAAGCGCGCCGTCACCTACCTGACCGAGACCTTGGTCAAGGAGCAGAAGGACGGACCGGTCAAGATCGGCTTCCTGTCGCCGGGCATCGTCGCGACCGACCTGCTCGTGTCGGACTACGACGACGATCCCGAGGCCTTCGAGAAGGCGCGCAAGATCTTCAACATCCTCGGAGACCGGGTCGAGACCGTGACGCCGTGGCTGGTGGAGCGTCTGCTCGCCGCGTCCAAGTCCGGCACCCGGGTCGCCTGGCTGACCACGCCGAAGGCGATGGGCCGGTTCATGACCGCGAGCTTCCGCAAGCGCGACATCTTCGCCGCCCCGGCGCTGACGGAGGCGAAGAGCTGATGGCCATCGATCCCTGCACCGAGTACGGGCTCGCCCTCGCGGTCGAGGACTTCGTCCCGGTGCTGCTGGCGGGTGCGGGCACCGTGGTGCTCGCGCTGGCCGCGGGCAGGAGGTTGCCCGCCGTGCGCGTGCCGGCGCTGCTGGCCGGCGCGCTCGTCACCCTCGGCGGACTCGCCAAGGCGGTCTGGAAGCTGCTCGTGGCCGCTGAGCCGTGCCGGAACTACCCGATCCTGGAGAACCTGCTCTTCCCGTGTCTCGCGTTCGGCTTCGCGGGCATCGCCTGCGCCCTGGCCGGCGTCCTGCGGGGCAAGCAGGTGCCGTGGCTGCCGTTCCTCGTGCTGCCGATCGCCGCCTCGGTCCTGGCCCTCGTCGTGGGGGACACCTGGCCACTGCTGGTCGTCGCCGCGATCGGCGCCGTGCTGGTCGGCGTGCTGGGGATCCGGATCAGCCTGCGCGAGGGCTTCCCGCTCGGCGCGGGGCTCTTCGGCTTCTACATCGTCGGCACCCTCGTGCTGCCCCCCTTGGCCGCCCGACCGCACCAGACCGAGACGCTGCAGTGGTTCGAGCAGGGCACCAACTCGTTGGTCCAGCTCTGCTTCCTGCTCGGCGCCATCGGCCTGTACCGACGTGTCGTGGCCGCCCCCGCTTCCGAACCCGTCCTGCAAGGAGAGACCTCATGACCGACCGCCTCGGCTGGCGCCGCAAGTTCGGTGTGATCGCGCCCAGCACGAACACGATCGTGCAGCCCGAGTTCGACATGATGCGAGTCCCGGGCGTGACGTCGCACTACGGCCGGATCCTGATCCGCGACGGTCGGATCGCCGACGACGAGGGCATGCAGAACCTGCTGGTCCAGATCCGCGAGGCGATGGACGACTGCGTCGAGGGCATCATGACGATGGAGCCCGACTACATGGTCATGGGCATGAGCGCCGAGACCTTCTGGGACGGCGTCGAGGGCAACCGCCAGTTCGTCAAGCAGATCCAAGACCTGTCCGGTGGCCTCGGTGTCGCCACGGGAGCCGAGGCGTGCGAGCGTGCCCTCCACCTGTTCGGTGCCAAGAAGATCGGCATCGTCACCCCGTACACACCGATCGGCGACGAGAACGTCCGCAAGTTCTTCACCGAGCTGGGCTTCGAGGTCGGCGAGATCCGCGGCCTGAGCTGCCCCTCGGCCGTCTCGATCGCGCACGTCTCGGAACAGACCCTGCGCGAGTCGATGATCGCGGTCAACGACTCCGACGTCGACGCGATCGTCCAGTGCGGTACGAACCTGTGCATGACCGAACTCGCCGATGAGGCCGAGCGGTGGTTCGACAAGCCCGTCATCGCGATCAACGCCGCCACGTGGTGGATGGCGCTGCGCGAGAACGGCATCGAGGACCAACTCCAGGGCTACGGCACGCTGCTGCGCGAGCACTGACCCGCCGGATCTCGGTACGCCCGCTCGTTCCTCGCGGGGCTACTCGATCACCGGCTCGGTGATCGAGTAGTGGTCGCGAGTGCAGCGAGCTGGCCGCGTATCGAGATCACCCGGACGCGCGGTCAGACCTTCGGGTCGGTGTGTTGGTGCGAGTGGTGACTGTTGGGATTTCGGTACGCCCGCTCGTTCCTCGCGGGGCTACTCGATCACCGGCTCGGTGATCGA
>CAYXFT010000218.1:0-4782 GCA_964464335.1 uncultured Aeromicrobium sp.
TCGCGCGCTTGGACTTGCGGCCACGACGCACCGGTCCACCGGCGCGACCGAACGCACCCTGGGTTCCGCCGCGCTGATTGCGACCCGGTCCACCGGGACGACCGCCCGCGGGCGGACCGCTGAAGCCGCCGCCACCGGGACGACCGGCATTGCCGCCGCCACCGGGACGACCGGCACCGCCGCCGCCACCGGGACGAGCCCCGGGAGCCGGACGGGCGCCGCCACCCTGCCGGGCGCCGGGCGCCGTGCGCGCCGGACCGATCGACGACTGCTTGGGCATCATCGCCGGGTTCGGACGCGGCATGCCCGGGCGTGCCGGAGCAGCACCCTCACGCGCGGCCGGCGGCCGCGGCGGACGCTCCTGCTGCATGCCCTGCTTGGGCGAGAAGGGGTTGTTGCCCGGACGAGCGCCACCGGGGCGCGGGCCGGGACGACCGGCGCCGCCGCTGCTGGGCAGGCCGCCGGCCTGACCCGGGCGGGGCGCCTGGGGTGCCGGGGCCGCGGGACGCGGACCCGGGGTGCGCGTCGGGGCCGGACCGGGGCGAGGGCCGGCCGGCGCGGTGGGCGCCTGCTCGACGGACGCCTGCGGTGCAGGCGCCTCGGCAGCGGGGGTCTCGACAGGCGCGGGGGTCTCGACAGGCGCGGGGGTCTCGACGACGGGGGCGGGAGCCTCGACAGGGGCCGGAGCCTCCACCGGGGCCGGAGCCTCGACGGGCGCGGGCGCCTGCACACTCGGGCCGGGCACCGGGGCGGCGGTGGCCTTCTTCGCGGGGGCCTTCTTGGCGCCCTGACCGCGCAGGCGATCGCCGTGCTCCTCCTTGAGGCGGCGCACGACGGGGGCCTCGACGGTCGAGGACGCTGACTTCACGTATTCGCCCATGTCCTTCAACGTGGACAGGACGACCTTGCTTTCAACACCAAGCTCTTTGGCGAGCTCGTGGACTCTGACAGCCACTGTTCTCCTTCAGGGTGATCCCGCCCTGAAGGAGGCGAGGATCACGGATTGACGTACAGGCTCATTTCGACGTCTTCATCGAATGCTCATGAGCGTGTGCTCCGATTTCTTGTCGGTGGCGCCGGTCGGCTCCACGAGTGGTCAGGCGCTCTGGTCGGCCTTGGCCCGGATCCATGTCGCGACGGCATCCGCCCTGAGGGGACCTTCGAGACGAAGGGCCCTGACGAACGCCCGCCGGTCGAGAGCGAGCTTGAGGCACCGTTCCGTGGGGTGCAGGTGCGCTCCGCGGCCCGGTCGGGAACCGTCGAGGTCGAGGTCAGCGGTCCAACCCGCGTCATCCCGACCGGCGACGACCCTCACCAGAGTGGTCTTGTCCACACGCTGCCGACAACCGACGCACGTGCGGATCACCGTCGTCAAGTCTAGCCGCTCGCACGTGATGACGACGAATCGCCACCCCCGGAGGGCCCCGAGGCCGGTGCGGTGTCGGACCGGATGTCGATCCTCCAGCCCGTCAACTTCGCGGCGAGACGGGCGTTCTGGCCCTCCTTGCCGATCGCGAGCGAGAGCTGGAAGTCCGGGACGACGACGCGCGCCGAGCGGGTGGTCTCGTCGACGATCGTGACGCCCTTGACCTGGGCCGGCGACAGCGCGAACGCGATGAACTCGGCCGGCTTCTCGCTGAAGTCGACGATGTCGATCTTCTCGCCGTGCAGTTCGTGCATGACGGCGCGGACGCGCTGGCCCATCGGGCCGATGCACGCGCCCTTGGCGTTGACTCCGGGCGTGCTCGCGGTGACCGCGATCTTCGTGCGGTGGCCGGCCTCGCGGGCGATGGCGGCGATCTCGACGGTGCCGTCGGCGATCTCGGGCGACTCCAGCGCGAACAACAGCTTCACCAGACCCGGATGGGTCCGCGAGACCTTCACGCGCGGTCCGCGCAGGCCGCGCTCGACTTCGTACACGTAGGCCTTGAGCCGCTCGCCGTGCGAGTAGCGCTCCTCGGGTACGCGCTCGGTCGCAGGCAGGATCGCCTCGATCGAACCGATGTCGATCAGCACGTCGCCGGGCGACCGGCCCTGCTGGATCACGCCGGACACGATGTCGCCCACCCGGCCGGAGAACTCGCCGAACTTCTGCTCGTCCTCGACGTCGCGGATGCGCTGCATGATCAGTTGGCGGGCGACCGAGGCGGCGAACCGGCCGAAGTCCTCGGGCGTGTCGTCGAACTCCTCGGTCCACGTCGGGGCCGGAGCCGGCTCCTCGCCGTCGGCGACCGGTTCGGTCTTCTCGGCGAGCCGCTCGCGGGCCCACACCGTGATGTGGCCAGTCTTGCGGTCGAGCTCGACCCGCGCGTTCTGCTGGGCGCCCGAGGTCTTGTGATAGGCCGACAGCAGCGCCGTCTCGATCGCGTCGACGACGACGTCGACGCTGATCCCCTTCTCGCGCTCCAGCAGCCGCAGGGCGCTCATGTCGATGTCCATCAGACGTCCTTCCGGTTCAGTTCGATCTGCACGACGGCCTTGGTGATCTCGTCGTACGGAAAACGGGTGGCATCGCCCTTGACGAGCAGGTCGACGCCGGTGTCGTCGCTGTCGCCGACGCGCGCCTCGAAGCGTTCGCCGTCGACGAGGTCGACCGCCACGACGCGTCCGGCGTTGCGGCGCCAGTGGCGCAGCGCGGTGAGCGGCTGGTCGACACCGCGCGAGGCGACCTCCAGGGTGTAGGCGGCCTCGCCCATCACGTCGGACTCGTCCAGGACGGCGGAGATGGCGCGGGTGGCGCGGGCGATCTCGTCGATGCCCACACCGCCGTCCATGTCGACGGAGACCAGGAGGCGGCGTTCCTTCTTGCCGCGCAGTTCGACGCTCTCGAGGTCGAGTCCCAGGGAGGTGGTCACGGGTGCGAGGAGCTCCTCGATCTGGCTCGTGTTGCTGGACGTCATCGAGTGCTCCTCTTCTGTTGTGAACCGTGCGGACCCCACCTTATCGAAGTCGGCGCGATGGGTAGTCTGCCCACGTGAGCAGCCGACGCGTCGTCCTGACCGCCGCCGGCGGCGGAGCGGTCGCGCTGACCGGGCTCTTCCTCACCGGCACCTTCGACGACGCCCTGCGTGCCGTCGGCGCCCGGCCCAAGCCCCTGCCCCGTCCTGAGGACTCGTCCCTGTTGCAGGCCGTCGTCGCGGACCAACAGAAGGTCCTCGCAATTGCCCGCGATTCCCGTGCGAACGACGTGGTGGACCTGCTTTCGACGCAGTTGGTCCAGCTCGGCGCGACGCCCGGCACCGACGCCGTCGCGGGCGATCTCGGGGCGAGTCTGCGCGACGCTGCGAAGCATCGCGCCGCCGACGCCCGGGCGGCGATCGCCCCGGAGTTCGCGCAGGTGCTGGCGTCGATGTCGGCCGGATTGACCCAGGCGGTGACCCTGACGTGAGTGAACTCTCACTGACGCAGAACTGGCTGGCCCTGGAGCACGAGGCGATCTGGGTCTACGCCCTGGTCGGGGCGCGCCATCGTGACCTCGAGGACGCAGCCCGACGCCAGGAGTCGGCGCACCGCGCGACCCGTGACCGGTTGTCGGCCGTCGTCACCGCGCTCGGCGGCTCCCCCGTGGCGACCCAGGCCACCTACGACGTCGACGACCCGGCCGACGCCGATGCCGCGAGGGCGCTGGCGCGCGACGTCGAGAGCCGCATCTGCGCCACGTGCGTGCAACTCGTCGCGGTCACCCAGGACGACGCGCGCGACCGCGCCGTCCGAGGACTGCGCACCGCCGCCCTCGTGCAGGTGCGCTGGGCGGGCGCGCCCGAGCCCTTTCCGGGCCTCGACTAGGTTCAGCCGCGCAGCGTCGACACGAGGTCGGCGAGCGCGACGTCGGAACGCTCCCCCGTCGCCCGGTCCTTGACCTCGACGACACCGTCCGCAAGACCCTTGCCCACGACGACGATCGTCGGCACGCCGATCAGTTCGGCGTCCTTGAACTTCACGCCGGGCGAGACCTTCGGACGGTCGTCATACAGCACCTCCAGGCCGGCGGCCTCGATGTCGGCGACCAGTGCGTCCGCGGCCTCGAACAGCGCCGGGTCCTTGCCGGCGACGACGAGGTGCACGTCGAACGGGGCGATCTCGCGCGGCCACACGATTCCGGCCTCGTCGAAGGAGCCCTCGACGACGGCCGCGACGGCACGCGAGATGCCGACGCCGTAGGAACCCATGGTGACCGTGACACGCTTGCCGTTCTCGTCCAGCACCTGCAGGCCCAGCCGCTCGGAGAACCTGCGGCCCAGCTTGAAGATGTGACCCATCTCCATGCCGCGCGCGAGTTCGAGCGGGCCCGAACCGTCCGGCGCGGGATCGCCCGCGCGGACCTCGGCCGCCTCGATCGTGCCGTCCGCGGTGAAGTCGCGCCCGGCCACCAGGTCGATGACGTGCGAACCGGGGACGTTCGCGCCCGTGACCCACCGGCTGCCATCGACGACACGGGGGTCGACGAGGTAGCGAATGCCGCTCGGGGAGTCCGTGCCGAGCACGGCCGGGCCGATGTAGCCCTTCACGAGGGCGGGATGACGGGCGAAGTCGGCCTCGACGAAGGGCTCGACGTCGGCCGGGGCGACCTGCGCCTCGAGCCGCTTGGCATCGACCTCGCGGTCGCCGGGCACGCCGATCGCGAGCGGTTCGGTCGAGCCGTCGGGATGACGCAGCGTGACGAGCACGTTCTTGAGGGTGTCGGAGGCCTGCCACGGGCGGTCGTCGCGCGCGAACGCCTCGTTGAGGTGGTCGACGAGCGTCCCGATGGTGGGCGTGTTGGGCGTCTGCTCGGCGTGGGCG
>CAYXFT010000219.1:0-4747 GCA_964464335.1 uncultured Aeromicrobium sp.
CCGGCGTCGTCCAGCGCCTCGATCTTCTCGTCGGGGTAGTTCTTGCGGGCTTCGTCGAGCCACAGGTCCATCTCGATGCGGTGGAATCCGGTGAACGGGATGCCCTCGGCCTCGGCGCCCGGCTTGCGGTAGTCGATCTTCGGGTCGAGGTCACCGAACTGCTCGGCGGTCGGCTCGATGCGCTCGTAGTTGATGCGCGTGAGGGGGAACAGTTCGCGCGCCGTGTCGTCGTCACCGGACTCGTAGGCGTCGACGAACTCCTGCACGTTCGTCACGAGCACGCCGACCTGGTCCTTCGTGTACGCCGTGTAGGAGGCGACTGCCGCGTCCGTGGCCTTCTGGTCCGACTCGTCGACCTTCACGGTGTCGCCGGTGACGGTGAAGGCCGCGTTGCCGACGCCGTCGCCGACCATGCCGGGCTTGCACTCGGTGTAGTACGTGCCGGGCTGGGCCTGGACCGTCAGGTCACGCGTCGTGCCGGGGGCGATGTTCTCGACCTCGCCGATGATCCGCAGGCCGTCCTCGGCGAGCAGGTAGAACTCGGTGACCTTGTCGCCGTCGTTCTTCACCGCGAACGTGACGTTGCCGCTCGATGCCTCCGACGCCGAGACGTCACAGCCGTCGGACGTGCTGGCGACCTTGATCGCGTCGGCGCTCGAGTCGCTGTTCTTGACGCAGGCGCCGAGGACGAACGTCGCGGTCACGGCTGCTGCCGCGAGGGCCGCGGTGCGCGAACGGGGGGTCATGGGCGTGCTCCTTCGGGTTGACGGGTGATGACGCGCCAGTAGGCGGTGCCGACGATGGCGAGGTAGAGGGCCCACACGACGAGTTCGAGCTTCGTCATGTCGGGGGAGAAGCCGATCGTGCCCTTGAGCAGGGCCGCGGGGAGACCGGACGGATCGATCGTGCCGCTGAGCTGGAACGCCCACGCGTCGGCGCCGGTCCAAGCACCGCCGCCGGCGGTCCACGGACCGGGCAGGACGCCGGCCTCCTGGAGGTCGTGCACGCCATAGGCGAGGATTCCGGCGGCCACCACGATCAGCAGTGCTCCGGTCCAGGTGAAGAACTTCGCGAGGTTGATTCGCACCATGCCGCGGTAGATGGCCCAGCCGAGCGCGACGGCCGCGAGCAGGCCGAGCACGGCCCCGATCCAGGCCAGGGGAGCGTCGCCGCTGGACTGCACCGCGCTCCACAGGAACAGGGCGGTCTCGAGGCCTTCGCGAGCGACCGCGACGAAGCCGATGACGACCAGGCCCATCCCGGGCCCGTCGAGGCGGACGTCGACCTGGCTCTCCAGTTCGCCCTTGAGGTTCTTGGCGGTCCGCGCCATCCAGAAGATCATCCAGGTGACGAGGGCGACGGCCAGGATCGACATCGTGCCACCGATGATCTCCTGCGCCTCGAAGGTCAGGCCGTAGGTGCCGAAGGTGAGCAGTGCGCCGAGACCCAGCGAGAGCAGGACGGCCAGCGCCACGCCGGCCCAGATGCGCGGGACGACGTCGGCGCGGCCGATCTTGCGGACGTAGGCGATGAGGATGCCCACGACCAGCGAGGCCTCGAGACCCTCGCGCAGGCCAATCAGGAACGTACCGATCACGACTTCCGCCTCATGAATTGGGCAGGCCGGTTAGGCCAGCCTCACCAAGGTACTCCTGCGCGGGTCAGTCGCCCGGAACCGGGGCGTGACGTCAATCACCGTCCGGTGATCGACCTACTCGACCACCACGTCTCAGATGCGGCGGACCTTGTACGCGCTGGTCCAGATCTTGACCTTCTCGACCGACCTGCCGGGGCGAGGAGCGTGCCAGATCTTGCCGCCTCCGGCGTAGATGGCGATGTGGTAGACGTTCGATCCGCTGTAGAAGCCGATCAGGTCGCCCTTGCGCTTGTCGCCCTTGGAGACCTTCTTGCCCTTCTTCATCTGGTCGCCGGCGATGCGCGGCAGCTTCTTCTTCAGCGCCTTCTTCGCGACGTACTGGACGTAACCGGAGCAGTCGAAGCCGGCCGGGCTCGCGCCGCCCCAGCGGTACGGCGTGCCCTTGTACTTCGCGGCGTAACGGACGAACTTCTTGCCGCGCTGGATGGCGCGCTTCTTCTTCAGCGCCTTCTTCTTGGCCTTCAGGGCCTTCTTCTTGGCGATCGCGGCGCGCTTCTTGGCAGCGACCTGCGCGGCCGTCGGAGCCGTGGCGGTCGGGGGCGCCGTCGTGGGCGTGGTGGTGGGCGTGGTGGTGGGTGCGGTCGTGGCCGGCGCCGCGAGGGCGGGAGCGCTGACGGACAGGAGGGAGGCCGCCAGACAGGCAGCAAGGAACGTTGCGACGTGGCGCATGAGGGATCTCCTTCAACGCCTTCGAGGAGAGACCTGTCGGACTGGCAGTGAAGGTATGCCCCACGTTCTCGTGGTGAGCCCCAAGTCGCGCTGGCGCGACGCAATGCTGGTTTCCCCGTCTCGCCGATGGAGTTCAGTTGACTGGTCCCGTGAACCTCGGCGAGTTCAGCGTGCTCACGGCCTGGCCCAAGGAGGGCCTCAAGGAGAGTAGGCAGGCGAAATCGGCGAACACGAATCGGCCAACGCCAGTCGTACACCTTTCAACCGCGTGCTGGTGTTGTGATACCAGGGAAAAACAATGGTTGCGCTTCGCGCCGCGAAGTGACCCAACTCACGCCGAGGGCTACTCAGGGGTCCTCGAGAGGCGTACGTTGACAACGTGTCCACGACGTCCTTGGCACAACGGGTCATCCGGGCGGTGAGTGAGAGTCCCGTCTCGGAACGAGTCGCCGACGTCCAAGCGACGTTCTACGGGCCCGTGCTCGAGAGGCTCCGGACCAGCCCGTTCCACACCGACGCCCTCGGCCACTCGGTCCACCCGCCGCTCACGGACGTCACCTTGGGCACGTGGCTCAGTGCCTCCGTTCTGGACGTGGCCGGTGGGCCGGGCGCTCGACCGGGCGCCGCGTTGCTGGTCGGCGCAGGCCTGGCTGCCTCCGTGCCCACTGCGTTCTCCGGGGCCGCGGACTGGACCGAGCTGTCGGGTGAGGAACGCCGGATCGGCGCGATCCACTCCCTGTCCACGGACCTCGGCACCTTCCTGTTCGTGGGGTCTCTCATCGCGCGCCTGCGCGGACGCCACTCGGCAGCCGTGAAACTCGGCCTCGCCGGGAACCTCGTGATGGCCGGCGCCGGCTTCCTCGGTGGCCACCTGGCACTCAGTCGCGGCACCGCCCGTCGTGCGTGAGTGATGAGTTCTGGCGCCCGCCGCCGTCATACCTGTGACAGGACATGACGAGACGGAAGAGGATGACCATGAGCGTGGACACGCCACTGGGGGAGCGGAGCGACATGACCGGGGTCGATGAGCCGACCTTCGCCGCGATGACGGAGCCGCACCGCCGCGAGCTGCACGTGCACTGCTACCGGATGCTCGGATCGTTCGAGGACGCCGAGGACACCGTGCAGGAGACCTTCCTGCGGGCGTGGCGGCGTCGCGAGACGTTCGAGGGTCGCTCGACGTTCCGCGCCTGGCTGTACCGGATCGCCACCAACGCGTGCCTCGACCTGCTGACGAAGCGGCGCCCGGAGCCGGCCACCGGCGACGAGGTGCTGTGGCTCCAGCCGTATCCGGATCGCCTGCTCGACGAGTTGCCCGCGGACGAGTCGGACGACCCGGAGACTGCAACCGTCGCGCGGGAGACGATCGAGCTGGCGTACGTCGCCGCGGTCCAGCACCTCGCGCCGCGACCGCGGGCCGTGTTGATCCTGCGGGACGTGCTCGGCTGGCGGGCCAAGGACGTGGCCGACCTGCTCGGCGACTCCGTGAACTCGGTGAACAGCGCGCTGCAGCGGGCCCGGGCGGGGCTGCGGCACCACCTGCCGGCGCAGCGGCAGGACTGGACCGGGGATCCCGGCGACCTCGCGACGCGCGACCTGGTGCGCCGCTACACCGACGCCAGTCTGGCCACGGATGTCGGCGCCATCGCGACGATGCTGCGCGAGGACGTGCGCTGCTCCATGCCGCCGACGCCCGGCATGCAGATCGGCCGTGAGGCCGTGGTGGCCGAGTGGGTGAAGAGCGGCTTCGAGGGGATGGAGGGCCTGCGCGCGGTACCCACCGCGGTGAACCGTCAGCCCGCCGTCGCGTTCTACCTGTGGCAGGAGCAGGCGGGGGAGTACCGGCCGTTGACGCTCGACGTCCTGCGCATCTGCGGTGGAGCCATCGCCGAGATCGTCACGTTCCACGCGGACCGGTTCCCGACCCTGGGCCTGCCGGAGCGTCTGGAGGAGTCCGATGAGCACTGATCTCCGTCCTGCCGGCGGGACCGTTCTTCCACGGCACGAAGGCCGGTGATGAACCACATGTACTTCACGGCGCTCGTCAACGGTGCCGGGCTGGCGGCGGAGCTCGCCCCGGGCGACGTCGAGCCTCGCGTGTACGTCGTGGAACCGACGGGGTCCGACCGCAGCCGCGAGCCGCTCGGGGGTCGTCCGCGAAGTCACCGCCCGTACCCGCCTGACCCCCGAGGCCCTGCAGACGCGCCGAGATCATCAACTGATCGGGGTCACGCGGCTCTGTGGGGGTCGACGATGTCCATCTCGACGATGATCGGTGGGCAGGGCAGGTATCGCTCGATGTGCCGGTAGGGCGTGTCGAGGTGTCGGTCGTCGAGGTGGCCGTGGCCCCTCTTCATTGGGTAGGGCATGTTGTGGTGTTTGCGGCACAGGCATCGCAGGTTCGGCCCTGCGGTTTCGCCG
>CAYXFT010000220.1:0-4736 GCA_964464335.1 uncultured Aeromicrobium sp.
CGAGCGCGCACTGGAGAAGGCCAAGACGATCGACGCCGACGCGCTGATCCTCGACCTCGAGGACTCCGTGTCGCCCGACGCGAAGGAGCAGGGCCGCGCCAACGTGTGCGCCGCCGTGCAGTCCGGCGAGTACGGCCGGCGCGAACTGGCGATCCGGGTCAACTCGATCGGCACCCAGTGGCACGACGACGACGTCGCCGCGGCGGCGAAGGCCGGACCCGACGCGATCCTGGTGCCGAAGGTCGAGTCGGCGGACCAGGTGCTCGACCTGGTCGCCGCGATGGAGGCGGCCGGCGCGCCCGCGAAGACTCAGCTGTGGGCCATGATCGAGACGCCGCGCGCCCTCCTGCACGCCGAGGAGATCGCCGCCGCGCACCCGCGCCTGACCGTGATCGTGATGGGCACCAACGACATCGTCAACGAGACCTACGGACTACACGTCCCGGGCCGCAATCCGGTCGTCCTGACGTCGCTGGCGTGGACGCTCCTGGCCGTGCGCGCCGCGGGCAAGGTCATCATCGACGGCGTCTACAACGACGTGAAGGACGCCGAGGGCTTCAACGCCGAGGCCCGTCAGGGTCGCGAGATGGGCTTCGACGGCAAGACCCTCATCCACCCGTCCCAGGTCGCGCCGGCGAACGTGGCGTTCAGCCCGTCCGAGGCCGACATCGAGCGGGCGCGCGGGATGATCGCCGCCTTCGACGAGGCCGCGGCCGAGGGCAGGGGCGTCGCCACGTTCAACGGCAAGATGATCGAGGAGCTGCACATCCGCGACGCGAACCGCATCCTCGCGTTCGCCGACGCGCTCGGCACCGACGACCCGCAGGCATGACGAGGGGCGGGAGGCCTGCGCCTCCCGCCCCTGCTCATCGGGTCATGTGCTCACCGCGTCAGCGGTTCGCGCGAACGCCCCACAACTGGCTGTGCACGGAACGCAGGTGCTGGGAGACCCGGCGACGCTGCTTGAGTCGCTCCAGGACCACCAGCCGATCGAGGTCGGCGCGGGTCTGACGTCGCGGTGCGAGTTCGAACAAGGACATGTCCTTCACCTCCTCCCCGGTGTTCGCCTCCACACGGATGGCTTCCGTGGTCGGGTGGGTCTTCGCGGGCATGAAATCGGTGAATGTCGTGGTCATGACGCGCCTCCTTCCTGGATCGATGGCCGGCGTCGTGGAAACGCCGCTCCGAACGAGCGTCCGAAGCGGCGGGTGATACGAACGGGCGTGTCCCGTCGAGGTTATGCAGGGTGGTCGTCGTCGGCCGAACGACTTTTCGGCTCGGTCGGGCGATCGGGGTCGTCGCAGTCACGGGCACCGTCGCGGTCGGCACGGCGCAGCGCGGCGAGGCGTCGCCTCAACTCGTCCAACCGATGCCGTGGTTCCATGTCCCGAACCTACGTCGCGTCAGCCGAGATCGAGCAGGTCGTCGAGGGCCGTACGCGGCACTCCCCCGGCCATCAGCAGGTCCGCGGCCAGCGACCGGACCTGCGCCGCGATCGACGCGGTGTTCACGGTGAGCCGGTCGCCCAACGCACCGATCGCGAGGTCGGAGGCCGCCACGAGGCGTTCGTTCGCCCGCTCGAGATCGGTCGCCGACGCGAACTCGTCGGCGTAGATCAGGACCGCCTCGACGAGCGTGTCGACGGCGTCGGTCAACTCGCTGGGAGCGTCCTCGTCGTGGCGCAGCATCGCCGCGACGCGCCGGGCGAGCACCCGGGTGTCGCGCAACGCGTTGTCGAGATCGTTGACGCTGGCCGCATACCGACCGACGTCGGCGCGCTGGTTCCAGCGCATCGGCGCCAGTCGGGCGACCTCGCTGACGTTCGTGGCGGTCGCCCTCAGCGCGTCCATGAGCGGCTGGGCCTCGCGGGCCTCGGTCAGCGCGAGGTCGGCCAGCGCGGCGTCGTCGGTCCGCATCGCCTGCCCGATCCGGGCCAGCACGCGGGCGAGCCGCTGCAGCAGTTCCTGCTGACTCTCGTCGACGTCGCGCACGCTGTTGCGCGGCAGCACCAGCACCATGAACAACCCGCACAGACCGCCGATGAGCGCGTCGATGAACCGGGTCATGGCCGGGTTCGCCACGCCGGGCGCCGGGACGACGGCCGCGAGCAGCAGCCCGGAGTTGATCGCCTGGGTCAGCGCCAGTCCCGTGATGTTGAACAGCATCGCGACGACCGCGGTCAGACCCGCGACCAGCGCGATCTGCCACGCACCGCGGCCGATCCACAGGATCAGCAGCTCGCCGACGAGGACGCCGAACGCGACGCCGAGGACGAGTTCGAAGACGACCCGCTGGCGCCGGCCGACGCCGGCGGTCAGGGCGATGACGGCGGCGATCGGCGCGAAGAACGCCTGCGGGTGGCCGAACACGTGGGTGGCGATCGCGAAGGCGGCACCCGTGGCGATGGTGAGCCGCAGGAGCAGGCGCCAACTGCGCCGGATGCGGTGGAGCCGCTCGCGCAGCGAGGTCTCGGTGCGGGGCAGGTGCAGTCGACGGAACGGGAGCCGATCGTCAGCGCTCACTGCCGGGCTCTCACAGGTAGAGGCCGGTCTGGCCCTCGTCGATGCGCTCGGAGGCGACGGCGTGCAGGTCGCGCTCGCGCAGGAGGATGAACGTCTCCCCGCGGACCTCGACCTCGGCCCGGTCCTCGGGGTCGAACAGCACCCGGTCGCCCATCTCGACGGAACGGACCTGCGATCCGACCGCGTCGACCCGGGCCCAGGACAGCCGACGCCCCATCGCTGCCGTGGCGGGGATGACGATGCCGCCCGAGGAGCGCCGGTCGCCGGCCTCCTTGTCGAGCGAGACCAGGAGCCGGTCGTGCAGCATCCGGATCGGCAGCTTGGCGTCCATCACGACCCCACGGTCACTTCAGGAGCCTGCGCAGCACCACGAAGCCGGCGATCGTCACGATCGTGCCCGTGATCACCGGGACGACGTGCTCGTAGCGCAGTCCGGTCTCGGCGTCGACGAAGTATGCCTTGGCGCGCGCGGCCTGACGCTTGGCGATGTTGGCGGGCTTCACCCGGTCGACGAGTTCGTCGATCGTGTCGCTGAGCCGGTCGCGGATCTCTTCGATCTCATCGACGAGTTCGTCGGGAGACGCCTGGGCGGGTGTCGAATTCGCTCGTGCCACGGGAGTCCTCTCGATGCGTGCAGGATGCCTTGTCAGGATAGTGCCCATGACGACTCGCCTGCAGCCCGGTGACCCGGCCCCCGACTTCACCCTCCCGACCGACGACGGAGCCGAGGTGACCCTGTCTGACCTGCGGGGCCGCCGCGTGATCGTCTACTTCTACCCAGCCGCGATGACGCCGGGCTGCACGAAGCAGGCCTGCGACTTCAGCGACTCGATCGACCGGCTCAAGGCCGAGGGCTTCGAGGTGCTCAGCATCAGCCCCGACCAGCCCGGGAAGCTGGCGAAGTTCCGCGAGCGCGACGGCCTGACGATCACCCTGCTGTCCGACCCCGAGAAGGAGGTCCTGACCGCGTGGGGTGCCTTCGGCGAGAAGAAGCTCTACGGCAAGGTCGTCACCGGCGTCATCCGTTCGACCTTCGTGATCGACGCAGACGGCGTCGTGGAAATCGCGCAGTACAACGTCAAGGCCACCGGTCACGTCGCCAAGCTGCGCCGCGACCTCGGCCTCGACGCCGCCTGAGACCGCCGCCTGACGACGCCGCGGTCAGCCGGAGGCGGCGAGGTCGGTCGCCACACCACCGGTCACGCGTGACGTGTGCCGGGCCGAGGTGATGACGGGCGACCGCGTCGACCTCGCGATGTGTGCGCCCCGCGTCGCGAGGCGCTGGACGAGGTCGTGGTCCTCGGCCCGGTCCATCGGACGGAAGCCGCCCACCCGCTCGTACCAGTCGGCGCGCACGCCGAGGTTCGCCCCGTGCACGTGCGGGTGCCCGTCGTCACCGAGGTGTCGCTCGTACTCATGGGTCCAACCCGGATGTCGCTCGTGGTCGTCGGGGTCGAGCGCGACCGTCCCCACGAAGGCGTCCGCCCCGGCGGACAACTGGTCGGCGAGCCACCCCGGCGGCACCCGCGAGTCGGCGTCGGTCGTCGCCAACCACAGCCCGCTCGGGCCGAGGAGCCGACGGGCACCGAGGTCGCGCGCCAGCCCGACCGGACACCGCGGCACGTCCAGGACCAGCGCACCGTGCGCGTTCGGGGTCAGGAACGGCATGATGATGCCGACGAAGATCGCCAGGATCAGCGCGATCGGCCCGCCGATGCCCTAGCGGTCTGCCCCGGCCGCAGCCCCCAGATGTGTAGCGGCCTCCACCCTGGGAGGGCCGGTCAGGCCAGATTCACGCGGATTTCGCTACATATCTCTAGACTCGTCTCGCCGGCCGGTGTGGCGGAATGGGAGACGCGCCAGGTTTAGGTCCTGGTGTCCTCAGGGACGTGCAGGTTCGAGTCCTGTCACCGGCACGGTCAGGCCAGCGCGGCCTCAGGCGAGATCGCGGCGATGCCCGTCGCCGCGCCGACGGGCTCGTTCGTCAGCGTGCCGGCGTGGGTGTTGAGTCCGATCGCGAGTGACCGGTCGTCGCGGCAGGCCTGCTCCCAGCCCTTGTCGGCCAGCGCCACGACGTACGGCAGGGTCGCGTTCGTCAGCGCGTAGGTCGACGTGTTCGGCACGGCGCCCGGCATGTTGGCGACGCAGTAGAACGTCGAGTCGTGCACGGCGTACGTCGGGTCGGAGTGCGTCGTGGGGTGGGTGTCCTCGAAG
>CAYXFT010000221.1:0-4718 GCA_964464335.1 uncultured Aeromicrobium sp.
CCAACTTCGTGATCTGCAACTTCGTGCCGCGCAAGGTCGACTACCACCCGCTGGCCATCCCGGTGCCGTACTACCACTCGAACGTCGACTCCGACGAGATCATGTTCTACGTCGACGGCGACTACGAGGCGCGCAAGGGTTCGGGGATCGCGAAGGGCTCGATCTCGGTGCACCCGGGCGGACACTCGCACGGTCCGGTGCCCGCCGCGATCGAGGCGAGCCTCGGCGCCGAGCGCTTCGACGAGCTCGCGGTCATGGTCGACACGTTCCGGCCGCTCGAACTCGGCGAGGGCGGTCGCGCCGTCGACGACGGAAAGTACCACCTCTCGTGGGGGCGCGGATGACGTTCGACCGGTTCTTCGACGACGCGGCGATCTTCCCGCCCGGGAACGCGCCGCTGGACGTCGCGCTCAAGGCCCACCTGGCCCGCCGGACATCTCCGGACGGTCGATACGTCGGCCCGTTCGTGTGCGACGACGCGTGCCTGCCCGAACTGCGCGCCCTGCTCACCGCGCCGTTGGAGGTCGCCGTCGTGAGCGGCACGCTCGAACGGTGGGGCCGAACCGACGACCTGCCCGACGAGGCCACCGTCGTCGAGCGACCCTGGGGGACCGGATTCACCGTCCCCGAGGGAGCCGTCCTGAAGTTGCGCTGCGGCGGCGCCTCCGTCCCGTCGGTCGAGGACGTGGCGTCAGCGCTCGTCCACTGCGTGGAGCACGACCAGCCGTTCAAGCTGACGGCGGGCCTGCACGCGGCGATCGCGCACGACGGCGCTCACGGGTTCGTCAACGTGATGGCGGGCGTGGTGGCCGCGGCTCGCGGCGACGATCCCGCTCCGCTGCTCACGGCCGGCGCGGACGATCTCGATCTCGCCGGTCTGGCCGAGTCGCGGCGGTGGTTCCGGTCGATCGGCACGTGCAGCATCGACGAACCACTCGCCGACCTGAGGGCACTGGGGTTGATCGCATGACCGACTTCGATCGCAGCACCCTCCCGTTCTGCAGCTTCACCGCGCCGGACGTCGAGGGCGCGCGCGTCGGCGTGGGGGTCGGCACCGGCATCCTCGATCTGACGGCGGTCGCGCCGGCGGTACTGCCCGAGCACGCCGACCTGTTCGCCGGCGGGTCGATCGACGCGCTGCTCGCCGCCGGGCCCGCCGTCTGGTCGGCCGTGCGTGCCGCCCTGCTCAACCACGTGGCGCAGGACCCGCAGACGCGGCCGGCCCGCGACGTCACCCTCCTCCTGCCGTTCGCGGTCGCCGACTACGTCGACTTCTACGCCTCGCGGAACCACGCGACCACCGTGGGCCGGATCTTCCGGCCGGACGGTGAGCCGCTGACCCCGAACTGGGATCACCTGCCGATCGGCTACCACGGTCGCGCAGGCACGGTCGTCGTGTCGGGGACACCCGTGCGTCGCCCGTCCGGTCAGGTCCGCGCATCCGACGGTTCGATCGGGTTCGGTCCGAGCGCGAAGTTGGACATCGAGGCCGAGATCGGCTTCGTCGTCGGTGCCGGATCGCGGCTCGGCGAACCGGTCGACGTCGCGGAGTTCGAGCAGCACGTGTTCGGCGTGTGCGTCGTCAACGACTGGTCCGCCCGGGACATCCAGGCGTGGGAGTACGTCCCGCTCGGACCGTTCCTGGGCAAGTCGTTCGCGACCTCGATCTCGCCGTGGATCGTGCCGTGGGCCGCCCTGGCCGACGCGCGCATCGACCCGCCGTCGCCGCACGTCGACCTGCAGGACTACCTGCGGCCGGCCGGTCACGGGCTCGATCTGGAGTTGGCGGTCTCGATCAACGGCTCGGTCGTCTCGCGGCCGCCGTTCGCGACGATGGCATGGACACCGGCGCAGATGCTCGCCCACCTGACCGTCAACGGCGCGTCATTGCGCCCCGGTGATCTGTTCGCGTCCGGCACGGTCAGCGGCACGGAGCGGAGCCAGGTCGGCTCGCTGCTCGAACTGACGTGGAACGGCACCGAGCCGATCACGCTCGACGACGACACCACCCGGACCTTTCTGCGCGACGGCGATCGGGTCACCATCTCGGCGGCGGCGCGGACCTCCGACGGACGGCTCCTGCCGCTCGGCGAGGTCGACGGCGTGATCGAGGCATAGGAGGAAACGACATGTTCGACGAGGGCCAGTACTTCGCACCCATCACCCGCAAGTCCGACGGCAGCGTCTCGGTGGAACTGGGGGAGGGACACCCCGGGTTGGAGGACCCGGTCTATCGCGAGCGCCGCGACCGCATCGCCACGGCGGCCGCGCAATGGCGCCAGGGAGACCCGCCCCCGGTCATCGACTACACCGACGACGAGCACGAGGTCTGGCGCGCCGTGTGTGCGGACCTGCTGGAGAAGCATCGCCGGTACGCGTGCCGCGAGTTCCTCGACGGCAAGGACGCCTTCGGGCTGCCGGACGACCGCGTGCCCCAGTTGGCGGAACTGACCGACAAGCTGGCCTCACTGACCGGGTTCGCCTACCGACCGGCCGCGGGGCTGGTGCCGCTGCGCGAGTTCTACGAGGCGCTCGCGGAGCACGGGTTCTGGGCGACCCAGTACGTCCGGCACCATTCGGTGCCTCTGTACACGCCGGAGCCCGACGTGCTGCACGAGGTCGTCGGCCACGGGAACACGCTCGCGGACCGACGCTTCACCGAGCTCTACGAGGCGGCGGGGGCGGCCGCGCGCCGGGTGGAGACGGACGAGGCGCTGGAGTTCGTCAGCAGGACGTTCTGGTTCTCGCTGGAGTTCGGCGTGGTCCACGAGCCCGACGGGCTGAAGGCCTACGGCGCGGGCATCCTGTCGAGTCCGGGGGAGATCGAGGAGTTCCGCCACATGACCATCCGCCCGCTCGACATCGTCGACATGGGCACGACCGACTACGACATCACCCACTACCAGGAGGTGCTGTTCGCCGCGGCCTCGTTCAGCCAGATCGCCGACGTCGTGGGGGGCTTCTGGGACACGTGCACCGACGATTCGATCGCCGCGCTGCGGACTGCTGCATGACGTGTGGCTAAAGTGACGCCGTGGCGATCTGGAAGACCGTGGACGGTGCACCCGGCATCCCCGTCGGCGAGCCGTCCGCGATCACGATCGGCAACTTCGACGGAGTGCACCGCGGACATCAGGCACTGCTCGCCGCGACCCGCGAGGCCGCGCGCGGCGCGGTGACCGTGGCGGTCACGTTCGACCCTCATCCCGTCGCGATCTTCGCGCCCGATCGCGCGCCCCGAGTGCTCACGAGTCTCGAGCGACGCATCGAACTGCTGCACCAGCACGGCGCCGACCACGTACGCGTCCTGGACTTCACCGCCGAGATGGCCGCCTGGACCCCCGAGGAGTTCGTCAGCGCCGTCGTCCTCGACCAGTGCCACGCCGTGGCGGTGGTCGTCGGCGACGGGTTCCGCTTCGGCGCCAAGGCGTCGGGATCGATCGAGAACCTGATCGAGGTGGGGGAGCGGGCCGGGTTCACGGCCACCGAGTCCGCCCTGGCCGGTGACGGTGAGGTCTTCTCGTCCACGCGGGTGCGCGCCGCCGTCGCCGCCGGTGACGTCGAGCAGGCCGCCGAGATCCTGGGCCGGCCGCACGAGGTCGAGGGCGTCGTCGTGGCGGGGGACCGGCGGGGGCGCGAATTCGGCTTCCCGACCGCGAACGTCCCGGTCGACGAGACCCTCGCCGTCCCGCCGGACGGCGTCTACGCGACGCGTGTCCTCCTGCCCGACGGCTCTCGGCTCCCCGCCGCGACGTCCGTCGGGACGAATCCGACCTTCGAGGGCCTGACCGGTCGCCGGGTCGAGTCGTACGTGCTCGATCGCGACGACCTCGACCTGTACGACCGCCGGATCCGGGTCGAGTTCGTGGCGCGACTGCGCAACATGGTGGCCTTCGACTCGGTCGACGCGTTGCTGGATCAGATGCACCGCGACGTCGAGCAGGCCCGCGCCCGACTCGATTCGCCGAGCGAGGGTGCGCGCTGATAAACTGACCGTTGCCGTCGAACGGCCACGGACAGAGAGTGCCCCGGTGAACAGGCCCGGGCGCGCCGTGCAACGGAACTCCCAGGAGAGAACGTGTCGAAGAAGACCGCTGCCCCCACGGTGGCAGACCTGTCGAAGTCGGAAATCATCGCGCAGTACGCCACCAGCGAGGGCGACACCGGATCCCCCGAGGTCCAGATCGCACTGCTCACCGGCCGCATCACGCACCTGACCGAGCACCTGAAGGAGCACAAGCACGACCACCACAGCCGTCGTGGTCTGCTCCTGTTGGTCGGCCAGCGTCGTCGGCTGCTGAACTACTTGCAGAACAACGACATCGAGCGTTACCGCTCGCTCATCGAGCGACTCGGTCTGCGCCGCTGATCTGATCGGGCGGTCATCCTCACGGATGGCCGCCCGTTCCCGCGTCTGGGCCTGTGTGCCCGGACGAGTACAACTCCATTTCACGACACCGACGAGGTCGGCCCCGGCTCGGTCCTCGGTAGTGGCTCACGGACCGCCGCATGGCGAACCCGTGGGCCTCGATCGAAGACCGGCTCCCCGCGTGGGGATCTGAGCCGCCTCGTCCGAAGAAGCAGGGCACGGCCCTGCGGAAGGGACGTCATGTCCGACACCATCCACACCGTCGAGACCGTCATTGACAACGGTCGTTTCGGCACCCGCACCATTCGCTTCGAGACCGGCCGCCTGACGGGCCAGCAGGCCGGTCTCG
>CAYXFT010000222.1:0-4671 GCA_964464335.1 uncultured Aeromicrobium sp.
CGTCCTGGATGAAGAAGACCGGGATGTTGTTGCCGACGAGGTCGAAGTTGCCCTCCGCCGTGTAGAACTTCGTCGCGAATCCGCGCGTGTCGCGGACGGTGTCGGCCGACCCTCGCGATCCGAGCACCGTCGAGAACCGGACGAACACGGGGGTCTCGACGTTCTTGGCCAGGAACGGGGCACACGTGACCGACTCGGCCGTCCCGTACCCGACGAACGTGCCGTGGGCCGCGGTGCCGCGGGCATGGACGACGCGCTCGGGGATGCGCTCGTGGTCGAAGTGCGTGATCTTCTCGCGCAGGTGGTGGTCCTGCAGCAGGGTGGGCCCGCGCCGACCGGCCTTGAGGGAGTGGTCGGTCTCGCGCAGCCGGACGCCGCCCGCCGTGGTCAGCCAGCCCTCCTGCTGGGCCACGCTCGCGCGCTCGGCGGAGGGAGTCGCCCCGGTGGGGGTGCGGGGCTCGGGACCGGACTGGTCGGGTTTGGGCGCCGGTGGATCGACGGGCTTGGTCGGCTCCTGCGGTGCGGGCTCGGTCGGGGCCGGTGCTCCGGGGATGTCGTGCTCGGTCATGGTGCGTCCTTCGAGGTTTCGGTGGGCATGCGCAGTGATGTCAGGCGGCCCGGGGCTGGGCGCGCAGGTGCAGGTGGTCGAGCAACGTCGACAGGCGACGCGACACCTGGGTCTGGCCGACGCCGAGGAGCACGCCGATCTGGCTCTGGCTCAACTCGTCGGCGAACCGCCACTGCAGGAGTTGGCGATCGGGACGTGGCAGGTCCCGGCACAGCCGACCGACCGTGAGCCGGTCCTCGACGTGGCCGTAGCCCGGGTCGAGGCCGCCCTGTTCGTGTCCGGCGTCGGTCGCGGCCTCGATCGACGCGAGGGTGTAGCACTGTCTGGCCTGTTCGGCCTCCCTGCGGTCGGCATCCTCGACCTCCAGGCCCGCCGACAGCCGGGCCACGGTCTCCTGCAGGCGTCGCGGTGGCCTCAGGTCCCAGCCGTGGTCGCGGAAGTGGCGTTTCAGTTCGCCGCGGATCGCGGCGGCCGCGTAGGGGGCGAAGTCGCCCCGGTCGGGATCGAAGTGGCCGGCTGCCTTGACCAGCCCGAGCCGGGCGACCTGGACGAGGTCGTCGAGTTCGATGCCACGGGCGGCGTAGCCGTGGGCCAGGCGTGTGGCGAGGTCGAGGTGCTCGAGGATCAGGCGGTGGAGGTTCGGATCGTCCATGGCGGCCTCCGCAATGAGACAGGGAAACCGGCCAGCTGCTTGACCGCTTCTCACAGTGCAGCCGTACGCCACGGCCCGCAACTCGAGGGCCGCGACGTGCGCGTACGGAGGGTGAGGCGGGTCAGTCCGGCGGCTCCGCGGCTGGCCCCTGCTCGGGCGGGGCGTCCGGCGTCTGCGGCGCCGGTTCGTCCGGAGCGGTCGCGGGATCGTCGACGTCGGGTCCCTCCGCGGGAGCCTCGGGGTGTGGCGTGCTCATGGTCGGTCCTTCCTGTCGTGGGTACCAGTGGCGTACCCCGTGAGGCCGAACTCATGCGCGATGCATGAGTTCGCGCGCGCGGGGTACTTCCTGCACGACCACCCGCTGCGACGAGGAGTTCCGATGCGAGCAGTCACCTGGCAGGGCCGACGCGACATCCGCGTCGACGACGTCCCCGATCCCGTGATCGAGCACGACGACGACGCGATCATCAAGGTCACGACGACGGGCCTGTGTGGTTCCGACCTGCATCTCTACGAGGTGCTCGGGCCGTTCATGACCCCGGGCGACGTGTTCGGCCACGAGACGATGGGCGAGGTCGTCGAGGTGGGACCGGCGGCCGACCGCCTGAAGGTCGGCGATCGCGTCGTGGTCCCGTTCCAGATCGCCTGCGGCCGCTGTTTCATGTGTGATCGCGGCCTGCAGACCCAGTGCGAGACGACCCAGGTGCGGTCCGAGGGATCCGGCGCGGCACTGTTCGGCTACAGCCGCTTGTACGGAAGCGTCCCGGGCGGGCAGGCCGAGTACCTGCGCGTGCCGCACGCGGACTACGGACCGATCGTCGTGTCCGGCGACCTGCCCGACGAGCCGTGATGCAGCACGTGAGCGTCGACCGGATGGCGGCGCTCCAGACCGCCTTCGGGCTCGTACGCCGCGGCGGCACCGTCTCGATCAGCGGGGTGTACGCGGGCTGGGTCGACGACCTGCTGCCGCTCGCCGAGGAGCCCGGCGACCCGCTGGGCCTGCAGGACTTCGCGACGCATCGCGTCGACCTCGGGCAGGCGCCGCAGGCGTATGCCCGATTCCAGGCCAAGGAGGACTGCATGGTCAAGGTCCTGTTCGACCCCTCGATCGGCGCGCGATGACGACCATCGACCTGCGCACCACGACCGTGCTTCCTGCCCCGCGCGGCGACCTGAGTGCGACCGTCCTGGCCGCGCTCGGCGGCTCGGTGTCGTGGGCGGCGGTCGCCTCGGTCGGACAGAGCGACGATGCCGATGGACTCCTGACGCTGTGGCTGTGTCACGAGCTGCACCACCGCGGACTGCCGGGCATCGACGACGACGCCGAGTGGCAGCCGGAGCTGATCGCGGTGCGCCGGGCCCTGGAGACCGACCTCGAGGCCCGCCTGCGCGAGCGCGCGGTGGGGCGCATGCCGGCCGAGGTCGACCCGGACTCGCTGCTCGCCTTCGTCCACGCCCACGAGGGTCCGTCGCTCGCGCGGTTCGTCCAGCGCGACGCCGACGCGGACCAGGTGCGAGAACTGCTGGAACTGCGGTCGCTCTACCACCTCAAGGAGGCCGACCCGACGACGTGGGTGATCCCGCGCCTGCCCACCGGGCCCCGGGCCGCCCTCGCGGAACTGCAGTACGACGAGTACGGCACGGGTCGGGGCGACCGCCTGCACGCGCACCTGTTCGCGCAGGGGATCCGCGCCGCGGGGCTCGACGCGCGCGAGGGTGCCTACGTGGATCGGGCGCCGGCCGAGGTGCTCGAGATGAACGTCGCGGTCACGATGTTCGGCCTGCGCCGCAGCCTGCGAGGTGCGGCCGTGGGCCACCTCGTCGCCTTCGAGGCCTCGAGCGCCGTCCCGGCGCGACGGATGGCCCAAGGTCTGCGCCGACTCGGCTTTCCCGAACCACTCGCGGAGTACTACGACGAACACGTCGAGGCCGACGCCGTCCACGAGCACACCGCTGCGCGCTTCATCGCCGGTGGTCTGCTCGCCGCGGAACCACACCTGGCGGGTGACATCGCGTTCGGGGCATTCACGTGCCTGGACCTCGAGGACCGGGTCGCCCACCACCTGCTCGCGAGGTGGGGACGTGGCTGAGCCCGACGTGGTGGTCTGCCCGAACGGGCCCATCCTGCTGCGCGGCGACCACACGGTGCAGGCTGCCGACGGCACCCTGCACCGCACCGAGCGGCCCGTCAGCGCGGTGTGCCGGTGCGGTCTGACGTCCACCGGACCGTGGTGCGACGGCACGCACCAGCTCCTCGAGCGTCGCAAGGATGCGACCGACACCCCGAACGGCAGGACTGGACATGAGTGACGACCCGACCACGATCGCGCCCTACCTGCGGGCCCACCTGGCAGGTGCGTCCGCGGGCATCTGGCTCTTCGGGCGATCACGTCAGGCCGATCCGGCGATGCGCGCGCTCGCCACCGCGATCCGCGACGAACTCGTCGAGGAGCGTGCGTTCCTGCGCCGACTGGCGTCGGGCCTGGACGTCCGCGAGGTCCGCCTCGTGGGCGTGGCCGCCCGGGCGGCACTCACACTGAGCCTGGTGACCTTCCGGGGACCCGGACCGCGCCGGACCGCGCTGGCGGACGTGGCGGAACTGGAGACGATGCGCGATGCGGTGGCCGGCAAGATCGCCGGTTGGCAGGCGCTGCTGTGCGTGGCCGACGCGCTGCCGTGCTCGCGCGACGAACTGGACCGGTTGCTCGCCCAGGGCGAACGACAACACGACCAACTCGCCGAGGCGCACGCCCGCGTCTGTGCGCGCGATCTCCGTGTCTGACACGCCATGCACACCGCACCAGAGGAGACGACATGACTGACGACCGGGCCTTCCCGCCCCAGCAACAGGAGCCACCGGGCACGACCGCCGCGATGGATCCCGTGCCCGACCACGGTGAGGACAGTTACGTCGGCACCGGCCGCCTGCGCGGGCGCAGGGCGCTCATCACCGGAGGCGACTCGGGGATCGGCCGGGCCGTCGCGATCGCCTACGCCCGCGAAGGCGCCGACGTCGCGTTCACGTACCTCCCCGAGGAGGCCGAGGATGCCGCCGAGACGAGGCGTCTCGTCGAGGCAGAGGGTCGCACCGCGGTGGTCATCGAGGCCGACCTGCGCGAGAGCGCCGTGTGCGATCGCGTCGTGGCAGAGGCCGCGGAAGGTCTCAGCGGTCTCGACATCCTCGTCAACAACGCGGGCTACCAGATGGCGCGAGACGAGGGTCTGGCCGACATCGACGACGAGCGCCTCGAGCGCACGTTCCGCACCAACCTGTTCGGCTTGTTCTGGATGACCCGGGCGGCGTTGGCGCACCTCGGTGAGGGCTCGTGCGTCATCAACAACTCGTCGATCCAGGCGTTCGAGCCGTCGACGAGCCTGCTCGACTACGCCGCGCCGAAGGCGGCGATCAACAACGCCACGGTGCACCTCCCGGCCGAGCTGGGGCCGAAGG
>CAYXFT010000223.1:0-4669 GCA_964464335.1 uncultured Aeromicrobium sp.
TGACCGGCGGCAGGTAGGAGCGGACGTCGTTGAGCCAGCCACGCATCGCCGGGTCGAGGGAGATGTGGTCGATCTTGACCTGGAACTCCCCGTCGCCGGGGGCGGGCAGGTCGACGGTCTCCACCGACCAGGTGTCCTGGTCGGGCAGTCCGGTCGGTCGCTGGGCCAAGGTGATGCGCTGAGTCGAAGTCACGCTTCCCGACCGTACTCCGCCAGCCACGCCTTCCGGACCCTGGCCTTCGCGGTCGCCAGCCACGCGTCCGTCAGCATCTCGCGCAGTTCGTCGGCGGCGACCTCCTCGGGTCGCACCAGCACCGCGTTGGAGTTGAACTTCCGGAAGTGCTCGATCGTGTAGTACGGCGTGCCCGGGTCCTGCACGAGGGCCTCGAGTTCGGCGCGGTCGACCTTGAACGCGACCGAGCCGGGGGAGTCCTCGAGGTCGCGCCACCACGCGACGAGCGTGCCGCCGGTCTTCACCCCCGGCATGCCCCACGACGTGCTGGACTCGGTGTCGGGGAAGGCGAGCAGGAACGTCTCGATCTCGTCCCACGTCATCGCGGTGGCCATGACTCAGTGTTCCACGGACGGCAGTCGGTCCAGGAACGCCGACTGGGCGGCCACGATCACCGAGCGCGCGTCGTCGACGGTGAACCAGGCCACCCGGTCGAGCTCGGGAAAGGGCTGCACCGTGCCCGAGCCCGGCGGCCATTCGAGGTCGAACGTGCCCGGCACGACCTCGTCGGGATCGAGATCGGCCTCGACCGCCCACACCCGGACGTCCTTGCGCGACTGGCGCACCTCGCCGAGGTCGACCCAGGGTCCGTCGGGGACCGGTAGTCCCAACTCCTCGGTGAACTCGCGGCGTGCGCCGTCCGCAGGGTCCTCGCCGGGCTCGATCTCGCCCTTCGGGATCGACCAGGCCTGCTCGTGCCGCTTCAGCCAGAACGGCCCGCCCAGATGGCCCAGGAGCACCTCGCGTCGGCCGTCCGCGACGCGGTGCAGCAGGACGCCGGCACTGAGGATGCGGGCCATCACTCGTCCCGGCGTCGCTTGGCCTGACCGACGCGGGTCGCCAACTGGTCGTCGGCGGGGTAGACGACCTCCTCCAGGACGAGACCGTGCGCGGGCATCACCTTGACCCGGGGATCGCGGACCTCGGCGGTGAGGATCTCGGCGGCGAACTCCGACGGGTACCGGCGCTCCCCGACGGCCACGAGGCAGCCCATGAGCGAGCGCACCATCGAGTGGCAGAAGGCGTCGGCCCGCACCGTCGTGGCGAGCGTCTCGCCGCCGCGGACGGTGCGCAGCGCCAGCAGCGTCCGGATCGTCGTGGCGCCCTCGCGTTGCTTGCAGAACGCGGCGAAGTCGTGCTCGCCGAGCAGGTGCTGGGCCGCGGCGTTCATGAGGTCGACGTCCAGCGGGCGGGGCATCGCGGCGACCATGCGGCGCTGGAGGGGATCGGGGCCGGCCGGGTGGTCGGTCATGCGGTAGACGTAGCGGCGCTCGACGGCGGCGAACCGGGCGTCGAAGTGTTCGGGGGCCTGCGTGACTCCCTTGATGCGGATGTCGTGCGGCACGATCCGGCGCAGCCGACGCTCCAGCACTCCGGGATGGGTGTCGACGTCGACGTGGGCCACCTGGCCTCGTGCGTGGACGCCGGCGTCGGTGCGGCCCGCGCAGGTCACACGGGGCGGCTCGGGCAGCCGCAGCACGGTGCTCAGTGCCGACTCCAACTCGCCCTGGACCGTACGCAGCCCCGGTTGCGTGGCCCACCCCCTGAACTCGGTTCCGTCATAGGCCAGGTCGATCCGCATCCGCACCCGCCCACCGTATCTGTCCCCGGATCCGGCCTACAGTGGGCAGATGCGGACTCGGGTTCTCCTGCTGGGAGTGATCGTGCTCGCGGCGCTGCTGGTGCCCGTCCCGGCGACGGTGGCGGCCACGGGCGCCAGTCGCCTGCTGCTCACGCCGACCGCCGATCCGTCGACGTCGCAGTACGTCTCGTGGAGCAGTTCGGCACCGCGCCGAGGTCAACTCGTCGTCGCGGTGGCGGCCGACGGCACCACCGTCAGCGCGCCGGCCGTCCGCAAGGTGGGCACCACGAAACGCACCGCGGGCACCACGCAGGTCCGCTACGTCGCCCGGCTCGCCGGTCTGTCGGCCGCGACGCGGTACCGCTACCGCGTGCTCACGAATCCCGGCGCCACCGGTTGGCGATCGTTCCGCACGGCGCCCGGGCCGGACGCCACCGTCTCGGTGCTGCAGTTCGGTGACACCCAGATCGACAACGCGGGCGTACCCGAGGACATCATCGACGCCGCTGCACGGCGATACCCGGGCGCGGGACTGATGCTGCACGCCGGCGACGTCGTCAACCACCCGTGGGTCGCCAAGGAATGGCGCGACCTTCACCGGGCCCTCAGCCCGTCCGGCCAGTCCAGGAACTGGCTGGTCGCGATCGGCAACCACGAGCAGTGCCTGCTGGTCTCGGGGTGCCGGTCGGGGGACGGCCGCGGATTCCGCTCCTACTTCCAGGGCGCCTCGAACGGCTTCGCCGACCAGCGCCGCACGTGGTACTTCGTCGACCACGGCCCGGCCCGGTTCATCGTGCTCGACTCGTTCGGCAAGGACCTGCGCGCCCAGCGCGCGTTCCTGCGCGAGGCCGCCCGGTCCAACCCGCGCGCGTGGACCATCGTGCTCCTGCACTCGGGACCGTTCGCCTCCCGCGGCGATCGCAGGAACACCGCGATGCGCAAGGCCTTCCTGGCGTCGTTCGAGCGGTACGGGGTCGACCTGGTGCTCTCGGGCCACGACCACTCGTACGCGCGGGGTGCAAAGGCCGGCGTCACCTACGTGACCTCGGTCAGTGGGCCCAAGTACTACACCTCGTCGGCCAAGGACTGGCGGGCCGGGGGAGCGCGCCGCGTGAGGTCCGCGTACCGGACGTCGACCTACCAGGCCCTCACGATCTCGCCGACCCGGCTGAGGGTCGACGCGATCGTCGGGAGTCGGGCCAAGGGTGCGAAGCCTGCGACGAAGGTCGGCCGCACGCTCGACTCGTTCACGCTCACCAGCACCTCCTGAAGACCGGAATCGGCTGCGACGGGGACTGCCCGGCCCCTACGCTGGCCGATGCCCGATCCCCCGAGCCACCAGGACCACCGTGAGAAGACTTCTCGTCGCCCTGCTCGCACTGATCGCCGTGATGGCCCTTGCCTCCCCGGCCGAGGCCGCGAAGAAACGCAAGGTCACGATCTCGGTCAGTGACCGATCGATCACCGTGGCCGAGGCCATCCGCGTGTCCGGCAAGGTGACCCCGGCGGCGAAGGGCGCCAAGGTCACGATCCGCAAGCGGATCGGCGGTGGGAAGTGGAAGACGGTCAAGAAGGTCGCGCTGAGCGTCAAGGGAACGTATGCGTTCGTCGATCGGCCCAGTAGGCCGAAGTCAGTGGCCTACCGCGTCCAGATGCCGAAGCGGGGCGGTTACGCGGGGTCGACGTCGCGGTCGCTGCGGGTCAAGGTCACCAAGCCGAAGGCGCGCGACCTCACGACGGCCGAGCTGAAGAATGCCGGCGTTCCGTCGCTGTGTGATCATCCGGCCGGCAGGCTCGTGGGCGGATCGCTGCCGGGAATCGCCTCCGGCCAGGGTGAGGTCACGTTCGTGCGCGCGGTCTTCGGCGAGTTGAACTCCACGGGCGGCCGTGACGCCGCCGTCGTGATCCGGTGCAACCAAGGGGGAGTCGGGTGGCCGGACCACGTGCTGCTCTACGCCGCGGACCGGCGGGGCAGGCCGGTGTACCGCGGACAGTTCGACACCTCCTCGGTCGTCGGGTTCGGCCGCGAGAGCGTCCGGGGCATCAGCCTCGTGGCGCGTCGCGTGACCGTCCGGATTGCCGCGGGCGAGCGGTGGGAGTGCATGGCCTGCGGCACGGTCGCGGTCACGGCGCAGCTCTCCCTCACCCGGAGCAGGCTCACGGTCAACTCGACGAGTCGCTACGGAGCGCGGGAGGCCTTGAACGCCTTCCTCGCCGCCGCCAACCGCGGCGATCTGGCGGCGGCCCGACGCCTCTCGAAGCAGCAGGAGTACTACCGGAATCCGGGAGATGTCGCGGTGCAGGAGGTGCGCGAGAGTGGCAGGCTCTCGGCCTGGAACGTCTACGGTCCGGCGCCCTACGCTCCGTGCGACACGTCGTTCTCGACGTCGCCGGCCAGGGACTGCGCCGCGCGCAACGCCGGCCATGACTACTCCCTGACGCTCGTGTACGGCGGCGGCTGGCGCGATTGGAAGGTCACGTGGATGATCTGGGACGACTGAGCCCCACGACGAAGAACGCCCCCGCCGACGGCGGGGGCGTTCTTCGTTTCAGGACGTCACTTCCAGCGCTGCGCCGCGGGCACGAAGTCCAGCGTGCGGTCGCCGGTGTAGATCTGCTTGGGGCGGGCGATCTTCTGCTCGGAGTCGTCGACCAGTTCGAGCCACTGCGCCAGCCAGCCCGACGTGCGCGGGATGGCGAACAGCACGGTGAACATCTCCGGCGGGAACTCCAGCGCCTCGTAGATCAGGCCCGAGTAGAAGTCCACGTTGGGGTAGAGCTTGCGCTTGACGAAGTACTCGTCCTCGAGCGCGATCTTCTCGAGCTCGAGCGCGATCTCGAGGAGCGGGTTGACC
>CAYXFT010000224.1:0-4640 GCA_964464335.1 uncultured Aeromicrobium sp.
GGTTCACGCGGTAGCCGACGCCGATCTCCTCGACCGCGACGAGCGCCTCGGGCACCCGCTCGATCACGCGGCGCACGGCCTCGCGGGCGTCGAAGGTGGTCGCCTGCACGACCTCGAACGGATTCACCTCGAACACGACCGAGCCGTTGCTGGCCACGCCCAGACCTTCGCGGAAGCCGAGCTTGTCGAGCACGTCGTAGACGCCCGGCACGGCCCGACCGGTCGCGATGACGATCGGGATGCCCTGGTCACGCAGGCCCAGCACCGCCTCCTTCACGGCGGGGCTGAGCGTGTTCCTGTGGTCGACGATCGTGCCGTCGACGTCGAGCGCGACGAGCCGAGGGCGCCAGGCCATCGCTCAGGCCTCGGTCCGCGGGCTCAGCACCTCGCCGAGGAACGGGTGCAGCGCGGGAGGCAGCCGCACCGAACCGTCGGCCTGCTGTCCGTTCTCCAGCAACGCGACGATCGTGCGGGTCATCGCGCAGAGCGTCCCGTTGAGGGTGGCCACGTACGACGTGCCCTCATCGGCGGCGCCCCGCGTGCGGGTGTCGAGCCGGCGTGCCTGGAACTCGGTGCAGTTCGAGGCGGACGAGAGTTCGCGGTACTTGCCCTGCGTCGGGATCCACGCCTCACAGTCGAACTTGCGCACGGCCGACAGGCCCAGATCGCCCGCCGCGACGTCGATGACGCGGTAGGGCAGCTCCAGCTTGTCGAGCCAGGCCTTCTCCCAGCCGAGGAGTCGCTCGTGCTCGGCGGCGGCCTGGTCCACGGTCGTGTAGACGAACATCTCGACCTTGTCGAACCAGTGCACCCGGAAGATGCCACGGGTGTCCTTGCCGTACGAGCCGGCCTCGCGCCGGAAGCACGGGCTGAAGGCGACGTAACGGCGCGGCAGCGAATCGGCCGGCAGGATCTCGGCCGAGTGGTACGCCGCGAGCGGCACCTCCGACGTGCCGACGAGGTAGAGGTCGTCCTTCTCCAGCCGGTAGACGTCGTCGGCGGCCTGACCGAGGAAGCCCGTGCCCTCCATCGCCTGCGGCTTGACCAGCGCCGGCGGGATCATCGGCGTGAAGCCCCACTCGGCGGCCGTGCTCATGGCCAGCTGGACCAACGCGAGTTCCAACTGAGCGCCCACGCCAGTGAGGTAGTAGAAACGCGAACCGCTGACCTTGGCGCCACGTTCCATGTCGATCGCACCGAGCAGTTCGCCCAGTTCGAGGTGGTCGCGCGGCGCGAAGCCCTCCGCGGCGAAATCACGAGGCGTGCCGACCTCCTCGAGCACCACGAAGTCGTCCTCACCCCCGGGCGGCGCATCCACGGTCGGGTTGGGCAGCGCCTTCATGAGGTTCTCGAAGGCCTGTGCCGTGTCGGTCTGCGCCGCCTCGGCGACCTTCACCTCGGCACTGAGTTCCTTCGTGCGGGCCAACAGGGCCTGCTTCTGCTCGCCCTGCGCCTGCGGGATCTGCTTGCCGAGCTGCTTCTGCTCGCCGCGCACCGCCTCGAACCGGACGATGGCCGCCCGGCGGGCCTCGTCGGCCGCGACGAGGTCGTCCACGAGCTGCGACGACTCGCCCCGACGCTCCTGGGCGGCTCGCAGCAGGGCGGGGTCGTCACGCAACAGTCGAGGATCGATCACGGCGCCAGCCTAGCGAGGCGCACCGGGCAGGCCGCGGGCCCGCGGCTAAAGTGGGTCCGTGACGATCGACCTGCGCCGCGCCGACGGCGATCGGCCGTTCCTCATCGACGTGGTACTCGTCATCGAGTTGGTCGTGTTCGGCGTGATCGCGCTGCTACTGATCCCGCCGTGGCAGCCGCTGATCGACTTCGACCACTCCGTCGCCCAGTGGGCGTACGACATCAGCCACGACAGCCCGCTGCTCCTCGACGTCCTCACCGTGATCGCCGTCGTCATGAGCAACTGGGGCGTCATCGCGATCCTGCTGGTGCTGTCCGGGCTGCTGTGGTGGCGCAACGAGCGGCTCCTCGTGGCGTGGATCGTGCTCAGCACGGTGATCGCACTGGGAGGCAACCTGCTCCTCAAGCTGATCTACCAGCGCGAGCGCCCGGTGTGGGAGTCGCCGCTGTACGAGATCGGCGGCTATTCCTTCCCGAGTGGTCACGCCGCCGGCGCCGGCCTGCTCTTCTCGGTGCTGGCCCTGCTGACGATCGTCACGACGGGTCGCGGCCTGCGCCGGCGCCTGCTGTTGACGCTCTGGTCGGTGCTCGCGGCGGTCGTCGCCGCCGACCGCGTACTGCTGGGCGTGCACTACTTCAGCGACGTCGTCGCCGGGCTGGCCTTCGGCGGCTTCGTGACCGTCGGCCTGTGGAAGGTCATCGTGCACGGTCGCGGTCGCCTGCCCGCCGAACTGGCGATCCTCACCGGCTCGGGCCGTCGTCGTGCCGCGGTGGTGCTGAACCCCGTCAAGGTCGGCGACATCGAGGAGTTCAAGGCCAAGGTCCGTCAGGTCGGCGCCGCGCACGGATGGGGCGAGCCGCGCTGGTACGAGACCACGATCGAGGATCCCGGCTACGGCCAGACCCGGGCCGCGGTGGACTCCGAGGTCGACCTCATCATCGCCGCCGGCGGCGACGGCACCGTCCGCGCCGTGTGCGAGGCCGCGACGCGGTCCGGCATCGCCGTGGGCGTCCTGCCGCACGGCACGGGCAACCTGCTGGCACGCAACCTGGACATCCCGGTCAACACCCGCGACGCGCTCGACGTGGTGTTCGGCGGCCAGGACCGCGCGATCGACCTCGCCTCGTTCACGACCGATGGCGGCAGCACCACGTCGTTCCTGGTCATGGCCGGGCTCGGCATGGACGCGATGATCATGACCGGCGTCAACGAGGACCTGAAGAAGAAGGTCGGCTACCTCGCGTACTTCGTCTCCGGGGTCAAGGCGATCACGTTCCCGCGCACGAAGGTCGAGATCACGATCGACGACGGTGAACCGCACCGCTTCAAGGCGCGCACGGTCGTGGTCGGCAACGTCGGCTTCCTGCAGGGCGGTATTCCGCTCATCCCCGAGGCGAAGATCGACGACGGCCTGCTGGACGTCGTCGTGGTCGCGCCCAAGCGCTTCCTGGGCTGGCTCTCGATCGTCGTGCGGGTGCTGTTCCGGCACCAGGCCAACGACAAGCGCCTGACCCGACTCTCGGGCCAGCGGGTCCACATCGTGGCCGAGAAGCCCGTCCCGATGCAGCTCGACGGCGACCCGGCCGGCGAGGGGTCGGAGATCACCGCCGTGGTCCGGCCGGGCGTCGTGCTGGTCCGCGTGCCGGCCACCCTGCCCCCGGTCGAGTAGGGGGCACCGTCCGGGTCCGGCCCGGGCCATCACCGATTCACGCCGACCCACCGGCTCACCGAGGCTGGCGTCATGGACACCGAGACACTCGTTCGCGCACCGCGTGGCTGGACCGTGATGACCGGACTGTCGACGCTGGTCGGCGCCTATGCGGTGGCGGTCGTGGCCTCGGGCTTCCGGATCCTGCCCGCCGAGATCTCCACGAACTCGTTCCCCTCGCCGTGGGCGCTGCGCCTGCACATCGTGTTCGCGGGGGTGGCCCTGCTGGTCGGTCCGTGGCAGTTCTGGCCGGGCCTGCGCGCCCGCCGGCCCGGGCTGCACCGCGTGCTGGGCCGGACGTACGTCGCATCCTGCCTCGTCGGCGGCACGGCCGGCGGTCTCGTCGCCCTGACCACCACGCAGGGCCCGGTCGCGGGCACCGGCTTCCTGCTGCTGGCGATCGCGTGGCTCGTCACCACGGCGATCGCCGTCCGCCACGCGCTGGCCCGCCGGTTCGCCGACCACCGGGTGTGGATGGTCCGCTCGTTCGCGTTGGCGTTCGCCGGGGTCACCCTGCGGCTGTACCTCGGCGTCTCGGGGTCGCTGGGGATCGAGTTCGAGCAGGCGTACCCGGTCGCGGCGTGGCTGTGCTGGGTGCCCAACCTCGTCGCCGTCGAACTGCTCAGGACCCGGGGACGATGGCAGTGATGATCGTGCCGTCCGAGCGGCGGCGACCGGGCACCGGCGGCGGCGAACCCTGGATCCGCGGCCCCTGGTCGGCGAGGGCGACCGTGATGGACTGGCCCGGCGTCACGGTGACGGACTCGCCGCGCACCGCGAACGTGGGGTTCACGATCTGCCCGAGCGCGTCCGGCTGCTGATCCTCGACGGTGAGTTCGAGCTCCTCACGCCGGACCGTGACCCGCACGCGGGTGCCGTGGATCGTGATCCGGTAGGTCAGCTCGTGCCACGAGTCGGGCAGGCGCGGATCGATCGTGAACTCGCCCTGGTGGTCGCGGAACCCGCCGAAGCCACCGGCCAGCACACTCCAGACCCCGCCGGTGGAGGCGACGTGGACGCCGTCGGTGGCGTTCTTGTGCCGGTCGGCCAGGTCGACGAACAAGGCACCGAGGAAGTAGCGGAAGGCCAGGTCGCGGTAGCCGACCTCGGCCGCGATGATCGACTGCACGACCGCCGAGAGCGTCGAGTCACCCGTCGTGATCGGGTCGTAGTACTCGAAGTTCGCGCGCTTCTGCTCGGCCGAGAAGTGGTTGCCCTGCAGGTACAGCCCCAGAACGACATCGGCCTGCTTGATCACCTGGAACCGGTAGATCACGAGCGGGTGGTAGTGCAGCA
>CAYXFT010000225.1:0-4606 GCA_964464335.1 uncultured Aeromicrobium sp.
GCCGGCGAGCGGCTGGCCTACGCCGAGGAATGATCGGTTCGCCGCCCTGATGCGCGAGATCCTGCAGAACCTCTGACCCGCGTCAGCACGAAGCCCCCGCAGCCGATCGGCTGCGGGGGCTTCGTCGTTGCGGGGTCCGGGCGGCGAACCGATCATTCCTCGGCGTAGGCCAGCCGCTCGCCGGCGCGCTGCAGGACCGAGTTGAACTCCTTCGCGGAGATCGCGTACTTGCCGGCCGGCGGGAAGAGCACCTGGGTGACGGCGTCGCCCCGGCGCACGATGCCCATCCGGTAGTGGACGTACTCGTCCTTGTCGATCTCGAATCCGATGCGCCACGAGTTGCCGCGGAAGCCGTCGCCACTGATCTTCGTCTTCTGGTCGACCGTGGTGGGCAGGTCACCGTCGGGGCAGGCGTCGACCTGCTTCGAGACATCGCGGACGAAGTCGTTCACGGCGCGCTCGCTGGACATCTGAGCGGTGGTCTGGGTGAGCGCGAACTGGTCGGGCAGGACCGTGGCCTCGGGGATGGCGAACACGCGTGATCGGGCGTCGATGAAGTCCTTGCCGGTGAACGAGGCGTTGTCACACGAGGTCGCGGCCGGGTTCTGCGACGTGACCGGCACCGGGTCGCTCGCGCTCCACACGCTGTCGATCGTGTCGACCGGCGGCAGGTCGACGACGCCGAGGAACTCGGGGTTCTCCGCAGCGGGCGGCGGCAACGTCTCGACGACGTCGAACTCCTTCGAGCAGTCGCCGCCGGAGTCGGCGCACACCCGGCTGATCGAATCGTTCAGCACGCCGGCGAACACGTCCACGTCGGTGGGCTCGGTGCCCGGCGACTCGTGCACGAGGGTCGAGGTGAGGGCCCCGGACTGGGCGAGCCCGACCGTGATGAACCGGGCGGGCGACCGGTAGGACTGCAGGCGCAGGATCTGGAAGTCGCCGAACGGGCGCTCGACCCGATAGGCGTCGACGAGGCGGGTGCGCGGATGCTCGCACTCGGCGTAGAAGGAGACGAGCCGTTGGTACGCCGCCTCGGATGCCTCCTGCGAGCGTGAGACCTCGATCGACTGGGCGACGCGATCGTCGGCCTCGGAGGTGTACGCACGGACGAACACCTTCAGCGGGTCGGGGTCGGCGAAGCGCGTCGTCGGGCAGGTGGCGTACGGGGTCTGGTTCGTCGGGTCGGTGTCGGTGCCCTCGATCGTCCAGGTCGCGTCCGGGTTGAGCGCCGAGACCGCCTCGACCGTGAGTAGGTCGTCGGTGCCGATGTTGTGCGAGTCCAACACGATGTCCGGTGACTCGGCGCCGATCTTCTCGCGATCGGGCAGGGCGCTCTGGCGGGCCATCGCGTCGCCGTCGGCCACGAAGGCACCACCCAGGAGGGCCACGACGACCGCCAGGGCGATCAGCAGGACGGTGTTGCGGCGGCCACCACGGCTGGCGGACCGGCGCAGTTCGACGGCGGAGGGCAGATCCACGACCGCGGACGCCCCAGCCAAGGCACGCAGTCGGGCGACGACGTCGTCGATCGTGGCGCCGAGCGACTCCTCCAAGCGGCTGAACCCACGCGAGGCCAGTTCGAGGGCGAGTTCGTCGTCGACCCCGACCTCCCGGGCGGCCTCGTCGATGTCGAGGTCGGCGATCGTCATGAGCGCGATCAGCCGACGCGATTCGCGGTCGAGGTCGGCCAACGCGTCGAGCAGGGCGCCGTCGTGCCCGCGCTCGCGACGCCGCCGCAGTGGGTGGGTGCCGCGGCTGAGGGCCGTGCCCTGCCAAGCTTCGCTGCGGACGAAACCGGCCGGCGCAGGACCGACGCGGGACCACTGACGCCACGCGTGCCGGTAGGCGTCCGCCGTGGCGTCGCGCGCGACTTCGAGGTCGCCACACTTGGCGTACGTGGTGGCGAGGGTCACCCGCTGGGTCGAGGCGTAGAACGCATCGAACGTGTCGACCCGGGTCATCGTCGGCCACCTCTCTGCGTGGGTACGGTCACGGCGTGTGCTGTCAGGAACCTCACCACATTACCTGTTGGATGGTCAGGTGCCAGAGTCACGAGCCGCCGACCAATGGCGCCCGGCGGTCCTCACCGCCGTGGGCTCGGCGGTCGTGTGCATCGCACTCGCGGCGTTCGCCGTCACCGCCACGGGCGTCACGATCTCGACTCTCGACCTGGTCCGCAGTGCCGTCCGCGTGTGGCTCGTGGCCGTCGGCGCGACGGTCACCGACGGCGACACCCACCTCGACCTGGTGCCCATCGGCGCGACGATCGTCGTCATCGCCGTCGTGTTCGTCGTCACGAAACTGGTCCTGCGCACTCCGATCCTCGACCCCGGTGCCTTCGGCGCCATGACGGGCGGTGTCGCCGGCCTGCTGGCGGGCGTCTGTTCGGCGCTGACGTCCACCGACGCCCACTCCACCTCGTTCGTGCGGGCGACGTTCGGCGCGTTCGTCGTCGTCGGCCTGCCCGCGGCCTTCGGCGCCACACGCCGGTCCCGCATCGCCTGGCTGGGGCTCTCGCCGCGATGGACTCCCGTCGCGAACGGCGCGGCGACCGGCGTCACGGGCCTGCTCGGTGGGGCGACGGTCGTCACGATGTTGCTGCTCGTGACCCATCTCGAGCGCGCCGCCGACCTGTGGGCCACCCTCGATCCGGGCGGGGTCGGGGTGCTCGGTCTGCTGAACGTGCTGGCGTTCCCGACCCTCGTGCTGTGGACCACCGCGGTGATCCTCGGTCCGGGTTTCACGATCGGTCCCGACACCTCGGTCGACCTCGCCGGCAGCGCCCTCGGGGCCGTCCCCGGCTTCCCCGCCCTGGCCGGTCTGCCCGATCCCGGACCGTTTCCGTCGATCGTCGTGCTGCTGCCGTTGATCCCCCTGCTGGCAGGCGTCGCGGCCGGGCTGGTGTCCCACGCGCGCACCCCCGCGGCGCAGCGGACGTGGGGTCGGGTGATCCTCGACGGAGCGACGGCCGGCGCCGTGGCGGGTCTGGTCGTCGGTCTGTTGATCGAGACCGCCCGCGGCGCCGTGGGATCAGGGCTGATGACCTCCGTGGGCCCGCCGGCCTGGCAGAGCCTGCTGGTCGCGGTGCCGCTCATGGCGACGGGCGCCGCGCTCGGCGCGACCGGAGCCCACTATCGTTCAGACCGTGACCGGTCCGCATCCTGACCCCGCCCGCCTCGTGGTGCTGGTGTCCGGATCCGGCACGAATCTACAGGCCCTGATCGACGCCGCCGAGGATCCCGCATACGGCGCGACGATCGTCGCGGTGGGCGCCGACCGGACCGACATCGAGGGTCTGCGCCGCGCCGAGCGGCATGAGATCGAGACCTTCGTCGAGCGGGTCGGCGACCACCCCGATCGTGCCGCGTGGGACTCCGCTCTCGCCGATGCGGTGGCCGCCCACGAGCCCGACCTCGTGGTCCTGGCCGGCTTCATGAAGCTGACCGGCCCGGCATTCCTGGCCCGGTTCGGCGGACGCACCGTCAACACCCACCCCGCCCTGTCCCCCGCATTCCCCGGCATGCACGGACCGCGCGACGCCCTCGCCCATGGCGTCAAGGTCACCGGGGCCACCCTCTTCGTCGTCGACGAGGGAGTCGACACCGGACCGATCGTGGCCCAGGTCGCGGTCCCGGTCGAGGACGACGACGACGTCGACAGCCTCCACGAACGCATCAAGACCCGCGAGCGCGCCATGCTCGTCGAATGGGTGGGCCGACTCGCCCGCGACCCGTTCACGATCACCGGGCGTCGCATCCGTTTCGACCCGAAGGAGCCGTCATGACTGACACCCGACCCATCAAACGTGCCCTCGTCTCGGTCTACGACAAGACCGGACTCACCGAGTTGGCACAGGCCCTGAACGCGGCCGGCGTCGCGATCGTCTCGACCGGCTCGACGGCGAAGACCATCGAGGCCGCCGGCGTGCCCGTCACCCCCGTCGAGGAACTGACCGGGTTCCCCGAGTGCCTCGACGGCCGGGTCAAGACGCTGCATCCGCGCGTGCACGCCGGCATCCTGGCCGACCTGCGGCTGTCCGGACACGTCCACCAACTCGACGAGCTCGGGATCGAGCCGTTCGACCTCGTCGTCGTCAACCTGTACCCGTTCCGCGAAACCGTCGCGTCGGGTGCCACGCCGGACGAGGTCGTCGAGCAGATCGACATCGGCGGTCCCTCGATGGTCCGCGCCGCAGCCAAGAACCACCCCAGCGTTGCCGTCGTCGTGTCCCCCGCCGCCTACGGCGAGGTCACCGAGGCGCTCACGGCCGGCGGGTTCACCCTCGACCAGCGCAAGCGTCTCGCCGCGCAGGCGTTCGCCCACACCGCCGCGTACGACGTCGCGGTGGCCTCGTGGTTCTCCTCGGTGTACGCGCCCGCGGACGACGTGCCGTTCCCGGCGTTCGTCGGCGCCACCTGGGACCGCTCGACCGCCCTTCGTTACGGCGAGAACCCGCACCAGCCCGCCGCGCTCTACACCGACGGCACGGGTGGCCTCGCGGGCGCCGAGCAACTGCACGGCAAGGAGATGTCGTACAACAACTACGTCGACACCGATGCTGCCCGCCGAGCCGCGTACGACTTCGACGCCCCGGCCGTGGCTA
>CAYXFT010000226.1:0-4577 GCA_964464335.1 uncultured Aeromicrobium sp.
ACCCGATGGCCGATCCGGAGAAGTCCGGCTACCAGGCGATCAAGGCGATGATGGGCTTCGCCCGCGGGGGCTTCTGGGGTCTGGGACTCGGCAGCAGCCGCCAGAAGTGGGGCGCCCTGCCCGAGGCACACACGGACTTCATCCTCGCCGTGATCGGCGAGGAGCTCGGCCTGGCCGGCAGCCTCGTGGTGATCTCCCTGTTCGCCCTGCTGGCTTACACGGGCTTCCGGATCGCGCACCGCAGCAAGGATCGTTTCGCGCGCTACCTCGCGGCCGGCATCACGATCTGGATCACCACCCAGGCGATCATCAACATCGGCATGGTCCTCGGACTGCTGCCGGTCATCGGCGTGCCGCTGCCGCTGGTGTCCTACGGCGGCTCGAGCATGATCGCGACGCTCGCGGCACTCGGACTGCTCGCCAACTGCGCCACGACCGAGCCGGGCGCGGCGCGGGCGCTTGCCACCTCCAAGCGAGCCAAGGCCCGCCGCAAGCAGGGCACCAAGGCCCGCTCCGCGACGGCCACCCGGGGGCGCTGAACCGTGCGGATCCTGCTCGCCGGCGGTGGTACCGCCGGTCACACGTCGCCCCTGCTCGCGACCGCCGCCGTGCTGGCGGCGGCCGGGGACGAGATCGTGTGTCTGGGCACGCCCAAGGGGCTCGAGGTCACGCTCATCCCGCAGGCTGGGTACCCACTCGAACTCGTACCGCCCGTCCCGCTGCCGCGCCGTCCGAACGCGGACCTCGCACGCCTGCCCCGTAACCTTCGCGCGTCGGTCAAGGCCACCCTGGCCGTGATCGACCGGGTGCGCCCCGACGTCGTGGTCGGCTTCGGCGGCTACGTCTCCGTCCCGGCCTACCTCGCCGCGCGCCGGCGCAAGCTGCCGCTGGTGGTGCACGAGGGCAACGCCCTGCCGGGTATCGCCAACAAGCTCGGGGCGCGCTTCACGTCGTCGGTCGCGACCAGTTTCCCCGAGACCGACCTGCGGCACGCCACGTACGTCGGCCTGCCGATCCGGCGTCAGATCGCCGACCTCGACCGGACTGCCTCTCGGGAGCAGGGCCGCGCCCACTTCGGGCTGCGGCCCGACCTGCCGACGATCCTGGTCACCGGCGGCTCCCAAGGTGCCCGCCGGATCAACACGACCATGGCCGCGGCCGCGCGCGATCTCGCGGACGCCGGGATCCAGGTCCTGCACGCCGCCGGCCGCCCGGACGAGGTCGAGATCGACGCCCGCCCCGGCGACCCTCCCTATGTCGTCGAGACGTTCATCGACCGCATCGACCTGGCCTACGCCGCCGCCGATCTCGTGGTGTGCCGTTCGGGTGCCAACACGGTCACCGAGGTGGCGGCCGTGGGTCTGCCGGCCGTCTTCATCCCCTTGCCGATCGGCAACGGCGAGCAGGCCCTCAATGCCCATCCCGTCGTCGGCGCCGGAGGTGGACTGCTGATCGAGGACGCCGCCTTCACGCCCTCGTGGGTCGACAGTGCCGTCGTGCCCCTGGTGACCTCGTCCGAGCGACTGAACCACATGTCCCGGGCCGCGTCCGGGATCGTGCGCCGCGATGCCGCCGAACGACTCGCCGACATGATCCACGCCGCAGGAGGACGAGCCACGTGAGGATCGAGGTCCCCGACGAGGTCCTGCCCGTGGACCGGATCGGGCGCGTCCATTTCGTCGGCATCGGCGGCGCGGGCCTGTCGGCCATCGCGTTGCTGATGCACGAATCGGGCGTCGACGTCACCGGCAGCGACGCCCGCGATTCCGCCGTGCTGCAGCGACTCGGCAGCGCCGGCATCGTGTGCCACGTCGGTCACGACGCCGCGCACCTGGCGGACCGCGACACGGTCATCGCGTCGACTGCGGTGCCCGAGGACAATCCCGAGATCGTCGAGGCGCTGCGCCGCGGTCTGCGGGTGTGGCCGCGGTCGGCCGGGCTGATGTCGACGATGCTCGCAGACCGGCGACTCGCGGTCGCCGGCACGCACGGCAAGACCACCACCACGGCGATGCTCACGTTCGCGCTGCGCGGCGCCGGGGCCGATCCCTCCTTCGCGATCGGCGCCGAGGTGGCGGGTCTGGGCACCAACGCCCGGCGCGGCACCGGTCCGGACTTCGTGGTCGAGGCCGACGAGAGCGACGGCGCCTTCCTGCACTACCGGCCGTACGCCGCGATCGTCACGAACGTCGACGCCGACCACCTCGACACGTGGGGCTCGGCCGAGGCCTACGAGGCCGCCTTCGCCCGGTTCGCCGCCACCGTCCAGGAGGTCGTCATCGCCTCCGCCGACGATCCCGGCAGCCGCCGGCTCGTGGCGACCGGCACGGCACCGAGGTTCCTCACGGCAGGGTTCGCCGAGGACGCCGACGTGCGGGGGACAGACGTCACGGTCTCCGGGTCCACCACCCGGTTCACCGTGCGCGCGCCGGGCCGCCCGCCCGCCGAGGTCGTCCTGGCCGTGCCCGGCCGGCACTACGCCGCCGACGCCCTGCTCGCGCTGGCCGCGGGACTCGAACTCGGTCACGAACTGGAGGGTCTCGTCGCGGGCCTCGCGGCCTACACCGGCGCGGCGCGCCGGATGGAGCCCAAGGGCGAGGCGGCCGGGATCCGGGTCGTCGACTCCTACGCCCACCACCCCACCGAGATCGCCGCCGACCTCGCCGCCGGGAGGGCCCTGGCCGGCTCGGGTCGGCTCGTCGTCGTCTTCCAGCCGCACCTGGTCAGCCGGACCCGGCTGTTCGGCGCCCGGATGGGACGCGAACTCGCGGCGGCCGACGTCGTGGTGGTGGCCGACCTGTACCTCGCCCGTGAGGCGCCGGATCCGGCCGTGACGTCGGCGCTGGTGCTCGACGCCGCCGGACCCGTCGCGGTCGCCGGGGGAGCGGTCGATCGGGTCCCGTACGTCGTGCTGCCCCTGCTGCGGCCCGGTGATCTGCTCCTGACCCTCGGTGCGGGCGATGTCACGACCGTCGGTCCGGCGGTGCTCGCCCTGCTCGGCACTCCCGGCGCGGTGGCCGATGAGTGATCGCCTCGTCGAGAAGTTGAGGCAGCGTCGCCGTCGCCGGATCTGGAAGATCGCCGCGGCCGTGCTCGTCCTCGCGCTCGTGATCGCCGCTGTCTGGGTCGTCTGGTTCTCCAGCGTGCTGGAGGTGCGTGACGTCGAGGTCACCGGCACCGAGCACCTCACGCAGGAGCAGGTCCTGTCGGCGGCGCAGGTGCCCGAGGCCACGCCGGTGCCCCGCGTCGACACCGACGCGATCGCGATGCGGGTCGGCGACCTGCTGCCCGTCGAGTCGGTGGTCGTGCGGCGCGACCTGCCGCACACCGTGACGATCGCGGTCACGGAGCGGTCCGCGGTGGCGTGGATCGAAAAGTCGGGTGCGCCGTGGGCCGTCGATGCCCATGGCGTGGTGTACCGGGCGCTGGCGTCCGAGCCGTCCCACATCCCCGAGCTCGACATGGACGTGGACGACACCCGCACCGTCAAGGCGAGCGCGCGGGTGGTCGCCGACATCGAGGGTGGCGACCCCGGCCTGGCGCGCGACATCCAGACCGTCAGCGCCGAGTCACGCGACTCGATCGAGCTCGACCTCACCGAGGGCCGGACGGTCGTGTGGGGGAGCGCCGAGGACTCCGAGGCCAAGCTCGCGGTGCTCACGCCGCTGCTGCAGATCGACGCGCGCACGTACGACGTCAGCGCGCCCGAGCGTCCGACGACGCTGGAGTAGTCGCACCGCTCGGCGAATAGTCACAGAACACACCCGACACGCGGCGTGTCATCCCGGATCGACGAACCGTCCGACTTACTGTCGTTGACATCGAGGAGGTTGACATAACTATAAGCCTCCAGTTGAACGTTAAGGTTGAAGGGGAAGACGACATGGCGGTCCAGAACTACCTTGCGGTGATCAAGGTCGTCGGCATCGGCGGCGGTGGCGTCAACGCCGTCAACCGCATGATCGAAGCCGGGCTCAAGGGCGTGGAGTTCATCGCGATCAACACCGATGCGCAGGCGCTGCTCATGACCGACGCGGACGTCAAGCTCGACGTCGGCCGGGACTCGACGCGCGGCCTCGGTGCCGGCGCCGACCCCGAGATCGGCAAGAAGGCCTCCGAGGACCACGCGGAGGAGATCGAGGCGGCGCTCAAGGGCGCCGACATGGTCTTCGTCACCGCGGGCGAGGGCGGCGGCACGGGCACCGGCGGTGCGCCCGTGGTGGCGCGGATCGCGCGTTCGCTCGGTGCCCTGACCATCGGGGTCGTCACCCGGCCGTTCAAGTTCGAGGGCCGCAACCGCGCGGCCCAGGCGGACGTGGGCGTCCAGCGACTCCGCGAGGAGGTCGACACCCTCATCGTCATCCCCAACGATCGACTCCTGTCGATCAGCGACAAGGACATCAGCCTGCTCGACGCCTTCCGCCAGGCCGACCAGGTGCTCTACCAGGGCGTCTCGGGCATCTCCGAGCTCATCACCACCCCGGGTCTGATCAATGTCGACTTCGCCGACGTGAAGTCGATCATGAGCGATGCCGGATCGGCGCTGATGGGAATCGGCTCGGCTCGGGGTGAGCACC
>CAYXFT010000227.1:0-4560 GCA_964464335.1 uncultured Aeromicrobium sp.
CCCGATCACGGGCCAGATCCTCGACCGGCTGGCGATCCCGCTGATGACTCCGCACAACCGCGAGATGATGCGAACCGCGTACACGGTCTCGATCGACGCGCGCGACGGGATCACGACGGGCATCTCCGCCGCCGACCGCGCCCGCACGTGCCGGGTCCTGGCGGACTCGGCGACCGAGCCGTTCGAGCTGAACCAGCCCGGTCACATCGTGCCGTTGCGTGCCAAGCCCGGCGGCGTCCTGGAGCGGGCCGGCCACACCGAGGCCGCGGTCGACTTCACGCGGCTCGCCGGGCTGACCCCGGCCGGTGTGATCGGTGAGGTCATGAACGACGACGGCACCCTCAAGCGGGCGCCCGAACTGCGGGAGTTCGCCGACGAGCACGGCCTGGCGCTCGTGTCGATCGAGGACCTGCAGGTGTTCCTGCGCCTGCACGAGACCCAGGTCCAGCGGCTGGCCGAGACGCGCCTGCCGACCGAGTTCGGCCAGTTCCGGGCGTTCGGTTTCCGCGACCGCATCGACGGTGCCGAGCACGTCGCCCTCGTGCACGGTGAACCGTCCACCGAAGACGTGCTGGTGCGACTGCACTCCGAGTGCCTGACCGGCGACGTGTTCGGTTCTCGCCGCTGCGACTGCGGGCCCCAGTTGGAGGCCGCGATGGCCGCGGTCGTGGCCGAGGGCGCCGGTGTCGTGGTGTACCTGCGCGGTCACGAGGGCCGCGGGATCGGCCTGCTGCACAAGCTGCAGGCCTACGGACTGCAGGACGAAGGCCAGGACACCGTCGACGCGAACCTGTCGCTCGGCTTCGGCGAGGACGAGCGGGACTACGCCGCCGGCGCCCAGATCCTGCGCGATCTCGGCATCACGTCGGTGCGACTGCTGACGAACAACCCGGACAAGACGACGCAGCTGGAGCAGTACGGCGTCAAGGTGCTCGAACGGCTTCCCGTCGTGATCGCGCCGACCCCCGACAACTTGCGGTACCTGCAGACGAAGGCCGCACGGATGGGGCACGACCTGCCCGATCTGGCCCCCCACGATCAGACACTGACGACGGAGGAGCAGCACTGATGGCCGGACACGGAGCCCCTGAACTGAAGGTCGACGCCGTGGGCGCCCGGGTGGCCGTGGTGGCGTCCAGCTGGCACACCGAGGTGATGGACGGCCTGGTCGCGGGCGCACGACGCGCCCTCGACGACGCGGGCGTCATCGACGTGACGGTGGTGCGCACGGCGGGCTCGTTCGAGCTTCCGCTGGTGTCGCAGGCGTACGCGCAGGCCGGCTACGGCGCCGTCGTCGCTCTTGGTGTCATCATCCGCGGGGGCACCCCGCACTTCGAGTACGTCTCGGCGGCCGCGACCGACGGCCTCAACCGGGTGGCCCTCGACACGGGTGTCCCGGTGGGCTTCGGACTCCTGACGTGCGACACCGACGCGCAGGCCCTCGACCGTGCCGGCCTGCCCGGTTCGGCCGAGGACAAGGGCCGCGAGGCGACCGAGGCCGCGCTCGCGACGTGGGCGACGCTCCGGGAGCTGACGGCGCGCCGATAGGATGGTTCCGATGAAGACGTTCGAAGGCCTGTTCGCGGAGTTGTCCGAGAAGGCCGCCACCCGCCCCGAGGGCTCGCGCACGGTCGCCGAGCTCGACGGCGGCGTCCACACGATCGGCAAGAAGCTGGTCGAGGAGGCGGCCGAGTCGTGGATGGCCGCCGAGCATGAGGGACCTGCGCGTGCGGCCGAGGAGATCAGCCAGTTGCTGTACCACGCGCAGGTGATGATGATCGCCGCTGGCATCTCCCTCGAAGACGTCTACTCCCACCTGTGAAGGAACCCCATGCTCAAGGTCGCCGTCCCCAACAAGGGGGCACTTGCCGAGTCCGCCGCCGAGATGCTGGCCGAAGCCGGCTACCGCCAGCGTCGGCACACCAAGGACCTCGTCTCTGTCGATTCGGACAACGACGTCGAGTTCTTCTACCTCCGTCCGCGTGACATCGCGATCTACGTCGGGGAGGGCACGCTCGACGTCGGCATCACGGGCCGCGACCTGCTGCTCGACTCCGGCGCGAAGGCCGACGAGGTCATGACGCTCGGCTTCGCCGAGTCGACGTTCCGGTTCGCCGGCCTGGCCGGCCAGATGTCGACGGAGTCCGAACTCGCTGGTCGTCGCATCGCCACCTCCTACCCGGGCATCGTTCGCTCCCACTTGGAGTCGCTCGGCATCGAGTCGCAGGTCGTGCGTCTCGACGGCGCCGTCGAGACCTCGATCCGGCTCGGTGTCGCCGACGCGATCGCCGACGTGGTCGAGACCGGTACGACGTTGCGCCAGGCCGGACTCGAGGTCTTCGGTGATCCGATCCTGTCCTCCGAGGCGGTCATGATCACGCGCTCCGGTGCGGACAAGCCGGCCGGCTTCGAGGTGTTCCGTCGCCGCCTCGAGAGCGTCATCGTCGCGCGCACCTACGTGATGATGGACTACGACATCCGCGTCGAGAACGTCGAGAAGGCCGTCAGGCTGACCCCCGGCATCGAGTCGCCGACGGTGTCGCCCCTTCATCGGGAAGGGTGGGTCGCGGTCCGGGCGATGGTCCCGCGCGACGCCGCCCAGAAGATCATGGACGACCTGTTCGCCCTCGGCGGACGCGGCATCCTCGTCACCGACATCCTCTCGTGCCGGATCTGAACCGCCGGACGTTCCGGCCCACCGGCGTCATCGTCGTCATGTGGGCGATCGTCGGCGTCCTGGTCGTCCTGACCGTGGTGATCGGTTCGCGGCTTCCCGAGACGGCTCGCTTCACCACGGGCCAGACCGTGACGATCTGGGTCCTCGTCGGACTCGTCGGTTTCCTGGCGCTGGTCGTGTCGATGAGCCGCGTGGTAGCCGACGACGCGTCACTGACGTTCGTCAACGGTCTGCGCCGCCGCACGCTGGCGTGGACCGAGATCGCGGGGATCTCGATGAACGCGGGAGCGCCGTGGCCCACCGTGGTCACGCACGACGACCGACGGTTCATCCTGTTCGCAATCCAGGGCAGCGAGGGCGATTCGGCCCGCGACGCGGTCCGCTGGCTGGCGGGGCACGTCCGATGAGCCACGGCGAGGGTCGCTCGCTGGCTGCGCCGGCGTTTCCCGACGACGACGGCCTGCGCGACCCCGCGCTCGACCTGACCGACGACGCGAGCATGCTCGCCACGATCGGGGCCGCGCGCGTCTTCGTCCCGGTCGTCGCGGTGCTGGGCGAACTGGCCACCGACGGCAGTGACAAGGACTCGGAGATGGCGGCCGTCCTGATGACGGGGGCCGACGGCCGTACGGCGCTGCTGGCGTTCAGCTCGACCGAGACGATGACGCAGTGGGACCCCACCTCGCGTCCCGTGCCGGTCTTCGGCCGCGATGCCGCACGCGCCGCGACCGCGGACGGCGCCACGGCCATGCTGCTCGACCTCGGGCACCCGACCTTCGGCGTCGTCGAGACCGACGACCTCGCGCACGTGGCCGCCGAGCACGTCCTCGTGCGCACCCCCACCGGGACGGCGTGGGTCGAACCGGCCTGATCAGTCCTCGATCGGCAGGACTTTGCTCAGCGGGACGGTGATGTGGCGCAGCAGTTTGTCGTTCGAGCCGGCGGTGACGAAGGTCAGCCGTTCGGCGCCGAGGGCCTTCGCCCGGCCCGCGGCCTGCTTCACCAGCATCGCGCCGAGGCCGCGGCCCTGCCACGCGTCCTCGACGAGCAACTGGAAGGTCCATCGATCGGCGACCTGCTCGATGATCCCGTGGCCCACGAGATCGAGGCCGGTCTGCACGACGACCGCGGTCCCGGAGTCCGGCATGACGAGGCGTCGGGCCATCCGCGTCGTCATCGGCATGCGCAGCGGCACTTGGTAGCGGTGGTAGAGCGTCCCGGCGCTGCAGCGCTGGTGCAACGCGGCGACGGCGTCGATGTCGGCCAGCGTGGCCGGCCGCAGCAGTGGGACGTCGATGCCCGCGTCGCTGACGAGGGAGAGCAGCGCCTGTGCGCGGGCCCGCTCTACGCGATCTCGGCCAGGATTCCGGGCCGATCCTCCAGGGTCGTCCTCACGCGCCACATCATGGGAACCAGCATGACGCGCCGACGTTTCGGCCGGATTTCCCGGCCATGGCGAACGCTGGTAGGATGGGCGATCGAAGTGGAAGTCATCTCTTCCCACCTGCCGGGTTCCTGAATCCGGGGGTCACCTGCCGAGGATTTCACTCGGCTTGCGGTGCGGCGTCTGCAGATGTCGTGCCAGTGGTGGCTTTCGCTTCGACGGAGGCCACCTTTTTGATGTCCTCCACCACCTACCAAGGAGGATTCATCAGCACAGATCTGCGCGTCAACGAGCGCATCCGCGTACCGGAGGTCCGGCTCGTCGGACCCAGCGGTGAGCAGGTCGGCATCGTCCGTATCGAGGATGCCCTCCGTCTCGCCGCCGAGGCCGACCTCGATCTCGTCGAGGTCGCACCCCAGGCCCGCCCGCCGGTCTGCCGGCTCATGGACTTCGGCAAGTTCAAGTACGAGGCCGCCCAGAAGGCGCGCGAGTCCCGACG
>CAYXFT010000228.1:0-4547 GCA_964464335.1 uncultured Aeromicrobium sp.
CGTCGAGCAGCAGCACCTTCGGTCGTACGACGATCGCGCGGGCGAGGGCGACCCGCTGGCGCTGTCCTCGACAACGTCGCCTACGGCCTGCGCGTGCGCAAGGTCGCCAAGGCCGAACGCCTCGAGCGGGCCCGCGAGGCCCTCGCCACCGTGCGACTCGAGGGCTACGGCGACCGGCGCCCGGCGCAGTTGTCCGGCGGACAGCGCCAGCGCGTCGCCCTCGCCCGCGCGATCGTCGTACGACCGAAGGTGCTGCTGCTCGACGAGCCGCTCGGCGCCCTCGACCTCAAGTTGCGCGAGCAGATGCAGGTCGAACTCAAGCAACTCCAGCGCGACCTGGGCATCACCTTCGTGTTCGTCACGCACGACCAGGAGGAGGCGCTGACGCTCAGCGACCGGATCGCCGTGTTCAGCGACGGCAGGATCGTCCAGCTCGGCACGCCGCGAGAGATCTACGAGAACCCCGCCTCGGCCTACGTCGCCTCGTTCGTCGGCACCACGAACCTGCTCGACGACGCCACCTCCCACCGACTGCTCGGCCGCGGCGGCACCCACGCCCTGCGCCCCGAGAAGATCACGATCCACGACTCCGCGCCCGCTCCGGCCGACGGCATCGTCACGGCGGCAGGCGTCGTGCGCGAGTCGATCTACCTCGGCACCGGCGACCGCGTGCACCTCGAACTGGACGACGGGTCTGCGCTGGTCGTCCTCGAGCAGAGCACCGGCGCGCGCGCCGTCGGCGAAGAGCGCGGCGACCGGGTCGTCGTCAGTTTCGCCGCGACGGACGCCATCTCCGTCACCTGACCAACCACCACCCTCACCCGCCCAACCCCAGGGAGTCACGATGAAACGCATCACCCGCACGAAGGCGGCACTGGCCGCACTCGCCACCTGTTCGCTCGTCGCGCTCGCCGCGTGTGGCGGTGGCGATTCCGACAGCGGCTCGGACACCTCCAAGGCGATCTCCGAGCTCGGCGAGAACGAGGGCCAGGTCTCGATCCTGGCGTGGCCCGGCTATGTCGAGGACGGCAGCAACGACCCCGACGTCGACTGGGTCAGCGACTTCGAGAAGGACACCGGCTGCGAGGTCACCACGAAGGTCTACGGCACCTCCGACGAGGCGCTCAACCTCGCCAAGACCGGTGACTACGACGTCATCGCCGCCTCCGGCGACCTGTCGCTGCGCCTCATCGCCTCGGGTCAGGCCGCCGCGGTCAACACCGACCTCGTGCCCAACTACGCCGGCATCTTCGACTTCCTCAAGGACACCGACTGGAACACGGTCGACGGGGTCAACTACGGCATCCTGCACGGCTACGGCGCCAACCTGCTGATGTACAACACGGACGTCGTCGACCCCGCGCCCACCTCGTGGGGCGCGGTCTTCACCGACGCGGCCACCTACAAGGGCAAGGTCTCGGCCTACGACTCGCCGATCTACATCGCCGACGCCGCGCTGTACCTGATGAAGCACAACCCCGACCTCGGGATCACGAACCCGTACGCGCTCGACGAGGACCAACTGGCCAAGGCGGTCGACCTGCTCAAGCTGCAGCGCGAGAGCATCGGCGAGTACTGGTCGGACTACCTCAAGCTGATCTCCGCGTTCGAGACCGGTGACACCGTCATCAGCACGTCGTGGCAGATCATCGTCAACAGCATCGGCAAGGACAACGTCAAGGCCGTGCTGCCCGAGGAGGGCGCCACCGCGTGGAACGACACGTGGATGCTGTCGTCCTCGTCGAAGAACGTGAACTGCGCGTACGCCTGGTTCAACCACATCACCGATCCGAAGACGAACGCGACGGCGACGGAGTACTTCGGCGAGGCCCCCAACAGCGAGGCCGCCTGCGCCGAGACGACCGACCCGAACCACTGCGCGACGTACCACGCCGGTGACGAGGCCTACGCGGAGCAGCTGTGGTTCTGGCGCACCCCGACCGAGAAGTGCCTCGACGGCCGCGACGTCACGTGCACCGACTACGCCGCGTGGACGAAGGCGTGGACGGAGATCAAGGGCTGAGATGTCTGCCGCAACTGCGATCAGCGCCGGGTTGAGCCGCAGGCCACGCCTGCGGCTCGGCCTGCTGCTGGCCGCGCCCCTGGCGTGGCTCGTCCTGATCTACATCGTCGCGCTCGCGGCGCTGCTGGTCACCGCGCTGTGGACGGTGGACAGTTTCACCGGGGACATCGACAAGACCGTCACGCTCGACAACTTCACGGAGATCCTCACCGAGCCGCTCTACCGCACGGTGACGCTCCGCACCCTCGGCGTCGCCGCGGCCGTGACGGTGATCGACGTCGCGATCGCCGTCCCGATCGCCTTCTTCATGGCCAAGATCGCCTCGCCGCGTCTGCGGTACACGCTCGTGATCGCGATCCTGATGCCGCTGTGGGCCAGCTACCTGGTCAAGGCGTTCGCGTGGCGTTCGGTGCTGTCCGACGGTGGGCTCTTCGAGTGGGTGCTCCAACCCTTCGGGGTCCAGTCGCCCGGTTACGGACTGTTCGCGATCATCCTCACCCAGGCCTACATCTGGCTGCCGTACGTCATCCTGCCGATCTTCGCGGGCTTCGAACGCGTGCCGGACTCGATGCTGGAGGCCGCCGGGGACCTCGGTGCCTCGAACGGACAGACCCTGCGCCACGTGGTGTGGCCGCTGCTGTTGCCGGCGATCATCGCGGGCTCGATCTTCAGCTTCTCGCTGACCCTCGGCGACTACATCACCGTCAACATCGTCGGCGGCGCGAACCAGATGCTCGGCAACCTCGTCTACTCGAATGCCGGTGCGGCCAACAACCTGCCGCTCGCGGCCGCGATCGCCCTGATCCCCATCGTCATCATGCTGGGTTACCTCGCCCTGGCACGGCGCCTCGGCGCTCTCGAGAACCTGTAGGAACGACCATGACCCTCAGCACGACGAGCAAGCGGATCCTGGCCGTCACCACGGCCCTGATCCTGCTGTTCATGTATGCGCCCCTGATGGTGGTCGTGGTGAACTCGTTCAACCCGAACCAGGCGATGACGTGGCCCCCGAGCGGCTTCACCACCGACTGGTGGCAGCGCGCGTTCCACAGCCAGGGCGCCCGCGAGGCCGTCCTCACGAGTGTGGAGGTCGCGATCGCCGCCACCGTGATCGCACTGATCCTGGGCAGCCTGCTGGCACTGGCCCTGCAGCGCTACGACTTCTTCGGCAAGTACACCGTCAACCTGCTGGTGATCCTGCCGATCGCGCTGCCGGGCATCGTCACCGGCATCGCGCTCAACAACGCGTTCCGCGGCATCCTCGACGTGCAGTTGTCGATGTTCACGCTGATCGTCGCGCACGCCACGTTCTGCATGGTGACGGTCTTCAACAACGTCCAGGCCCGGCTGCGGCGCGTCGGCATGAACCTCGAGGAGGCCTCCGCCGATCTCGGTGCGAGCGTCTTCACGACCTTCCGCCTCGTGACCTTTCCGCAGTTGCGGTCGGCCCTTCTGGCCGGAGCGCTGCTCGCCTTCGCGCTGAGCTTCGACGAGATCATCGTGACCACCTTCACCGTCGGCCCGGGCACCACGACCCTGCCGATCTGGATCCTCAACAACCTGTTCCGGCCGAACCAGGCGCCGGTCGTCAACGTCATCGCCGTCGTCATGATCCTGATCTCGATCATTCCGATCTGGCTCGCCCAGAAACTGTCGAGCGATCCCGAATCGCTCCGCTGACCTCCCACCCACCGAGGAGCACCCATGAGCACGACCGTCCAGAACTTCATCAACGGCGAGCTGGTCGACGGCTCCGGCGGCGCCATGCCCCTCGTCGACCCGACCACCGGTGAGCAGTTCGGCACCGCGCCTGTCTCCACCGAGGCCGACGTCGACGCCGCCTACTCCGCGGCCGCCGCGGCGTTCACCGACTGGAAGCGGACGACGCCGTCGGCCCGCCAGAAGGCGCTGCTGGACTTCGCGGACGCGTTGGAGGAGAACGCCGACGAGATCGTGCGGCTCGAGGGCCAGAACACCGGCAAGGCCGACCACGTGACGAAGGCGGAGGAGATTCCGCCGATGATCGACCAGATCCGGTTCTTCGCCGGTGCCGCGCGCGTGCTCGAGGGCAAGTCGGCCGGCGAGTACATGGAGGGCCACACGTCGTGGATCCGCCGTGAGCCGATCGGCGTCGTCGGTCAGGTCGCGCCGTGGAACTACCCGATGATGATGGCGATCTGGAAGTTCGTCCCGGCCGTCGCCGCCGGCAACGCCGTGGTCATCAAGCCGTCCGACACGACGCCGGTCACCACCGTGAAGATGGCCGAGATCGCGTCGCGGTTCTTCCCACCGGGCGTCCTCAACGTCGTGTGCGGCGACCGGGCCACCGGTGCCGCCGTCGTCGCCCACCCCACGCCGCAGATGGTGTCGATCACGGGCTCGGTGGGGGCGGGCCGTCAGGTCGCGGCGTCCGCTGGCGAGCGGCTCAAGCGCACCCACCTCGAGCTGGGCGGCAAGGCTCCGGTGATCGTGTTCGCGGACGCCGATCTCGAGGCCGCCGCCGAGGGCATCGCCGTCGCCGGCT
>CAYXFT010000229.1:0-4547 GCA_964464335.1 uncultured Aeromicrobium sp.
TTCAAGATCGCCGAGTTCGACATCATGTACGGCCAGGGCATCAGCCGCGAGGGCAGCCTGATCGACCTCGGCGTCGACGCGGGCTTCGTCCGCAAGGCCGGTGCCTGGTACACGTACGAGGGCGACCAGTTGGGTCAGGGCAAGGAGAACGCCCGGACGTTCCTGCGCGACAACCCCGATCTGGCCGACGAGATCGAGAAGCGGATCAAGGAACACCTGGGCGTCGGGGCGCGGGTCGACGAACCGGCCGAGGGCGCACCGCTGGCCGTGGTCGACGACCTCAGCGACCTGTCGGCCGCCGACTTCTGATGAGCGAGTCCCGTGACGCGATCGTGACGGGCCGCAGGATCGCGATGGACCGCTTGGCCGTCCGTGAACGCAGTCGCCACGAGTTGCTCGAGTCGCTGGCGCGTCGTCACATCCCCGAGGACGTCGCCGGCGAGGTCGTCGACGGTCTCGAGCGTGACGGTCTCGTCGACGACGAGCGGTTCGCCCGGGCCTGGGTCGAGCAACAGGGCCGGGCCAAGGGTCTGTCGCGCTCGGTCCTGCGCTTGGAACTGCGCCGCAAGGGCGTCGACGACGAGATCGCCTCGTCGGTGCTCGACGACGTCGACCCCGACGCCGAACGCCAGACGGCCCACCGCCTCGTGCAGCGCAAGCTGCGCTCGGTGCAGGGTCTCGACCAATCGGTGCAGGTGCGCCGTCTGACGGCGATGCTGGCCCGCAAGGGCTATGCGCCGCAGGTGGCCTTCGACGTGGTCCGCGAGGAGCTCGAAGCCGAGCCGGTTCCGCTCGAATCGCTCTAGCATCGGAGCGTGTTCGCGTTCCGCCCCATGATCGACGAGGACCTGGGCGACCTCGTGCGGTGGCGCAACGCCCCGCACGTGGTCGCCTGGTTTCCCCATCGGGTGCTCGACGTGACTGCGGCTCGTGAGCGCTACGGCGCGCGCCTCGACGGCCGGGTGCCGGTGCGGATGTGGGTCGCCACCCTCGGGGGAGTGCCGGTGGGATACGTCCAGAGCTTCCCGGTGGCCTCCGACGACGATCTCGCGGTGCGGTGTCGTGATCCGCAGGCAGTCGCCTTCGACTACCTCATCGGCGAGGCGGACCTCGTGGGGACCGGGCTCGGTACGGACATGATCGCGATGTTCTGTCGCGACGTGCTCGTGCACGAGTATCCGGACGCTCCACGATTCCTGGCGGCGCCCGACGTGCGCAACCGCGCGTCGATCCGGGTGCTGGAGAAGTGCGGCTTCACCCAGGGCCTGTGGATCGAACCCGAGGGCGCCGAGCACGTCGAGGTGGTGTGTTCGGCCGGTCGCGAGACGTTCGAGGTGACTCGCCAGTAACATGGCGCCATGGCCTCGACCTACGACCTCTACAAGAAGATCACCGCACTGCCCCAAGGCAAGCGGCTGTTCTCGATCGCGTTCTGCCAGAAGGCCCCGTACTTCGCCAGTGCACACCTCACGGTCGAGCAGATGCAGCCGCACCGCGGCGAGGTCAGGGTCCCGTTGCGCCGCTCGACGAAGAACCACATCGGGACCGTGCACGCGATCGCGGCGTGCAACGGACTGGAGGCGGCGATGGGCCTGCTCGCTGAGGCCACCTGCCCGCCCGACCACCGGTGGCTGCCCAAGGGCATGGACGTGAAGTACCTCGCGAAGTCCGACTCGGACCTGGTCTGCACCGCCGAGTCGACCGAGGCCGACTGGGCCGGCGGTCCGGACGTGCCGATCACGGTCAAGGCCACCCGCAAGGACGGCACCGTCACGGTCGAGGGCACGATCCACCTGTGGGTGACCCCGAAGAAGTAGCCGGCAGCCACGGTGGCGGTCAGACCCTGATCGTCACCGCCTCGACGGTCTTGGACTCGGTGAGTCGGCGCTGCACGTACACGCCGATCCGTTCGATGATCAGGTTCAGGACGATGTAGATCGCCGCGAGGACCAGTGCGGTCGCGAGACGATTGTCGAACTCACGCCAGATCTCCCGACCCAGACGGGTCAGGCCCGGCGCCAGCATGATGTAGCCCAACGACGTGTCCTTCATGACGACGATGCACTGGCTCAGGATCGCCGGGGTCATGATCTTGATCGCCTGTGGCAGCTGCACGATCCGCATCACCGCGGACTTGCGCAGGCCCAGGGCATACGCCGCCTCGACCTGGCCCTGCGGTACCGCGTTGACGCCGGCCCGGAAGACCTCGGCCAGGACCGCGCCGTTGTAGAGCATCAGGCCGATCACCAGCGGCGCGATGATGCCGACGCGGGTGTCGAAGTTGTAGTACCAGATGAAGTAGATGAGGACGAGCAGCGGGACGGCCCGGAAGAACTCGACCAGGACCCACGCCACGCTGCGCCCGGGTCGGCGGTCCGACAGCTTCGCCACGCCCAGGACGAGACCCAGCACGAGGGCGAGCACGATCGCCAGCACCGCGGTGCGGATCGTGTCGAGCACGGCACGCCCGAGCAGTTCGAGATAGACGGGAGTGACGAACACCTCCCACTTCTCCGCGGTGAACTGGTCCTCCACCCACAGCCGCCACACGACCAGGGCCAGGACCGCCAGGACGACGACCACGGTCGCGACGGCGAGCAGCCGGTTGCGGCGGCGCGCACGAGGGCCGGGGACGTCGAACAGCACCGAACTCATCGAGCCACCGCCTGGAATCGTCGTTCGAGCCGATGGGAGACCGTGCTGATCACCGAGACGATCGCGATGTATCCCAGCGAGATGCCGATGAAGATCGAGAGCCGCTCGCTGGCGAACGCATTGAAGAAGCCGTACATGCGGTACGCCGCCTCGGCGATGCCGAAGACCGCCACCAGTGACGTGTTCTTCGCCAAGGCGATGAAGACACTGGCCATCGGCGGGATCACGAGTCGGAACGCCTGCGGCAGCACGACGTTGTTCATCGTCTGCAGGAAGGGCATCCCCACGGCCCTGGCCGCCTCAGCCTGACCCACGGGCACGCCGTTGAGCCCCGAGCGCAGCGCCTCGCTGACGAACGCCGCGGTGTAGAGGCCGATCGCGAGGGTGGCGTTCCAGAAGAAGCCGAAGTCGATCCCGATCTCGGGCAGCCCGTAGTAGGTGATCATGATCAGGATCAGCAGGGGAGTGTTGCGGAACAGCGACACGTACACCGTCCCGACCGCTCGCAGCACCGGCACGGGCGAGACCCGCGCCGTCGCGACGGCGGTGCCCACGACGATGGCCAGCACCCCACCTGCGGCGGTCAACTGGATGGTCTTCCAGAAACCGCTCAGGTAGAGCTGCCAGCCACCGTCGGTGAGCAGCCAGTCCACGTCACACCTCCGGGGGTGGGTCGACGTATGTCGAGATCACGGGCAGGGATCGAGAGTCGGCGGATCGCCGGCCTCGCCGCCACCCTTGCCGAGCGTCGCATCGAACGCCTTCTGCCACGAACCGTCGTCGAACGAGGCCTCGAGCGTGTCGTTGATGAAACCGCACAACTCCGGGTGGTCGATGCCGTAGCCGATGCCGTAGCGCTCCTCGGAGAACGGCTCACCGACGACCTTCAGCTCGTCCGGGGCCTCTGCGGCGTAGCCGAGCAGGATCGCCGCGTCCGTGGTGACGGCGTCGACGGAGTCGTTCTTCAACTGGTCGACGCACTCGGAGTACGTGTCGAAGCCGGCCGGCGTGGCGCCGTACTCCTTCTCCACGGTCTCGATGGAGGTCGAGCCGGTGACCGAACAGACCTTCTTGCCCGTGAGGTCGTCCGGGCCGTTGATCGAGTTGTCGTCCTTGCCCACGAGCAGGCTCTGCCCGGTGACGTAGTACGGACCGGCCTGTCCGACAACCTTGCGGCGCTCGTCGGTGATCGAGTACGACGCGACGACGAAGTCGACCGTGCCGTTCTGCAGGAACGCCTCGCGGTTGGCCGAGACGGTCTCGACCCAGTCGATGTCGTCGGCGTCGATGCCCAGTTTGGCCGCCAGGATCGTGCCGATCGACGGGTCGAATCCCGTCGGCGTGTCCGACGCCGCCGACTTGAAGCCGATGCCGGGCTGGTCGTACTTCACGCCGATCTTGACCGTGTCCTGGTCCTGGAGTTCGGCCATCCGGCTGCCGGCCTCGAAGTCCTGGTCCTCGACCTCGACGTCAGGTCCCGCGTCGTCGTCGTCGCTGCCCGCGTCGCCGCAGGCTCCCAATGCCAGGAGCAGACCCGCCGCGACGGCGGTCCACCTCATGGTGTGCGTTGATCTCATCTCTCGTCCTTCCCCCGTGGTGGGATTCGTGATGTTTCCGGTGGTCAGTGTTTGAGGATCTTGCCCAGGAAGTCCTTCGCGCGATCGCTCTGCGGGTTCGTGAAGAACTCCTCGGGCGTGTTCTCCTCGACGATGCGACCGTCGGCCATGAAGGCGACCCGGTCGGCGGCGGTGCGGGCGAAGCCCATCTCGTGGGTGACGACGACCATCGTCATGCCGCGCTGCGCGAGGTCGACCATCGTGTCGAGGACCTCTTTGATCATCTCGGGGTCCAGCGCCGAGGTCGGCTCGTCGAAGAGCATCACCTTGGGGTCC
>CAYXFT010000230.1:0-352 GCA_964464335.1 uncultured Aeromicrobium sp.
GCGATGAAGGTGCTCAACGCGAGCAAGTTCGTGCTGGCTCCCGTCGACCAGTACGGGCTCGGTGCCGATGCCTCCCTGCTCGACGGTGCGCTCGTCACCGAGCCGCTCGACCGGGCCCTGCTGACCGGTCTGCGCGAGGTCGTCGAGACCGCGACCGCCCACTTGGAGGCGTACGACTACGCCTCCGCCCTCGAGGTCACGGAGAAGTTCTTCTGGGACTTCTGCGACGACTACCTCGAACTGGTCAAGGACCGCGCGCGCGGCGAGGATGCCGGCGCGACGTCCGCCCGGGCGACCTTCGTGCTGGCGTTGTCGGCACAACTGCGCCTGTTCGCGCCGTTCCTGCCCTACG
>CAYXFT010000230.1:362-4508 GCA_964464335.1 uncultured Aeromicrobium sp.
CGTGACCGAGGAGGTCTGGTCGTGGTGGCAGGAGGGTTCGATCCACCACACCGACTGGCCGACGACGGACGACCTCGCCGCCGCGTCGCACGACGCCTCACTGCTGGCCTTGGCAGGTCAGGCGCTGGCCGGCATCCGTGGCGCGAAGTCGACGGCGAAGGTCAGCCAGCGCACCGAGGTCACGTCCGTGTCCGTCACCGGCACCCGGGCCGACCTCGACCTGCTCGGAGGGGCCTTGGCGGACGTGCGTGCTGCGGGGCGCGTGACGGGCGAGATCGCCACGTCCGAGGGCGACCACGACACCCTGACCGTGGACGCCACCCTCGCCGAGGCCTGATCGGCATACACTTTCCCACGTAAAACCACATGGTTCCACAGAGGACCCACCGGGGAGGTCACGTGTACGCCGCCGAGCGCCAACTGCTGCTCACCGAACGCCTCGTCCGCGACGGGCGCATCGGCGTCAACGAGGTGGCCGCCGAACTGGCCGTCTCCACCGAGACGATCCGTCGCGACCTCGCCGTGCTGGAGCGTTCAGGGACCGCCCGGCGCGTGCACGGTGGCGCGGTCGTGTCGTCGGCCTTCTCACGGATCGAGGCCAGCCTCGCGCAGCGCACCGGAGAGCGACCCGAACTCAAGGCACGGATCGCCGCCGCCGCGCAACGATTCCTGCCCGCCTCCGGCGGCAGCATCATCCTCGACGGCGGCAGCACCGTGGCCCATCTCGTCGAGATCCTCCCGGTCGATCGACAACTCACCGTGTTGACGCACAGCGTGGCGATCGCCCACCAGTTGCTGGAGCACGACGAGATCGACCTGCACACGATCGGTGGACGGGTCCGCGAGATCACGGGCGTGGCCGTCGGGCAGGCGACGATCGAGGCGCTGCGCACCACCCGGGTCGACGTCGCGTTCGTCGGCACCAACGGCATCACCCGCGACCACGGCTTCAGCACGCCGGACTCCGAGGAGGCTGCCGTGAAGCGCGCCCTCATCGATTCGGCCCGCTCGGCCGTCGTGCTCGCCGATTCGGCGAAGTTCGGGCCGCACCAGGTCTTCTCGTTCGCCGACCTCAAGGACGTCACCGCCGTCGTGACCGACGACGGCATCACCGCCGAGGCGCGTGCCATGCTCGCCGAGGCCGATGTCGAGGTCGTCGTCGCCTAACGGGTCCCTTCCGAGCCGGACACGGTGCGGACGTGCGCGCGTTCGCCCTGCTTTCCCACGAGGCTCAGGAACTCGACCGGACCTGCGCTGGTCGCGCCGAACCAGTGCGGGGTCCGGGTGTCGAACTCGACGGCCTCCCCCGGTTCGAGGATGAGGTCGAGGTCTCCCAGCACGAGCCGGAGCCGTCCGTTGAGGACGAAGGCCCAGTCGTGGCCCTCGTGGGTCCGCAGCTCGGGCTCGGCGTCGTCGCGGCCTGCGGGCAGGACGAACTTGTAGGCCTGGATGCCTCCGGGCCGGCGGGTCAGGGGCAGGATGGTCCGGCCGTCGCCGGTGGGAATCGGGCGCAGGTTGATGCGCGGATCGCCAGTCGGCGGCGCGTCGACGAGTTCGTCGAGGGTGACGCCGTACGCGCGAGCCAGTGGCAGCAACTGCTCCAGGGTGGGGCGGCGGAGCCCGGCCTCGAGCCTGGAGAGCGTGCTGGTCGAGATCCCGGTCACCTCGGCGAGGTCGGTCAGGGTGATGTCGCGGCGCCGCCGCAGGTCCTTCAGCCGCGGCCCGACGGCGCCCAACGTGTGACCGATCGACTCGTCCATCCCGTCATTTTGCCATTCGGCAAGAAGGTTTGCCCCCTGGCATCACGCCGGTCACCATGGAGGCATGCCGACCTTCGACGACGAGTACTGGGACGAGATCTGGCACGGCGGGCGCGCCGGGGCCATGGGATCGAGCGCACCGAATCCCCACCTGAGCCGCGAGGTCGACGACCTGCCGCCCGGAACCGCCCTGGATGCCGGCTGCGGTGCGGGTGCCGAGGCGATCTGGCTGGCCGAACACGGCTGGCAGGTCACGGGAGCCGACATCGCGCAGGCCGCGCTCGAGCGGGCGGCCGAGCGGGCCGACGCCCACGGCATCGCCGAGCGCGTCGCGTGGGTCCGGGCAGACCTGTCGACATGGCAGCCGGAGGCACAGTACGACCTGGTGACCACGCACTACGCCCACCCGGCGATGCCCCAGCTGGAGTTCTACGACCGCGTCGCCTCGTGGGTGGCGCCCGGCGGCACGCTCCTGATCGTCGGCCACCTGCATCACTCCGAATCCGAAGGCCACGGTCACGGTCACGGCGACGACGACAGCCCGCCGGCCGAGGCGTCGGCGACCGCCGTCGGCATCACCGCGCGGCTCGCGCCCGAGGAGTGGGAGGTCGTGACGGCGGACGAGTCACATCGGGCGATGTCCGGGCCGGACGGCCGCGAGACGACCATCCACGACGTCGTCGTCAGGGCCACTCGCCGCGCCTGACCCGGCGGTCACGCCGGGCGCGTGGCGAAGTCGATGCCGGAGTTCTGCAGTCGGTTGATCAGGGCCGAGCCCATCGCGACGGCCGTCGTGGTCTGACCGGAGACGGCCGGCAGGTCGTCGAACGCGAGACACATCGCCGACTCCGCGAGCATCTTGGCGGTCTCGGTGTAGCCCGGGTCGCCGCCGCGAACGGTCGTGACGATCCGCTCACCGCCGGCCTCTCCGACCAGCGAGAGCGTGAACCAGGACGAGGCACGCTCCTCCTCGCTGGGGCCCTCGCCGGCGTCCTTGATCTTGAGCAGCAGCGACTTCAGCGGCGGGATCTGCGCGCCGACCGCGACGGCACCGAGGACCGGTGCCGCCAGGGCGACCATGCGGCGGGTCTTGAAGTGCGCGAAGTGCTCGTAGCTGAAGTCGGGACCGTAAATGTCGAGGGCGCGCGCCGACCGCAGGACGATCTGGGGATCGATCGTCGGCAGCGGCACACCGAAGCCCTTGACGGGAGCCGCAACACGTCCGACCTTGCCGCCGCCGCGTACGCGTCGGCCGGTCGGGCGGATCTCCTTGGCCCGTCGCTGCTTGGCGGCCGCCTGCGAGGCGCGGAACTGTGACATCTGGGTGATCGCCGAGTGGTACGTGCCACCGGAGAAGCTGGCCTTGGCGCGGATGTAGCCCTTGAGGCTGATCGGCACGTCGTCGGGCAGCTGGTCGACGGTGTAGAGCGCGCCGAGGTCATACGGGATCGAGTCGAATCCACAGGCGTGGATCAGCTTGGCGCCGGAGGCGACCGCCGTCTCGTGGTACCTCAGCCACATCTGGTCGACGAACTGCGGCTCGCCGGTGAGGTCGACGTAGCTGATGCCGGCCTCGGCCGCCGCCTTGACCGCGGGTTCGCCGTACTGCAGGTAGGGCCCGACGGTGCTGATCAGGACCCGGGTCGCCCGGGCCATCTCGGCCATCGCGACGGCGTCGGTGTGGTCGGCGAGGACGATCTCGGGAGCCGTTCTGCCCGTCGACGCGATCCGTTCGGCGACCTGCTCGAGCTTGGCCCGCGAGCGCCCGGCGATCGCCCAGGTGGCGCCAGCGGGCAGATGGACCGCGAGGTAGTCGGCGGTCAGGCCGCCGGTGAATCCCGTGGCCCCGAACAGGGTGATGTCGACCATGGCAGGACGCTACCGCGCGCCTCAACTGGCCTTCTTGTTGACCTCGTCGTGGGTCATCAGACGCGGACCGGCGTTGCCGGCGACCGCCTCGGCGGTGACGACGACCTTGGCGATGTCATCGCGGCTGGGGATCTCGTACATGACGTCCTGCAGCGCGTCCTCGACGATCGAGCGCAGGCCCCGAGCGCCGGTGTCGCGCTCGAGGGCCAGGTCGGCCATCGCCTCGCAGGCCTCGTCGGTGAACTCCAGCTCGACGTCGTCGATCGCGAAGAGTCGGATGTACTGCTTGGTCAGGGCGTTGCGCGGCTCGGTCAGGATCGAGACGAGCGCCTTCTTGTCGAGCTTGTTGACCGCCGCGATGACCGGCAGGCGGCCGATGAACTCGGGGATCAGGCCGAACTTGAGCAGGTCGGTGGGCACGACCTTCGACAACTTCTCGGCGTCGTTCTCATCCACGACCGGGGTGATGTCGGAGTTGAAGCCGAGCGTCTTCTTGCCGCTGCGCTGCTCGATGATC
>CAYXFT010000231.1:0-4498 GCA_964464335.1 uncultured Aeromicrobium sp.
GGTAGCGGAACGGGTGGGCCAGCGGCCAGCTCGGGAACGTGTTGGTCGAGAAGCGCGAGTGCACGATCGCCAGCGCCGACTCCATGCGCGGATCGAGCAGGTCGGGGTAGAACTCGTCGAGCTGCTCGGTCGTGAGCATGCCCTTGTAGACGAGCGTCCGCGCCGACAGCGACGGGAAGTAGACGCCCGCCTCGTGATGGGAGCGCTTGTTCAGCGCGAAGGTGACCCGGTCGAGTTCGACGCCCTGTCGGGAGCGGTCGGCCGTGGTGACGAACAGCAACTCGAACGCCGGCATCGCCGAACGCGCCATCGAGCCGAGGATCTCCGGCTTGGTCGGGACCGCGCGCCAGCCGAGGACCTCCAGGCCCTCCTCCGCGGCGATCTGCTCGACCTTGGCCTTCGCGCCGGCGACGTCGTCGGCCGGCAGGAACGCCATGCCCGCGGCGTAGGAGCCGAGCTCGGGCAGGTCGACCGGCGCCACGCCGCGCAGGAAGGTGTCGGGCGTCTGCATCAGGATGCCGGCGCCATCACCGGTGTTCGGCTCGCCGCCGACGGCACCGCGGTGGTCGAGGTTGCGCAGCGCCGTCAGGCCCTGCTGGACGATCTCGTTGGTGGGCACGCCGGTGAGGGTGGCGACGAAGGCCACACCACAGTTGTCGTGCTCGTTCGCGGGATCGTAGAGACCCTGGCGAGCGGGAGTTGCCGAGAAGAGAGGACGATCCATACCTGAACCTGTCGTCGATGCCATGCGATGAAGCTGGGCGAGGACGACATTGGCCTCATCAGCGAACTCAGATTACATCAGGATCACGAGCAGCCCGAACCAAGGCTCCTTGCAAGGCTCGTGGCCGATCACTCGTCAGCCGATCGTCCAGATCTCCTCGTTGTCGCTCGTGCTCAACGCGGCCATGCGGGTGCGCGGGAGAATCTGGACGTCGAAGACCTCCTCGACACCGCTCGTGAACTCCAAGGTGGCGACCGTGGTGGCGGCGGCCAGGTCGACCACCCCGAGGCCGCACTTGAGTTGCTCGTGGTGCTCAGCCAACGGCACCCGTCCGAAGGTCGCGGTCTCGCGGATCCTCGACAACCCCACGAACGCCAAGTCACCGTGGATTGCCAGCCCGCGCGCGTAGCCGGGGAACCTGGCCACAGTCTCCACACGTCCTGCATCAAGGTCGATCCGCTGCAGCAAACCCAAGCCCGAGTTCAGCACGAACAGCTCTCCTCGCGGCGAGTCGGTGGCACGCCAGCGCGGCGAGTGCGGCATCGTCAGGCCACGCAGCACCGTCTCCCCCGACGGCACGTGCACGATGGCGCCACTGTCTGGTGGAGCGCCACGCCAGCCGTCCGGCTCGTTCGACGGTGCCAGCATCGATACGAAGGCGGGGCGTCCGTCGCGCATGGCCATCCCGTTGAGGTGGCACCGGTCCTGCGGCGCCAGATCGGTGATGAACGGCGGCTTCCACCGCACCCGGAAGTGGTTCGCGCCGTCAAGGCCGACCAGCGCTGAAAAGGCCGTGTTCACCATCCACAAATCCGGTTCACCGGACTGGCCGTGTCCCCAAGCGATCTCGTGACCAGCGAAGTCGCCGGTGTATACCGAGGACCGCGGCAGGAAGCACCGGTCGTATCGTCCCGTCGGTGGGATCCGTGGCGCCATGTCGGACTGCTCGCGCAGTGTCCACACCTGATCGCGCGCCCCGACCGTCACCGTTCCCGCTGCATCCTGGCCGGTGGAGACGGCCACGCCCATGGCCTTGTCGAACTTGCGGAAAGAAAAGCCGACGGTGTCCTGCTCGGTCACGCCGACAGCGATCAATTGACCAGCCTGATACGTCGACAGCAACACGGTGCAACCGGCTTGGGCAAGGACTTCGGGCAGCGAGTTGCTGTGCCGGTAGCCGACCGCGGTCGCTGCACTGTGGCTCGTGCTCACTTCTTCTTCAGCTTGAGCACAAAAGTCCTGGCCTGGGTCCTGGGCGTGCCGCCCGTCGGCGTGAAGGTCACCCTCACCTTCACCTTCGTCGAGACGACCTTCTTGCCCTTCAGCTTCTTCTTGAGTTGCTTCAGCAGCTTCTTCGTCGGGGCGACCCGCAAAGAGACCTTGCGGCTTGCGCCGACCGACGCCGAGACGGCCTTCACCTGACCCTTCTTCGCACCGACCAACGAGACCCTGCCCCGGCCCGGAAGCGTCAGCGACACTGTCGCCGTGCCTTTCCTCGCATCGACCTTGGCCTTGGAGGGAAGGGAGAACACGTTGGACGGCGCCACCGTCGGGGCTGGGGTACTCGGGGAAGTCGTCGGAGACGTGGTGGGGGCTGTAGTGGGGGCCGTGGTCGGTACCGTCGGCTGCGGTGTCTCGTCGCCTTCGACGACCTTCCACAGCTCAGGGCCATCCACGCCATCGCTTGCGAAGAAGAAGTGCGTGTCGCCTGCAGTGGTCAGATTCCACAGGCTTCCGTCATCGCTGCCGGGCACCAGGTCCTTGACCAGAACCGTTCCTGAGCCCGTGCCATCGGAGGTCCACAGCTGGTCTCCGTTGACAGAGAAGAACAGCGCATCGCCCACCGCCGTGAGACTGTCCACCGAGCAACCTTCGGTGGGCGCGATTCTCGTTACCTGCGCGGTGCCGGAGGAAGTACCGTCGGACTTCCACAATTCGGACTCGTTCGCGAAGAAGTACATGTGGTCACCAACGAGCGTCAGGCCACCCATACCGCAATACGCATTCGTGGCCGTCATGTGCTTCACCAGCACGGTCCCGGACGCGGTGCCATCGGAGGTCCACAACTCGTCGTTGGCCACGAAGAAGAGAGCGTCACCCTTAGCCGTCAGGCCCCTCACATCATGGTATTCGCTGCCCGGCGCGCTCGCGCGGACCCGAAGTGTCCCCGCCGCGGAGCCGTCGGACGTCCAGACCTCGTCGCCGTGCACGCCGTCATTGCCAGTGAGGAACACCCGGCTCCCGACCGCAGTGAGATAGTCCAGACGATCCAGTGGAAGGTTCTTCACCAGGACGGTACCCACAGCCGTGCCGTCGGACTTCCACAGCTGGCTGTCCTCGGCAACGAGGTACAAGCGGTCGTCGACCGCTGCCAACGAACTCACCGTGTTGCCGGGCCTGCCGGGCGAGACGTCTTTCACCATGGCGGTTCCTGGCCTGGTGCCGTCGGACTTCCACAGCTCCACACCGTGCGTCTCGTCGAATGCCTTGAAGTAGAGGTCATCCCCGACCGCTGTGAAACGGCGAGCGTAGCTGTATCCCACGTCGCTGGACCACGAGTTCAGCTCGACCGTCCCCGAGGCCGTACCGTCGGACGTCCACAGTTCCCAGCCGCCATCGCGGTCGTGGATCGTGAAGAACAGGTCGCCACCGGCCGTCGTCAGGTAGTGGGGAGAGCCGTACTCGGGATCGGATTGGAGGTCCTTCACCAGTACAGTGCCCGCCGCCGTTCCGTCGGACGCCCATAGTCCCCAGCCGTGCGTCGCGTCCCGACCGTCGAAGAACAGCTTCTCACCAACGGCCGCCGATTCGCCCGTGGTCTCGAGCAGGCCCGCCGGAGCGAGGCGTTCGGCGTGCCATGCCGACACGGCACTCGCCGGTGCGCTCGATGCCACTGCGAGCCCGGCCGTCGTGACCCCGGTCGCCGCGGCAACGGCCACCGCCGTGCGCACCCGCGAACGGCGGCGCTGCGCCTTCAGGGTCGCTCGTTGGTGTATGGCCTTCGAGCGCGCTTCGCGCTTCCCTCTGCTCACGAGCGGAGAGTGTAGTAGCCATGCACCCCACCGTCTCGGGAATTCCTCGTTCTGCCGCGGCGCGATCCGGCTGGTCAGCAAACCGCAGCTCGGCCGACCAGCTCAGGCCGGGGCGCAGGCGGGCGCCGGCGGCAGCGGTGGCGGGGTGCCGATCGACGGCATTCCCAGACCGACCGCGCCGGGCCGCACCTCGGTGCGACCCGACCGCGCCTCCCAGGCGTCACCGGCGCGGGTGCGGCGCACCTCGATCGGTTCGCCGTCGGCCACCAGGTGGTGGGGCGATGCCTTGGTCACGGTGGTCACGACGAGGTCGCCGGGCCGGATCTCATGGGTGCCGGGGGTGAAGTGGACGAGTCGGTTGTCACGAGCGCGACCGCTCATGCGCTGCCGCTCGGCATCCTTGCGGCCGCCGGCATGGGCCTTGTCGGCCACCAGCAGTTCGACGACCTCGCCCTCGAGCCGGCGATTCTCCTGCCAGGAGACCTCCTCGACGAGTGCGGCGAGTCGCTCGTACCGCTCCTGCACGACCGCCTTGGGCAACTGGTCGGGCAGGTCCGCGGCCGGCGTGCCGGGACGCTGGGAGTACTGGAAGGTGAAGGCGCTGGAGAACCGGGCCTGCCGCACGACGTCGAGGGTGGCTTGGAAGTCCTCCTCGGTCTCGCCGGGGAAGCCCACGATGATGTCGGTGGTGATCGCGGCGTCCGGGTGGGCGGCGCGGACCTTCTCGATGATGGAGAGGAAC
>CAYXFT010000232.1:0-4497 GCA_964464335.1 uncultured Aeromicrobium sp.
GGTCGAGTGGCTGTTCTGGGTCGGCTGCGCCGGTGCCTTCGAGGATCGCGCGAAGAAGACCACGCAGGCCGTCGCCGAACTGCTCAACATCGCGGGCGTGACCTTCGCGGTGCTGGGTGACGGCGAGACCTGCACGGGTGACTCCGCCCGTCGCGCCGGCAACGAAATCGTCTTCAAGCAGCTCGCGATGGAGAACGCCGCGGTCTTCGAGGAGACCCGGGTCAAGAAGGTCGTCTCGACCTGCGCGCACTGCTTCAACACCCTCAAGAACGAGTACAAGGAGCTGGGCGTCGAACTGGAGGTCGTCCACCACACGCAGCTGCTGAACCGTCTCGTGCGCGAGAAGAAGCTGCGGCCCGTGGCGCCTGCCGCACCGGCCGCCAAGGTGACCTACCACGACCCGTGCTTCCTGGGCCGCCACAACCAGGTCTATTCGCCCCCGCGCGAACTGATCGGCGCGACCGGCGCGGACTACGTCGAGATGGAGCGCAGCAACGAGCGGTCCTTCTGCTGCGGCGCCGGCGGTGCTCGCATGTGGATGGAGGAGAAGATCGGCTCGCGCATCAACATCAACCGCACCGAGGAGGCCATCGGTACGGGCGCGGAGAAGATCGCCGTGGGCTGCCCGTTCTGCCGCGTGATGCTGTCCGACGGCCTCACCGCGAAGCAGGCGGAGGACGAGTCGCTCGTCAACGTCGAGGTGCTGGACGTCGCCCAGTTGCTGCTGCAGGCCGTGAAGCGTTCCGAGGAGGACGTCGTCGCCGAGGCCGAGGCCGTTGCAGCGGCCGCGGCGAGCGGAGACGAGCCCACGGACGCCGAGCCCGGGCCGCAGGCCGAAGCCGACCCCGCCACTCTGACGGACACCGCCGAGGTCGGCGCCGCCGCCGAGGCCCACGAGGAGGCCGCGCCCACCGGCACGGGCGACCTGGACTCCCCCGACAGTTCCGGCCCTGCCGAGGACGCTGCCATCGCGGCGCAGAGCAACGTGCACGTGGACGACAAGGGCGTCGCGGGCGGACCCCTCGAAGCCGAGGACGCCACGCCGGAGCAGGGCGCCGACGCCGAGCCGACGAAGCCGGTTGCCGTGGCGACGCAGGACGAGGACGAGCCGGCCCAGACCGATCCGGAGGACGTGCCGGACGCCGAGCCCGAGCCGGAACCTGCCGCCGAGCCGGAGCCGGCCCAGCCGTCACTGCTGGACTCGCTCGACGAGCCGAAGGGCCACACGTCGGTCGAGGACGGGCCCAAGCCGGAGCCGCACCCCGAGGAGGGCGACGCCACCGACCCGGAGGTCGACTCGGTCGTCTACGACGAGACCGAGCCCGCGCTGCCCCCGGAGAAGCACGTCGAGGTGTCGTCCGAGCAGGAGGAACTGGCGGCGATCACGCCGCCCGAGGACGACGCGAAGTCCTGACGCACGACGACGAAGGATTCTGCATTCGGGTACCCCAGCGGGGCCCAATGCAGAATCCTTCGTCGTTCGTCAGGCGTCTCGGCGGCGCACCAGCACCCACGCGAGGGCCATGACCGCCGCGGTCTCCAGCATGAACACCGCGAACCCGGGCCACGCGTCGAGCAGGATCGGGTTGAACGGCACGGGGCTGGCGATGGCCGAGCCGGCGTTGCCGGGCATCAGCTTCCCGATCCACTCGCCGGTCTCTCCGGGGATGAGGAAGACCATGTTCGACACCACGAAGATGAACGCGAGCATGCCCGAGACCGCGCCCGCGGTGTGCCGCACGATGAAGCCGACGCCGAGGCTCATCAGGCCCAGGCCCGCGAGGTAGAGCCCGCTGCCGTACATCGCGCGCAATACATCACCCTCCAGCGCCATTCCGATGCCCTCCCGGTCGAGGAACCAGTTGCCGGTCACGTAGCCGAGCAGCGCGGTCCCCGTGCCGACCACGAACAGGACGACGCTCACGAGGATGGCCTTCGCGGCCATGACCTTGCCTCGGCTCGGCGTGGCGGCGAAGGTCGAGGCGATCAGGCCGGTGCCGTACTCGCTCGTCGCGACGAGGGTGCCCAGCACGACGGCGCCGACCTGGGCGATCATCATTCCCCACGTGATGAACGAGCCGACCGACTCGTCGGCCTCGCTGCTGGCCAGCCATTCGGCGTTGAGTCCGCAGATGAGGGCGGTGAGGCCGGCACCCAGGGCGACGATCGAGGCGAGCGTCCACCACGTCGACCGGACGCTCGTCAGCTTGATGCGCTCCGCGGCGAGCGCGGGCGCGAGTGTCAGGGTGCTCATCGCCCTGCTCCTTCCAGTTGCGTGCGGAACTGCACGGCGTCGGCGGTGATGGTCATGAAGGCGTCCTCCAGCGAGGACCGGTGCGGGCTCAGCTCGTGCACGCGGACGCCGGCGGCGAACAGCGCCTCACCCACCTGGGCGGCGTCGAGTCCGCGGATCAGGAGGGCGTCCTCGCTGCGTTCGGCCGTGACGTCAGGACTCACCAGGACGGACTCGGCCCGAGCGAGGTCCGGCGTGCGGACGAGCACCGACGCGGCGGCATGCTCGGACATGAAGTCGACCACGGAGCAGTCGGCGAGGATCGTGCCGCGGCCGATCACGATGAGGTGGTCGGCCATGAGCGCCATCTCGCTCATCAGGTGGCTGGAGACGAACACCGTGCGGCCTTCGTCCGCAAGCTGACGAGCCAGGGCGCGTACCCAGCGGATCCCCTCCGGGTCGAGGCCGTTGACGGGCTCGTCGAGGATCACGATGCCCGGGTCGCCGAGCAACGCCGCGGCGATGCCGAGCCGCTGGCCCATGCCGAGGCTGAACTTGCCGGCGCGCTTGTCGGCGACCTCGGTGAGGCCCACCAGGTCCAGCACCTCGTCGACGCGCGACCCGGCGATGCGGTTGCTCACCGCGAGCTGGCGCAGGTGCTGTCGGGCCGAGCGGCCGGGATGGATGGCGTGGGCCTCGAGCAGCGCGCCCACCTCGCGCAGTGGCGCGGGCGAGTCGACGTAGTCGTGGCCGTTGACGGTGACGCTGCCGGAGGTGGGCCGGTCCAGGCCCAGCACCATCCGCATCGTGGTGGACTTGCCGGCGCCGTTCGGGCCGAGGAAGCCGGTGACGCGGCCGGGTTCGACACGGAAGTCGATCCCGTCCACGGCAACGGTCTCGCCGTAGCGCTTGGAGAGGTGGAGTGCTTCGATCATGGACGCAAGCCTCGCCCGAACCGGCCCTCGCCCACATCGGGAGACACCCCCGAATCAACCCTGAACCGACCCCGGCGTGGGCTCAGGGGCTGCAGGAGTCACGGACGGGCGCCGCGTTGCTGGACGCAGCGGCTGGCCGCCCCGATGCCGCCGTTCAACGCGGCGTGCGGGTCGGGTCGCGCGACCCACGCGGCGAGGAAGCCCGCGGCGAACGCGTCCCCCGCGCCGGTGGTGTCGACGACCTGACTGCGCGGCGCCGCGACCTGCTCGCGGGCACCGCCGGAGACGTAGGCCGCACCCATCGAACCGAGCGTCACGACCACGTGCGGGAACATCCGGGTGAGCGCGTCGAAGTCGACGAAGGGTCCCGTCGCGCCGACCAGCAGGCGCGCCTCGTCGAGGTTCGGGAACAGCACGTCCGCGCCACTGGTCCAGTCCAGGAACGCCTCGGGCGTGACCTCGCGCAGGAACGCGACCGTGCTGGGATCGACGCTGACGCCGGCGCCGCGCTGCTTGGCCTCGGCGATCAGCTCGACGGCGACCTCGCGCGTGCCCGGGTCGAAGAACGTGTAGCCGGTCAGGTGCAGCCAGTCGACGCCATCGAAGAGGTCGTCGGGGACGTCGTCGAGGGTCAGGGTCGCGTTTGCCGCGCGGTCGACGTACATCGTCCGGTCGGCCTCGTCGTCGAGGGTCAGCACGATCGTCGCGGTCGGCAGGACCGGGTCGGCCACGATCCTCGGGTCCACCCCGTGGTCGCGCAGGACGGCGGCGTGGCGTTCGGTACCGTCCGTGCCGGCCTTGCCGAAGAAGCGCGTCTCGGAGCCGAGCAGGCCGAGCCAGGCGGCCGTGTTGGCCGCCGAGCCACCGGGCGTCATACGGATCTGGGACCGGGTGTCGCTGCGCGGGGTGACGGGTTCGAGCGGCAGGACGCCGATGTCGTCGACGACGTCCCCGACCACGAGGATCACGAGAGCTCCACCGCGGCCTTCGCGATGCGCGCCGCGACCTCGATGTTGTTGCGCGCGATGTCGAGGTTGACCGCAAGGCTCTCGCCGCCGGTCAGCTCGACGATCCGCTGCAGCAGGAACGGCGTGACGTCCTTGCCCGAGAGTCCCTGCTCACCGGCCTCGGCCAAGGCCTGTTTGAGAGCCTCGTCGTGGACTGCCGGGTCGAGCTGCCGGTCCGCGGGCAGCGGGTTCGCCACGACGATGCCCGACCGCATTCCGAGTTCGTCGCGGCTCTTCATGACGGCCGCGACGGCGAACGCGTCCTCGGCCCGCCAGTCCAGCTCGTGGCCCGACGACGTGAGCCAGAAGCTGGGGAAGTCGT
>CAYXFT010000233.1:0-4489 GCA_964464335.1 uncultured Aeromicrobium sp.
CAAGAACCTGTACGCCGCGAAGCAGGCAGGGCGGAACCGCGTCGTCGGCTGACGGCCTCGTAGCGTGGGAGCAGATGAGAGACCTCTCATCGGGCTCTCATGGAACCGCTCGCCGCGGTCGACCACCATCGACCACGTGAGCTCGCTTCGTCCGCTGGTGGTCGCCGTCGCAGCGTTCGTGGCCGCGTTCCTGGTCGCCGGCGCGGTCGTCGTGGTCGCCGCGTCGGTCACGCCAGACCCGCGTCCGTCGATCGAGCCGATCGTGGTCGATGCACCGCCGACCACGACGGTGGAGCTGCCGCCACCCCCTCCGGAGGACGCGGTGCCCCCGCCGGCCGCAGAGCCTGCGGCGCCGGCGCCGGTCGCGCCGACCCCGTCGCCCGCTGCGCCGTCGGGCGACGACGACGATGACGACGACGACGACGATGACGATGACGATGACGACGACGGGGACGACGATGACTGAGCCGGTCGCCCCGCGCGAGCGCGTCCAGCCCTGGCGCAGCATCCGGGCGAAGGTCACCGCCGGAACCGTGCTGCTGGTGCTCCTGGCGCTGGTCGCCACGGTGCTCGTCACCCGACAGATGCTGATGACCCGGGTCCACGAGGACATCGAGATCGAACTGGCCCAGGAGGTCGAGGAGCTTCGACGCCTCGCCGGGGGGAACGACCCCGAGACCGGCGAACCGTTCGGCGAGGACGTCGCCGCGATCTTCGCCCGCTTCATGAGCCGCAACGTCCCGGCGGACGACGAGGCCTTCTACTCGTTCGTGGGCGGCGCGCCGCATCTGTACTCGTTCGACGCGCCGCGTGGTGTCCTCGACGACGTAGCGCTCGTGGCGGAGTGGGCCTCGATCGACCGACCCCTGCGACGCGACGTCGACACGCCCGACGGCCCTGCCAGCACCGTCGCCGTTCCGCTGCTCAACTCCGCAGGGACCCAGCTCGGCTCGTTCGTCGTCGCGATCTACCCGGCAGGCGATGTGGACGACGTCAACTCGGTCGTCCGGACCATCGGGCTGGTGTCGCTGCTGGTGCTCGTCGTCGCCTCGGTGGGCGCGTGGTTGGTGGTGGGCCGGATGCTGCGGCCGGTCGGTGTGCTCACCGACGCGGCGCGCACCATCGACGCGGGCGACCTCACACGACGCATCCCCGTTGCCGGCCACGATGAGATCGCCGCGCTCGCCGCCACGTTCAACTCGATGCTCGATCGACTCGATGCGGCGTTCGCGTCGCAACGGTCGTTCCTCGACGACGTCGCCCACGAGCTGCGCACGCCCATCACCATCGCCCGAGGGCACCTGGAGGTGATGGACCCCGGTACCGAGCAGTCCGAGGAGGCGATCGCGGTGGTCGAGGACGAGCTCGATCGGATGGCGCGCTACGTCGACGATCTCCTCACCGTCGCCCGCGCCGCGCGCCCCGACTTCCTGCACCTCGGGGTCGTCGACGTCGGCGACCTGATCGACGACGTCCTCGCGCGGGCGGTGGCGCTCGGGCCCCGGCGTTGGGTGCGGGACGAGGCCCCGGCGCCGGGCGTCGTCCTGGTCGTCGGCGACGACAGGCGGCTCAGCCAGGCGCTGCTCGGCCTGGTCACCAACGCCGTGCAGCACACCCAGCCCGACGGTCGCATCGCGATCGGTGCGTCGGTCATCTCTGACCGGGTCCGGCTGACCGTGACCGACGACGGGCCTGGCCTCGCCCCCGAGGACACCGAGCGGGTCTTCCGCCGCTTCTCCCGAGGGACGTCGAGCACCGACAGCCGGCCGGAGGGCACCGGCCTCGGCCTCGCCATCGTCGCGGCGATCGCTGCGGCCCACGGTGGGACCATCGGCGTGTCGAGCGAACCCGGCCACGGCGCCACCTTCCACATCGACCTGCCCCGACGCGACATCCCGGAGGACGAGACATGAGCCGCATCCTGATCGCCGAGGACGAGGAGCGGATCGTGTCGTTCCTCGAGAAGGGACTCCGGGCCGCCGGGTACACGACGCTCGCCGTCGGCGACGGCATCGACGCGCTGTCCCTCGCCCGCGACGACAGCTTCGACCTGCTCGTCCTCGACCTCGGCCTCCCTCGTATGGACGGCACCGAGGTGCTGCGTCGCATGCGGGCGCGGGGCGAGCGGATGCCGGTCGTCGTGCTCACCGCACGCAGCTCGGTCGAGGACACCGTGGCCGGTCTCGAAGGCGGCGCCGACGACTACGTGGCCAAGCCGTTCCGGTTCGAGGAGCTGCTCGCTCGGATCCGGGTTCGCCTGCGCGACGACGGCGACACCGATGAGGTCACCGTGCTGCGCGCCGGCGCGGTCACCCTCGACGTGCGCACCCGGCGTGCAGGGGTCGAGGGTCGCACGGTGGACCTGACGGCCCGGGAGTTCGCCCTCCTCGAGACGCTCATGCGCCACGCCGGCCAGGTCCTCAGCCGCGAGCAGCTGCTCAGCCACGTGTGGGGCTACGACTTCGACCCGGGCTCCAACGTCGTCGACGTGTACGTCCGCTACCTGCGCAAGAAGCTCGGGGGCGACGTCATCGAGACCGTGCGCGGGATGGGGTACCGCCTGGCCGACTGACGGGGCGCACCGCCTCGAAGATGAGAGTTCTCTCCTCGTCCCCTCAGACAGGTCTCACCGACCGAGCGGACGATGGGGTGGATGGAGATCACGGATCGGGCCCTTCACCACGCCTCCCACCTGGTGGGGCCGGGCGCCGCGTCGCTGCTGGACGCGGTCGTGTCGGCCCACGACGGCGAGGTGGTCGAGGTCCGGCCCAGTCAGGTCGCCTACCGGCCAGGCCACGACCTGATCGCCAGCTACTCGACCCGGGTGCGCTGGTCGGGCGGGGAGCCCACCGACGAGACGCTGCTGGTGGGGACGACCCGCGAGGGGCCGCTGCCGGGGACGCTCGTCGCCGAAGCGGATGGTGTCGGCGTCGGGGTCTGGCGCTACCCGTTCGACCCGGTGCTCCCGGGCCTGGACGTCGCGGTCCGCGCCGATGCCCTCGGGGCGCTCCTCGGGGTCGACCCGGCCACGCTCGAGCTGACGGTCAGGTCGTTCCGGCCCACCCGCCGAGCTGTCGTCGAGGTTCGCCGCGGCGAGCGCTCCGTCTTCGTCAAGGTCCTCCCCCCGGCACGGGTGTCGTCGGTCGTCCGACGACACGAGCGCCTCCGTTCGGGCGGAGTGCCCGTACCCGAGGTCCTCCTCGCCGACCACGAGCTGGGCCTCGTCGTCCTGTCCGCGGTGTCCGGCATCGAGCTGCGCGAGCGGATCACGACCGGAGGGGCCCTGCCGTCAGCGCGGGCCCTGTGCGACGTCGTCGCGGCGTTCGCTGCGGTCGACCTGTCCGCGCCCGACCGTGAGCGGCCGGGCCTGATCGCGTCTGCCGCTCGCCACACCGAGCTGTTGCGCAGGATCGCCCCGTCAGCCGCCCCTGACCTCGACGAGGTGCTGGCGCAGATCGAGAAGATGGATGTCGGCAAGGGTCGGGCGCTCGGCGCGCACGGTGACCTCCACGACGGTCAGATCTTCCTGGACGAGCACGGTCGGATCACGGGGATCATCGACGTCGACGATGCTGCCCCCGGCGACCCGATCGACGACCTCGCCCGACCGATCGCCCACCTCGTCGCCTTGTCGGTCGCGCTGCGCGGCGTCGGCAACCTCGACGGCGCGGCGCGAGCGGCCCACCTCGCTCGGCGCTTCGACGCCGGCGGTGCGCCAGGGGTGGATCGCAGCGATGTGCGGGCGCGGGTCGCGGCGGCGCTGCTCGGCCTGGCGTCCGGCCCTTTCCGCTCCCAGGACCAGCGGTGGGAGGCCGCGGTGGCGCGCCTGATCCGCTCGTCCCGCACCTGGGCACGCCTCGCCGGTCGCGGCGATGAGAAGACCCTCAGCGGCGCCTCACCTTCGGCCAACGCCCCGATGCGAGAACTGACGTAGCGGGACGCAAGAGCCCGATCACCACAGCAAAGGACACGTTCATGAAGAACCCACTGAAGGACCAGCCCACCTGGAAGGTCGCCGTGGTCGGCGGCACCCTGGCCGGCTTCGCAGTCGGCGGTGTCGTCGGCGGTGGTCTCGCCTTCGGCGATGACGACGGTCCCAACAAGGCCGATCCCTCGTCGGTGCGATTGGCGTCGGCCAACGACGTCCTGTCCTCGCTGGCGTCGCCGTCGTCGACCACCATCACGACGATCAAGCCCGCGTCGGTGGCGAGCGTGGCATCGCACCTGTCGGTGGCCAGCATCGACGCGCCCGCTCCTCCGCCCCCGCCTGCGCCCGCACCTGCCCCGGCGCCCGCTCCTGCTCCGCACAGCGCGAGCGCCCACAGCCCGGCGAGCTTCGACTCCCCGGGATCGGCCGCGAGCGTCGACAGCGTCGATTGATGGCGCCCAGCGGGTAGGCGCCTGCCGCTCGTGCGGTGGGCGCCTACTCGGCGGCGCGGAGCTGGGGGAGGAAGTCCGGCAGCGTGTGGATCAGCGCGACCCGCTCGTA
>CAYXFT010000234.1:0-4482 GCA_964464335.1 uncultured Aeromicrobium sp.
CGATCCCGTCCGGCGGCTGTCATGGTCCACCCTGCGGCTGGAACTGCTCGACGTGGGCAGCACCGGTGGCGGTGACGGTGATCGTCCCGAAGAACGGCAGGATCGAGACGACGCGAGCTGTCGATGTCACCGTCACGGTGTCGCCTGTGCTGGACGCCGTGGACGAGTGCGATTGGATGAGAGAACCCGCGGCCTCGTCGACTAGCGAGTCGGCCAGCGACGCCCCGGCTTCCGGTGTGGAGCCTTGGCGAGCGCCGGCGACCGCCCCATCTTGAGCAGCGCCCGCAACGACGGTCCGTGCGTAGTAGGCGAGGCTGAACTGCACGACGAACAGCAGGGCCAGCAGGACGACCGGGACCATGATGACGGTGGCAGTCACCTCGCCACGATCCCGGTCGCTTCCTGGGGTGCGACCACGTCGTTCGGCTACGGGCTGGGAACGTTGTTGGCGTTCGCGGTGATCCTCGCGGCGATGATCGTGCCCGCCGCGATGGCGGCGACGACCAGGAGCACGATCATCGCGGTCGTGGCGGTGACCTCGCCACGATCCCGTTGGTCGCGGATCTGATCGTGCGCGGCGTCGCTGACCATCCGCCAGGCGGTCAGCAGCGCTACTTGGATGTTGAGCATGGTTCTTCCTTTCGGGTGAAGCGGCCTGGTTGATCGACGTCAGGTCGTGTCGGGCCGAGGCGACACGGGACGTTTCGGTGAACGACGTCATGGCGTGGAAAGTGCGGCCAGGGCCGGGTAGCCGATGAGGATGAGGAAGCCGGCGAACATCAGGGCGACCGGGAGGACCATCGTCTCCGAGCGCGACTGGGCCTCGTATTCGAGAGCGGCGATGTCGCGCTGACGGATCGCTGCGGACTTCGCCACGAGCGACTCGCGTACCAAGGCGCCGCCGCCGGCCAGCGTCATCGAGGCGCACAGCTCCTCGAGTTCGGCCACCCCGAGGCCGTCGCCGAGTTCGCCGAGAAGCTGCCAGGGGGGCTCGCGGCGTGCCTGCGCCGCCGACAGAGCGGATCGGAGGTGACGGAACGCCGGACCTCGACCCGACGCGACTGCGTCGAACATCGCTGTTTCGACGCCGGCGCCACCCGCCATCAGGATCGCAACCAGTTCGAGGTACGCAGAGAGCGCGTGGCGGAACTCGCGACGGGCCTTCTCGGCGTCGTCTCGCAGATCGATGCGCGCGTACAGCCATCCGGCGACCGCCCCGCCGACGGCGGCGAGCAGCAGCACGGCGTGAGGGAAGTAGTCGACCACGTCGGCCGCCGTGAGCACCGCGAACGACAGCGCCGGTGTTGCACCCATCGCTGCCCACACGAACCGGTCCCTGACGTAGCGATCCAACGTGCGCTCGCAAACAGCAAGGTCCGCGGCGCGGCTGGGCGATGGCCGCCCGGCGAGCGACGAGAGCATCTGGTCGCGTCGTGTCGCCGTGTGGCTCGCCGTTCGGGGCCGATGGAGTTCCGCAACGATCGCCGAAAGCGGGGGCGTCGAGCCCACCGCTCCACGAAGCATGAGTGCTACTCCGCCGCCCGCAAGCGACGCGGCGAGGACCATCGCAAACAGCATCACGGCTCGGCTGTCCCTTCGATCCCGCTCAGCAGACGAGGCGACGAGGCCGGTCGACCCAGCTGCACCAGTCCCCAGAGCGCGCCGGCGAACAGGGCACCGATGCCGATCAGGACGAGCTGACCGGTAGCGGTGTCGTACGGCTCCATGAATGTCGGCGAGAACATCATCAACACGACGGCGAGACCGAAGGTGATCGCGACCAACGCCTTCGATGACGCATAGGTGCGCGCCCGGCCGGTCTCGACGCGCAAGCGCATCGCTGTCTGCTCACGCGCCGACACGGCGATCTGCGACAGCAGATCGCTGAGTCGTTGGGCTTGTCGCTCGGCCGCGATCGCCAACGACGCCACGACGAGGTCCGCGACGGGGTCATCGACGTCGACGGCGAACTGGCGCAAAGCGTCGGTTAGCGAACCGCGCTCTGCCCGCACCGACAGTGCTTGCACTTCAGTGCGGATTGCCGCAGGCGCAACCTGCGCCGTGATGCCGATCGCCTCCTGCAACCCGGCATGCGAACTGATGGTGTCGCGCAGCATCTCGGCCCACGCGGCGATCGCCTCACTCCGCGCCATTGCTTCGTCGCGACGCCGTCGGACACCGAGCAACATCGGCGCGACTAACGCGGTCGCAGCTGCGAGCACTCCCGCCGCCGGCCAACCGGTGATGAGCACCGCAAGCGCGAACGAGCCGACGACGAGGACCGCGCGCCACCACACATCGTCCCACCGGATCGATGCGCGCGGTCGGGCCGATTCTGGAACACCGGTCCATCCGACGATGGCCAGCCACACGCCACCAGCCGCGAGCAGCCCCACGATCGCCCCGGCCAACGCCCTCATCGGAGCCCGCTCCCGAGAAGCCCCGCGTCGAATCCGGCGTGTGCGAGTACCCGTTCGTGTCGCTGGTCGAGGCGACGCAGGGTGGACGTCGACCCGTTCACGTCGCGCGTCATGATCGTGTTCGTCGTGCAGCGCTGGCCGTCGAAGCCGGCAACCTCGAGCACCTCGGTGACGTGGCGGCGACCGTCGGCGCCGCGTTCGAGATGCACGACGAAGTCGATCGCCTGGTGCAACTGATTGTGGGCGACCTCGGGTGGGAGGCGGTCGTCGCCTGTGCCGAGGTACAGCGCGAGCTTGTCGAGCGCGCCGATCGCTGATGCCGAATGGACCGTCGTCAGCGACGACTGTCCGTGCGTCATCGCCTTGAGCATCGGCACAGCGGCGTCGGAATCACGCACCTCTCCACACACCAGCCAGTCGGGCCGATACCGCAGCGCGTGCTTCACCTGCTCGCCCTGCGTGATCGCGCCCTCGCCTTCGTTGTTGGCAAGCCGGGCCTCCCACGATTCGACGTTCGGATGGGCAACGGCGTCGAACAGGTCAAGTTCCGCGGTGTCCTCGATCACCACCACCCGCTCGTGCGGCTCGAGCTCACCGAGACACGCTCGGACCAGCGTGGTCTTGCCCGAGCCAGTCGGTCCCGAGAACACGATTCTGATCTCGCTGGACGCCATGCACGCGCGGAGCAGGTCGGCCACAACGGGCGTCACCATCTCGCGGCCGACCAGATCGGCGAGCCGCACCTTGCCGAGGGTGTTGCGGCGAAGGGCGAACGAGACGTGCTTGGAGACGTCGCGTGTCGCTGCGAGGCGGAGGCCGTCGCCAAGGCGCATGACGAGGAGCGGTGCCTGCGGGTTGAACTGGCGCTCGGTCCGGCCTGCGGTGCGCGCTAGATGCGACAACCAGGCGACAAGTTCCGCCTCCGACGACCAGAGTCGCTCGTCGATCTGCTCGATCGTGCCGTCTGACCTGTAGGCGAAGACGAGGTCATAGCGCGTCGCCACGACCTCCTCGACAGATTGGTCCGCCAGCAGCAACTCGACCGGACCCAGACCAACCGTGAGCGCAACCACTCGATCCACCAACATCCGCTCGGCGTCGTCGTCGAGCATCGGGCGGCCGTTAGCCATCCGCTCGGCGTCGATCTGTTGCAGCCGCTCGCGCAGGATCGAGTCGGCCAGCGCCTCCTGGCCCGAGCGCGACAGCGGGGGCCTGCCCGCCTGCACCCGCCGGGTCGCCTCGCCGACGAGCGCCTCCTGCACCGCCTTGGTGAGCGACGTCACGAGTGCAGGTTCGACGGCCGTCACGTCGCGACCTCGACGACCGGTTGGTTCGAGGCGGAAGGCGTGGGGGCGATCAACGCCGCTGCGCGGTCGGCGACATCGAGTGCCTGGCGCCACGCCCACGTTCGCCGGGCGCGCCGTCCGCTGAGCGCAAGGCCGGCGCTCCGCACGAGGTCATCTCTCGCGTCGACGCACCAGACCGCGTCCGCCCGCGAAAACTCCTGGAGGTCGTCGACGGCGAACGGTGTCTTTCCGCATACGAGCAGAGCAATTGTCGGGCTTCGTCGCCGCAGGCTCTCGACACGCGTGGGCACCTGCACCAGATCCTCGCTGCGTGGTCCCACGACGAGCACGGTGAGTGCCGAAGCGTCGACCAGCTTGAGCGCAGGGTTCATCTCTTCGAACCGTCCCGCATCGACGAACCAGATCCGTTGATCGGCGGCGAGGCGCATGGTTGTCGCGTCGGACGCCGCCGCCCAGACCGCCCGGGCGCGCTCCCCCGTCTCGGGTTCAGGCATCGCCCACACGTGGCTGTCGACCATCCGCGCGAACGGCTCGACGTCGAGAAGCTCGGCATCGTTGCGACGAAGGCTGGCGAGGAACGCCGCAACCCCTGGCTCCACACCCAGCCCATACCGAGCGCCGAGCACACCGCCGGCCGGGTCTGCCTCGAGCACGACCCGCTCGATCTGGAACTCGGGCGGCCACGCGGCGGCGAGGAGCACTGCCCACGACGTCACGCCGGGTGCACCTCGAATGGACCCGAGTGCCACGATCAT
>CAYXFT010000235.1:0-4458 GCA_964464335.1 uncultured Aeromicrobium sp.
TCAACGCCCTGCTCAAGCTCGTCGAGGAGCCGCCGCCGCACCTGAAGTTCATCTTCGCCACGACCGAGCCCGAGAAGGTCATCGGCACGATCCGGTCGCGCACGCATCACTACCCCTTCCGGCTCGTCCCGCCGAAACTGCTCGGCGACTACCTGCTGCGGCTCTGCCAGAGCGAGGGCGTCGCTCTCGATTCCACCGCGTTGCCGCTGGTCGTGCGCGCCGGTGGCGGCTCGGTCCGCGACACGCTCAGCGTGCTCGACCAGCTCCTCGCGGGGTCCGGGCCCGATGGGGTCACCTACGAGCTCGCGGTCCAACTGCTCGGCTACACGCCCGACTCGCTGCTGGACGAGGCCACCGAGGCGTTCGCCGCCTCCGACGGCGCCACCGTGTTCGGTGTGGTCGACAAGGTGATCGAGTCCGGCCAGGACCCGCGGCGGTTCGCCGAGGACCTGCTCCAGCGCCTGCGCGACCTGGTGATCCTCAAGGCCGTGCCCACCGCGGTCGAGACGGGGCTCATCGACACCCCCACCGATCGCACCGCCGCCCTGCAGCGTCAGGTGGCCGGATTCGAGCCCACCGAGCTGACCCGCGCCGCCGACATCGTCAACGACGCCATCACCGAGTTCCGCGGCGCCACCGCCCCGCGGCTGCTGCTGGAGTTGATGTGCGCGCGGATCCTCGTGCCGGGGGCGGACAACTCCGTCGAGGGCTTCCATGCCCGGCTCGACCGCATCGAACGCCGCCTCTCCGGCTCCGCCCCCGCTCCCGCTCCTGCTCCCGCCACCCCCGCTGGTCTCGATACACCTGCTCGTTCCTCGCAGAGCCACTCGACCGACGAGCCCGCCGGTCGAGTAGCCGACGAGCGCAGCGAGGCGCGTATCGAGACCCCCGCACCCGCCGGTCGAGTAGCCGACGAGCGCAGCGAGGCGCGTATCGAGACCCCTGCACCCGCCGGTCGAGTAGCCGACGAGCGCAGCGAGGCGCGTATCGAGACTCCTGCACCCGTTGCCGAGCAAGGTGGTCTCGATACGCCTGCTCGTTCCTCGCAGAGCTACTCGACCACCGAGCCGTCCACCCCCACCGAGACCCCCGCACCCGCCGCCGCACCCGCGGGCCAACTCACCACCGCCGACGTCCGTCGCATGTGGCCGCAGGTCCTCGAACGCGTCCAGCAACTGCGCCGGTTCACCTGGGTCATGCTCAGCCAGAATGCCCAGGTCGCGGCCCTCGACGGCTCCACCCTCACGATCGCATTGGTCAACCCCGGCGCGCGCGACTCGTTCGTCAAGAGCGGCAACGACGCGATCGTGCGGCAGGCGCTCACCGACGTGCTGGCCGTGCAGTGGTCGGTCGAGACGATCGTCGACCCGTCCGCCACGCCCACCCCGTCGGCGCCGTCCGCGGTACCCGCAGTCACCCCGGCGCCCGAGCCCACCTCCCGCGTGCCCGAGTCCGTCCGCGAGGCGTTGCGCACCGGCCCCGTGCCCACGGGTCCGGTCGACCCGGACGCCGACGCCGAGCTCGACGATCCGGTGATCGACGACGGCTCGCAGGACGCCGAGGCGCTGCTGGCCGAGCACCTGGGAGCCCAGGTCATTGACGAGACCCACGGCTGACCCCAGCCCCGCACCCGTGCGGCGGCGGCTCGACCTCGATGCCGCACCGACCGAGGTGCTGCGCCGACTGCGCGGGCGCGATCGGCTCGTCGCGCTGATCGGGGCCTGGCACCACGGCGAGGCGCTGATCGCGTGCGAGCCGGTCCGCCTCCTCCAGCGGTGGGACGACGTCGATCTCGAGCGCGGACTCGGCGACGGCTTCGGCGGCGGCTGGATCGGCGCGTGGGGCTACCGGCTGGGCCGCCACGTCGAGCACGTGCCCGACGGGCCGCCGCGCCCGGTCCCCCAACCCGATCACCGGGTCGGCTTCTACGACCTCGTGCTGCGACGGACGCGCGGAACGTGGTGGCTCGAGTCGCTCGGCGAGCCCGACCCGACCCGGGTCGACGACCTGCTGGCGGCGGTCGCGCGCGATGCGGACCGGGCGCCGTTCGCCCTCGGCGAGTTCACGATGACGCCGACGCCCGACGACCATCGCGCGGGCGTGCGCCGCGCCCTCGCCCACATCTCGGCCGGTGACATCTTCCAGGTGAACCTGTGCGCCCGGCTGGAATCGCCGTTCGACGGCGATCCACTCGACGCCTTCTGCGCCGGCGCCGAGGCCCTGCGTCCCGCGTACGCCGCCTACGTGTCGTCGCCTGAGGGCGCACTCGCCAGCTTCTCGCCCGAACTGTTCCTGCGGCGCACCGGCGACGAGGTGTTGACCTCCCCGATCAAGGGCACCGCACCGCTGACGGCCGACCCCGACGATCTCGCGGCGTCGGCCAAGAACCGCGCCGAGAACGTCATGATCGTCGACCTGATGCGCAACGACCTCGGCCGGGTCGCGGCGCCCGGGTCGGTCCGCGTTCCGGCACTCACCCGCGTCGAGCGGCACAGCGTGTGGCACCTGGTGTCCGACGTGGTCGCGCACCTGCCGCACGGCACCGGCGACGGCGACCTGCTGCGGGCGACGTTCCCGCCCGGTTCGGTCACGGGCGCTCCCAAGGTGCGCGCGATGGAACTGATCGCCGAGCTGGAGAGGACAGGCCGCGAGGCCTACACCGGGGCCATCGGGCACGTCAGCGCCACCGCCGGACTCGAGCTGAACGTTGTCATCCGCACGTTCGAGTTCGCCGAGGGTCGGGTGTGGCTGGGCGTCGGCGGGGGCATCGTGGCCGACTCCGATCCCGACGACGAGTTCGCCGAATGCCTCGTGAAGGCCCGGCCGCTGATCGAGGCGATCGGTGGCCGACTCACCGTCGACTCCCCGTCGCTGCCGGCGGCTGCCGACCCCGGACTCCGGATCGACGCTCCCCGCGCCGCGGTCGATGCGGCACGGGGCGTCTTCGACACGCTGCTGGTCGTCGATGGTCGGGCCGTCGACCTCGACGCGCACCTCGCCCGGCTCGACGCCAGCGTCCGCGCCGTCTACGGATCCACCGTGCGCGAAGGACTCGAGGAGGCAGTCCGCCGCCGGGTCGCCGCGCTACCGGGCCGGTACCGTCTGCGAATCGACGCGGTACCGACAGACGGTGACGTGCGGGTCTCGATGTCGGTCGCCGCGGCGGTCGACCCGGGAGAGCGGTGGACGCTCGTGCCGCGCGTCGTGCCCGGGGGCCAGGGTGAGCACAAGTGGGTCGACCGCGACCGGCTCACGGCCACCGCCGATCACGAGCCCCTGCTGATCGACGCCGACGGTTCCGTGCTCGAGACTGCTCGCGCCAGCCTGTTCCTCGTCCTCGACGATGGTCTGCACACGCCGGCGCTCGACGGTCGGATCCTGCCTGGCACGGTCCGCGCCCGCGTCGTCGAGACCGCGCGCGACCTCGGCCTGCCGGTCTTCCAGCACCGGCTCACGACCGCCGACCTCGCGGTCGCGTCGGAGGTGTTCGTCACGAACTCGGTGCGCGGCATCGTCTCGGTCGCGGCGTGCGACGGCGTCGGGGAGTGGGCACCCGGACCGCTGACGGCTCGGCTGGCCGCTGACGTAGGGGACGGATCTTTGGGCGTATGGACTGCCCGGGCCAACGGAATGTCTCAAGATCGGTCACCCCGTGGGCGTCCGCGCGTGCTGTTCGTCGACAACTACGACTCGTTCGTGTTCAACCTCGTCCAGTACGTCGGCGAGCTCGGCGCCGAGACCGAGGTCGTGCGCAACGACGAGTCCACCGCAGCCGACCTCGCGGCCGGCGGATTCACCCACGTCGTCGTCTCGCCCGGACCCGGCACACCCGCCGACGCCGGGATCAGCGCCGACGTCGTCCGCGCCTTCGCGCCCACCACGCCGGTCCTCGGCGTGTGCCTCGGCCATCAGGTGATCGGCGAAGTCTTCGGCGCCCGCGTCGTCCGCGCCGACCGCGTGGTGCACGGCAAGGCCTCACTCGTGCACCACGACGGGCTCGGCGTGTACGCCGGGCTGCCCTCACCGATGGTCGCCGCGCGCTACCACTCGCTCGTCGTCGAGGACGTCGCCGCACCACTGGCGGTGACGGCCCGCACCGGGTCGGGAGTGGTGATGGGAGTGCGCCACCGCGACCTGGCGGTCGAGGGAGTCCAGATGCACCCCGAGTCGATCCTGACCTCACACGGCCACGACCTGATCGCGAACTTCCTGCGACGCTGACCGGGTCAGTACTGCATGACGACGCGGCCGTCGATCGTGCCGTGCTCCATCTCGTCGAAGATGTCGTTGATCTCGTCGAGCGACCGGGTCGACACCGTCGGGTGGATCTTGCCCGCCGCGAAGAACTCGAGCGCCTCGACCATGTCCTGCCGGGTGCCGACGATCGAGCCGCGCACCGTGATGCCGCGCAGCACGATGTCGAAGATGTTCGCCGGGAAGTCGCCCGGCGGCAGGCCC
>CAYXFT010000236.1:0-4430 GCA_964464335.1 uncultured Aeromicrobium sp.
CGATGCTGGTGGACCTGTACCAGCAGGGCCGGCTCGATCTCGATGCGTTCGTCACCGAGCGGATCGGCATCGACGACGTCGAGGCCGCGTTCGCCAAGATGCACGACGGCACCGTCCTGCGCAGCGTGGTGGTGTTCTGATGAGCGCGCGCGTCGAGCAGGTCGTCACCTCGGGCCAGTTCAGCCTCGACGGGGGGACGTGGGACGTCGACAACAACGTGTGGCTCGTCGGTGACGACCACGAGGTGATCGTCGTCGATGCGCCCCATGACGCCGCCGCGATCCTCGACGCGATCGACGACCGCACCGTCGTGGCGATCGTGCTGACCCACGGCCACAACGACCACGTCAACGCGGCCGTCGACCTGCGGGAGGCCACCGGCGCCCCGATCTGGTTCCCCGCCGCCGACACGATGCTCTGGGATGCCGAGAACCCCGACGCCGCGCCGGACCACGACCTCGCCGACGGCACCGAGTTCACGGTCGCGGGCGTGACGCTGCAGGCCCTGGCCACTCCGGGACACTCCCCCGGCAGCACCTGCCTGTACTCACCCGGACTGGCGGTGTTGTTCAGCGGCGACACCCTCTTCAGCGGGGGTCCCGGCGCCACCGGACGCAGCTTCTCCAGCTTCGAGACCATCATCGACTCGATCCGCACGAAGCTGCTCACGCTGCCGGCGGAGACCTCGGTCCACACCGGCCACGGCGACGACACCACGATCGGCGCCGAGGGACCCCACCTGCAGGAGTGGATCGACCGCGGCCACTGATCAGTCGCCGAGCTTGCCGTCCGGCGTGCGCTCGATCTCGGCGGCCAGCTCGTCGGCGATCCGGCGCGCGTTCCGGCGGCCTGCGACGCGCGTGCGATGCAGGGGGCGCGCGGCACCGTCGCGTCGGATCTCGATCGGGTAGCGCGCGAACAGCACCCAGACGCCGATCAGCAGCACGGGAACGAGCAACAGGACCCACCAGCGTCCCGACTCGACCAGCACGGGCGACAGCACCAGCAGCAGGACCACCGACGCGACCAGCAGCAGCGGGCCGAAGCCGCCCTCGGACTCGGCGTGTCCCACGGTGAGGTCCTCGGTGCCCGCCCGCAGGCGGGGGCGGCCGACGGTGACCGTCCAGCCCACCCCGTCGGGGGTGGAAACGTGTCGGACCATGGCTCTCACCCTCCCACGCCCCTAGAGTGCTGAACGAGGCGCAACGCCGCGCCACCGAGGAGGCTGTGATGTCCACCGAGGAGGAGTTGGCCGCGGCAGTCGCTGCGACGATGCCCAGCGTGAGGTCGACGCTCGAGGAGATGGTCGCCATCGCCTCCGTGGCGTTCCCGGGATTCCCGTCAGAACCTGTGCACCGGATGGCCCAGCGCACCGTCGACGCGTTCACCGCGATCGGCGTCCCGGCACGGCTGCAGCCGATCGAGGGCGGCTACCCCGCCGTGTGTGCGGAGATCCCCGCTCCCGACGGAGCGCCCACCGTCCTGATGTACGCGCACTACGACGTCCAACCGGCCCCGCTCGAGCAGGGCTGGACCACCGACCCGTTCGTCGCAACCGAGGTCGACGGCCGGATCCACGGCCGCGGCGCGGCCGACGACAAGAGCGGCATCGCGATCCATCTGGCCACGCTCGCCGCGTTCGACGGCACGCCGCCGGTCGGCGTGCGACTCGTGATCGAGGGCGAGGAGGAGACGATCAGCCACCTCGAGGCCCACGTCCTCGCCCATCCCGAGGACTTCCAGGCCGACGTCATGCTCGTCGGCGACATGGGCAATCTCGTGGTCGGCGAGCCCGTCCTGAGCACCGCCCTGCGCGGGCACGTGAAGGCGATCGTGCGCATCGAGACCCTGAAGAACCCGATCCATTCGGGCCTGTTCGGCGGAGCCGCGCCGGACGCCCTGCTGGCCCTGATCCGGCTGCTCGACCAGTTGACCGACGAGCACGGGAACTGTGCGGTCCCGGGCATCTCCGGCAGTGCGTGGGAGGGCGCCGAGTTCACCGAGGAGATGCTGCGGGCCAACGCGGGCGTCCTCGACGGGGTCGAGCTGGCGGGGACCGGCGACGTCGCCTCGCGACTGTGGTCGAAGCCGTCGATCAGCGTGCTCGGCATCGACGCCCCCTCTGTGAAGGAGGCCAGCAACGTCCTGCACGCCAGCGCCTCCGCCGTGGTGGCCATGCGCATCCCCGCCAGCCAGGACGAGCGCGACGCGATGGACAAGCTCGTCGCGTTCCTCACCGATCGCGCTCCCGGCAACGCGGTGGTCACGGTCACCGAGGACAAGCTGTCGCCGCCGTTCAAGCAGGGCACCGACGGTGCGGCCTTCGCGAAGATGATCGCGGCGCTGGAGCAGGCGTACGGGCACCCCGTCGCGACGGTCGGCTCCGGCGGCTCGATTCCGTTGCTGGACACGCTGCGCGAGGTGAGCCCGCAGGCCGACTTCGTCCTGTTCGGCGCCGAGGATCAACAGAAGGCCGCGATCCACGGCCCGAACGAGAGCGTCGACCCCACCGAGATCGAGAAGATGGCACTGGCCCAGGCGTTGCTGCTGCAGGCCTTGGCGGACGGGAGCTGACATGTCGGAGAACGTCATCCTGGTGCTGGAGGCACTCGTCGTCATCGGCGCGATCTACATGGGCGTGCGCACCGGCGGCGTCGGTCTCGGCCTGTGGGGCGCGGCCGGTGTCCTGCTCCTGCTGTTCGTCTTCCAGGCGACGCCCGGTGAGATCCCCAGCAGCGCGATCATGGTCATCCTCGCGGTCATCACGGCCGCCTCGGCGATGCAGGCCGCGGGCGGAATCGACTGGCTCGTGACCGTGGCCGAGAAGGTCATCCGGTCGCGCCCGTCGATGGTGAACTACCTCGCCCCGGTCGTGACGTTCCTGTTCTGTGCGGGCGCCGGCACCGGCAACATCGCCTTCCCGTTGCTGCCGGTGATCTACGAGGTCGCCTACGAACGGGGCATCCGGCCCGAGCGGGCGCTCGGACCGGCGGTCGCCTCCTCGGGAATCGCCCTCGCGGCGAGCCCCGTCTCGGCGGCGATGGCGGCGTTCATCGGTCTGACGGCTTCCCAGGGAGACGTGCTCTCACTCGGCGAGATCCTCATCATCACGGTGCCGGCGGGTCTGGTCGCCGTGCTGGTCTCGGCCGCGATCTTCTCCCACTGGGGCAAGGATCTCGAGGCCGACGAGGAGTACCAGCGCCGGCTCGCCGCCGGACAGATCCAGCCTCCCGGCACCAGGACGTCCGAGGCCCACCACATCAGCCCGCACGCGAAGCCGGCCGCCCTGGTGTTCTTGGCCGGCGTGCTGATCGTCGTCGTGCTCGGCCTGTTCGACGAGCTGCTGCCGCCCTACGGCGCGGTCGATCCCGACAACCCGAAGCTCTCGCTGACGACGCTGCTGGTCGTGCTGATGCTGGTCGTGGCCCTGGTCGTCATGTACGTCGGGCGGGTCAAGCCGGTGGAGGTGCTGGACGCTCCCCTCACCAAGTCGGGGCTGACCGCGATCATCGCCCTGTTGGGCATCGCGTGGCTGGCGAACACGTTCATCGCCAACAACGAGGACACGATCATCGGCGGGTTGACCGACGTCGCGGCGGAGGCGCCGTGGTTCCTGGCGATCGGCATGTTCATCGTCGCCGGTATGACGACCAGCCAGTCGGCCTCGGTGAACACGATGATCCCGCTCGGCATGAGCCTGGGCATCGCCACGCCTCAGCTCGCGGCCTACCTGCCGGCCATGGGCGGCGTGTTCCTGTTGCCGGCCAACGGCACCCAGTTGGCCGCGGTCGAGATCGACCAGACGGGCTCGACGACGATCGGCAAGTACGTCCTGAACCACTCGTTCATCGTTCCGACGATCGTCCAGTGTGCCGTCGCGGTGATCGTCGGTCTGGGGATCGCGCTCGTCCTGTTCTGAGTCGTACTGCTGTTCTGAGCCGTACTCAGAGTTCGGCCATGACCTCGTCGGAGGCGTCGAAGTTGGCGTAGACGTTCTGGACGTCGTCGCTGTCCTCGAGGGCGTCGATGAGCCGCACGACCTTCTCGGCGCCATCGGCGTCGACCTCGACGGTGACGCTGGGCACGAAGGAGGCGTCGGCCGAGTCGTAGTCGAGTCCGGCCTCCTGCAGGGCGGTCCGCACCGCGACCAGATCAGTCGGCTCGCACACGACCTCGAACGAGCCGTCGAGGTCGTTGACCTCGTCGGCACCCGCGTCGAGCACGGCCATCAGGATGTCGTCCTCGTTGGTCGGGCCGCCCTCCTGTTCGGCGGGCACGATGATGACGCCCTTGCGGTGGAACAGGTAGGACACCGATCCCGGATCGGCCATCGTGCCGCCGTTGCGCGTCATGGCGGTACGGACTTCCATGGCAGCGCGGTTCCTGTTGTCGGTGAGGCACTCGATGAGGAAGGCGACCCCGCTGGGGCC
>CAYXFT010000237.1:0-3106 GCA_964464335.1 uncultured Aeromicrobium sp.
CGTGTTCGCCGGGGTGGTCGCCGCCGCAGGGCTCGCCTACCTCGCGTGGGACGCTCTGACGTCGAAGCAACGCGAGGTGACGGCCCGAGCCCGCGAGGTCGCTGACGCCCTCGACGAATCGACGGACGCAGCGATCCGCGACGCCGACGCGGCGAACTCCGCGGCGATCGCGCACACCGCCCTGTCGCACGCCCTCGCGACGACCGGTGAGGACGGCAAGAAGATCACCGAAGCGCTCGGCATCGTCGGCCTGACCGTCGAAGACACACTCGACACTCTGCTCGCACTCAGCGCAGACCCGGTTGACGCGCTGACTGCTCTCGCCGAGTCGTTCGGCTACACCGGCGAAGCCGCGGCGAAGATGGTCGAACTGGTCAACGGTGTCGAGGGCGGCATGTGGGACGCCAGCAATATCGACCAGATCGTCGACCGGGCCCGCGCCTGGGCCGAGGCGATGGGTCTCGACGCAGACCAGGCCGAGGTGCTGGTCCGAGCGATGGAGGAACTCCAGGATCAGGCGAACAAGACCGACCTGGACCAGATGATCCGCTCGTTCCTCGCCGCCGACGCAGCGTCCGATCCGCTCCGCCAGCAGTTGCTCGGCCAGGCCGAGGACATGACGGAGGTGAGCCGTGCCGGCTCGGATCTCCTGCCGCTCTATGAGGCGTACACGCAGGCGGTCGCCGAGAACAAGGACGCCCTCGCCGCGTCAGGCGGGGTGATGGACCCGATCCCGGGTCTGCTGGATGACATCTCCGGCGGGATGGACAAGACGACCGTCTCTGCGTCCGACATGGTGGACGCGGTCGACGCGGTGCGCGCTGTGTTCGACACGGCGGCATCGGCGGCCGATCGGTACTCGTCGGCGGTCGACGCGGTGTTCGATCCGCAGGCACGCATGACCGAGTCCATCGAGGATCTCTACTCGTCGATGGACGATCTGAAGGAGACGGTCGCCGACAGCGTGAAGGAGTACGGCGACGTCGGGAAGAGCCTGGATGTCGCGACGGAGGCGGGCCGCCGGAACCGGGACGGCGTGAAGGCTCAGGTTGAGGCGATCAAGGAGCACGGCGCCGCGATGCTCGGGCAGGGTGCCTCTGCCGAGGAGGCCGCCTTCGCGATGGAGGGCCTCCGTCTGGATCTGCTCGCCCAGGCGGAGCAGATGGGGTTGAGCCGCGAGGAGACCGAGGCGTACATCGCCGCGCTCGGCATGACGCCTGAGAGCATCATGACGGCGGTCCGGTTGTCGATCGACACGGCGAAGGCCGAGGAGATCGAGAAGCTGAAGGACGACATCGGTGACATCCCCGCCGACGTCGCGGCTGAGGTCGACGCCAAGGTCGAGGCCGGCGACCTGGACGGCGCGTTGGAGACGTTGACCGCGTTGCAGGAGGCGACCGACCCTGAGGTGACGATCACGGTCCATGACCGGGCGCTGCTCGCGGCGCAGGCGTCACTCGATTCGTTCCAGGCTGACGCCGCGCGTGGGGTGACGATCCCGATCCGCACGACCGGCGAGGTTGATGTCGGACGTCGGGTTGTCCCGTCGGCTGAGGGCCGTTTCGTGGACGGTCCGATGCTGTCGCTGATCGGCGAGGCCGGCGCCGAGGTCGTGTTGCCGTTGACCCGCCCTGACCGGATGGTGGAACTGCTGTCCGATCCGCGGGTCGGCCCGAAGGTGATGGCAGCTCTCGGGATCGGTGCGTTCGCTGACGGCGGGATCGTCGGCCGTGTCCTCAACGCCGGGGCCCCCGGTGGCGGTTCGTCGGATTCGCGGATGGCGAACATGTACGAGGTTGGCGCCCTGTCCGGCTCCGCCTATCGCGACCACCTCGCAGAGCAGATTGCCGGGCTGGAGGAGTACTCCGACGAGTGGATCCGGGTGTGGCGCCTCATCAAGGGCCTCGACGACGACGCAGCGAAGCGACGCGAGGACCAGACGAAGGCGGCGCAGGATGCTGCGGCCGCCGAGGTCGCGGCCGAGGATCAGAAGTACGCGGCGATGTACGAGCTCGGGATCATCTCCGCGGCCGACTATCAGGCATATCTCCAGAAGCGGCTCGGCGACTTCGAGATCTACAGCGCGGATTGGATGTCGCGGTGGCGGGAGATCGCGAAGGTCCAAGAGGCCGACGAAGCCGAGCAGCGGGCCCGGCGCGAGGCGTTGGAGAAGGAGCATCAGCAGCGACTGACCCGGCTCTACGAGGACGCCGAGGCGAGGCGAGCGCTGACGGTCGCGGAACGCAACCTGAACGAGTCGTGGGACGACGTCGCCGAGGCGATGGGTTCGGATGAGGATGGCCGCGATCAGCGTGTCGCCTCCGCGTTGAACCGGGTCGCGGATGACGCGTTCGCTGGGGCGAAGGCACGGGCCCGGGCGAACGGGCTTGTCGAGGGCACGGTGGAGTGGGCGCGGTGGATGCGCGCCGAGGTCGGCGGCTACGCGGCCAGCCATCCGGCGCTGGCCGGCCGGTTGGGCGAATGGCTGTCCGGTATCCCAGATCTCGCCGACGGCGGCTACCTGAAGGCGCGGCCGGGCGGGCACATCGTCCGGGTCGCTGAGGCCGGCCAGAACGAGATCGTCGCCCCGGAAGGCAAGTTGTACGCGGCGGCGAACTATGCGGCGCAAGGGGCGCAGCAGGCGGTGCAGCAGATGCTCGCCGAATTCAAGATGTCCGCCGGGGGCGGTAGCACGCAGATCAGCGTCGCTACGGACTACCACCCCGAGTCGATCGCGCGGGCTGTCGCCTCGGCGCAACGCGAAGCGGTGTGGCAGGTGCGTGTCCGTGGATGACGCGACCGCGACCCTGAACGGGCTGACGATCGGATCGGGGACGATGTACGAGTGGACGTCGTGGCCGACTGGGCTCGGCACCGCGGACATCCGAACCGACGATCAGGAGCGGCCCCGCCGGCAAGGCATCGTCGCCGGTGACGATCTGCCCGGCGGTCGGACCGTCGAGTTCGAGATCCAGGTGAAAGGCTCCCGGTCGGAGATCGAGGCGGCGTTGACGGCGTTGTCGGCGGCGTTCGCGCCCGGATCGCAGGACGTGTGGCTTGGGCTGCGAGTGTCGGGCGTCCCGGCGGAGTACAGCCTGCTCGGCCG
>CAYXFT010000237.1:3206-4429 GCA_964464335.1 uncultured Aeromicrobium sp.
TGGTCGGCGGTCCTGTCGGGACCGCTGTTGAACCCTCGGTTGGAACACATCGAGTCTGGCCGGTTCGTGCGGGTGTCGGCTGGCATCGCTGTCGGCGAGTCGGTGACGCTCGACTCTCGGTCAGCGGCGATCTTGCTGGGCGGGACGGTCCCGCGGCCGTCGTGGCAGGCGGCCGGGTCGTCGTGGTTCCAGTTGCAGCCCGGCGGGAACTCGCTGCGGTTGACGGCTGACACGGGGGCGGGTAACGCCGTGGTGTCGTGGCGGCCGGGCTGGCCGTGAGCGCCACCTACCGTTACCTGGCGACGGATCTCCGCACCGGCACCCGGCTCGGTGAACTGCCGCTGGGCGGCGTGACGTACGGCGAGCAGTTGAACTCGTCCGGGCAGTTCTCAGCGACGGTCGATCTTGCTGCTCGTGGCATCGACGTGCTGGCCGCGACCATCCCTCGCCGCACCGCGCTGTGGGTGTATCGAGGCGACACGATTGTGTGGTCGGGGATCGTGTGGGGCCGCGATGCCCGCGGTCGCATCTTGTCGCTGACGGGCCAGTCGTTGTGGTCGTACTTCGCTCGTCGGCGGGTCACGGTCGATGTTGCAGCGGACAGCGATGATCAGGTGACTGTCGCTGAGACGGTTGTGCAGTGGGCGCTCGATCAGCCTGGCGGCGACATCGGCGTGACCGTGCAGGCGTCGACTTCGGGGGTGTTGCTGACTCGGCAGATCTGCCGGGGCTACGAGTTGAAGGTCGTCTCCGAGGTTGTCGAGGAACTCGCGCAGGCTGATACCGGGTTCGATTTCGCGGTCACGGCCGTCGACGTGAACGACGTGCCAACGGCGTCGTTCCGATGCTTCTACCCGCGCCGCGGTCGAGGGCTCGCAGCGAACGGGGTGACGTCGAGGTTCCGGCGTGGGGCCGGCGGGAACCTCATCGACTACTCGGTGTCCGAGGACGGCTTGAAGGCGGCGACGTCGATGTTCGGGGCGGGCGCGGGTGACGGGGCGGAGATGATTCTCACGCAGTCGATCCGCACCTCGCAGCTCGACGAGGGGTTCCCTCTGACGGAGGACGTCGTGACGTACCGCGACGTCGACGATCCGCTGGCGGTCCTCGCTTTGTCGAACGCTGCGGTCGCCGCACGGTCGGAGACGCCGATGACGTGGCAGGCGCAGGTCGATCCCGATGACGTGATGTCACCGTTCGGGTCGTGGACCGTCGGCGACGAC
>CAYXFT010000238.1:0-4377 GCA_964464335.1 uncultured Aeromicrobium sp.
ACGAGGACGGCAAGCTGCGCCGCTTCGTCAACGTCTACGTCGCCGAGGAGGACGTCCGCTTCGCCGAGGGTCTCGACACCAAGACACCCGACGGCACGCAGATCTCGATCATCCCCGCCGTCGCGGGCGGTTGCTGACCGGCTCCACCCGATTCCGGTTCTGCCGATAAGGTTGCGCGAAGGAGGCCCGGCTGGGGGCCTCTTCCGCAGGACAGGTGGTCTCATGGTGCATGGCACCGTCAAGTGGTTCAACGCCGACAAGGGCTACGGTTTCATCGCCGTCGACGGTCAGGACGATGTGTTCGTCCACTGGTCCAAGATCGCGATCAACGGGTTCAAGACCCTCGAGGACGGCCAGTCGGTCGAACTGGAGGTCGTCGACGGCCCCAAGGGCCGCGAGGCCGAGAACGTCCAGCCCGTGCGCTGACCTCTCCGTCGCGCCCGTCTCGACACGGTGTGAGACGAATCACGCGAAAGGCTATGTGACATTGCAAATGTCACATACAGTGACGCTGTGTTCACCTTGCTTGCCACGGCCAACGACGACGGCTACGCCCCTGCCGGGGGCGCGGCACTCGATCAGGTCATCGGGCTGTCCATCGCCGCCGCGCTCGTCACGGCCGTCCTCTTCGGGGTTGGCTGGGCCCACCGCACGCACCGCATCGAATGGCTGCAGCGGTCCGGCGACTGGCTGAAGGGCCGTACCGGCCATCCCGGCTGGGCCGTCATCTGTGCCCTGTTCATCGCCACGGCCCTGCTGACCGCGTTGCTGGGCTTCATGTGGGACGTCAGCCTGCACGCCGGCCGCGGCCGCGACGAAGGGCCGTTGGCCAATCCCGCGCACTACCTGATCCTGATCGGGCTGTTCGCCCTGTTCATCGGTGGACTCACCGCCGTCGCGTGGACCCGTGACGGCCGCAAGCCGTCGCTGGCCTCGGTCCGGATCACCCGATCGTGGTACGCGCCGGTCAGCGCCTTGTTCATCGCCGGGTGCGGCCTGTACGCGCTGGTCGGCTTCCCGCTCGACGACATCTGGCACCGCCTGTTCGGCCAGGACGTCACACTCTGGGGTCCGACGCACCTCATGCTCATCGGCGGCGCGGGGCTGTCGACGGCGGGCATCGTGCTGATGCACCGCGAGGCCCAGTTGACCGAGGACTACGACGCGAGTTCGGGCAACGTCGCGCTCCTGCATCGCATCACGCTGACCATCGCGTTCGGCGCGATGCTGGCCGGCCTCTCGGTGTTCCAGGCCGAGTTCGACTTCGGTGTCGCGCAGTACCGGATGGTGTTCGCGCCGCTCATGATCGCTCTGGCCGCCGCCGTGACCCTCGTCGCCGCGCGGCTGTACGGCGGACCCGGTGTGGCGATCATGGCCGCACTCTTCTTCCTGCTCATGCGCGGGCTCGTCGCGTACACGGTCGAGGGCGTGTTCGGTCAGGCCCATCACGTGTTCCCGCTCTACCTCGGCAGCGCCGTCCTGGTCGAACTGCTCGCGATGACGTCGTTGCGGCGGCGCCCGCTCGCCTTCGGGGCCGTGGCGGGTCTGCTGATCGGCACGGTCGGCACGGTGATCGAGAAGGTGTGGAACGACCGCCTGTTCGCCTTCGCGTGGGCGCGTGACATGTGGGTCGAGGGCCTGCTGATGACGGTTCCGGTCGCGATCGGCGCCGGGTTGTGCGGCGCGCTGTTCGCGATGGGGATGCAGGGCACCCTGCCGCGTCCCCGGGTGGCCCGCACGATCATGATCAGCTCGGTGCTCGTGCTGGCGATCGCCGTGGGCAACGGCTTGTCCTACCACGTCCCGAAGGACGCCTCGGCCACGGTCGCGGCCACCCAGACGGACGCCGGCGTCGAGATCGAACTGACCGTCCAGCCCGCCGACCTCATCGACGACGACTACTCCTGGGTCCAGTTGATGGCGTGGCAGGGCGGAACGCCCGGCGTCGCGATCGACCAGCTCGAGCGCACCGGCGAGAACACGTGGCGCTCGACGAGGCCGATCCCGGTCGGCGGCAACTGGAAGACCCTCGTGCGCGTGCAGGACGGACGCATGATGACCGCCGTCCCGATCTTCCTGCCCGAGGATCCGGCGATCGGCGCCCCCGAACTCGCGGTCGCGTCGAAGGTCACCCGCGACTTCGTGCCCGAGATCGAGATCCTGCAGCGCGAGCGCAAGCTCGACACCCCCGGCTGGCTCTGGGGAGCGGGCAACCTGGTCGTGCTGGTGTGCAGTCTGGTGATGCTGATCGGGATCGGGGTCTCGACGTCCCGCGTCAGTCGCGCGATCGCCGACGAGGATGCCCGCCGTCGCGCCGGTGCCGCCACCGAGCGAGCCCGGGCGTGAGGCGTCTCGCGGCCGTCGCCGCAGGGCTCCTGGTGGCGCTCGGCGGGTGTTCGTCCGACGCCGGCGAGCCGACCGACCAGCCGGCCGTGATCGAGGTGACCATCGCGGACGGTGAGGTCACGCCCACGGGGGAGAAGGTCGACGTGTCGGTCGGCCAGGAGGTCACCTTCGTCGTGACGAGCGACGCCGCCGACGAACTGCACGTCCACGGCGAGCCCGAGAAGGAGATCGAGGTCCAGCCGGGCATGGACGCCGAGGAGTTCACCTACACCCCTGAGGTGCCCGGGCAGATCGCGGTCGAGGCGCACCATGCGGACGTCACCGTCGTGACCCTCGTCGTGACGAAGTAGCGCCGTGCTGGGCACCCACGGGCTGGGCGGTCAGACCGACCTGCCGATCCCGTTCGACTTCGCGGCGATCGGCGGGGCCTGGGCCCTGACGGCCTCGTTCGCTGTCGTCGCGTTCGCCTGGAAACAGCCCCGATTCTCCGGCCCCGGTCCGGTGGGTGCCGATGTCGCGCTGCCGGCGCGACGGCCGTGGCTCGCCGTGGTGGGGCTGGTGGTGGCCGCGTCGATCGGTGCGGCGCTGTTCCTCGGCGACGACCAGCGCGTGACCGGGGCGGTCGAGTTCGTCTACACGTGGTGGTGGGTCGGCCTCGTCCCGCTGGCGCTCGTCTTCGGTCCGGTGTGGCGCGACCTCTCTCCCTGGCGCACGGCCGCGGGCTGGATCTCGGCCGACGGGCTGCGGGCCTACCCCGCCGGCTGGGGCTACTGGCCCGCGGCGGTCGGACTCTTCTCCTTCGTGTGGCTCGAGTTGGCGTCGCCGGATCCCGGATCGGTCGCCGCGGTGCGGACGTGGGTCCTGGCGTACTCGGCCGTCACGGTGGCCGGGGGAGTCGCGTTCGGGCCGCGCTGGTTCGACCGAGCCGACCCGTTCGACGTCTACAGCGCGGTCGTCGCGAAACTGCGGGGCGGCCTGCGGTCCCTTCCGGGCATTCCCGTCGATCGAGGTCTGGTCGCGGTCATCGCCGTGCTGCTCGGCTCGACGGCGTTCGACTCGTTCAGCGCCTCCTCGTTCTGGCAGGCCCGGGCCACGACGAGCCTCGTGGACACGCTCACGATGCTGGCCTTCGCGGGCGTGGTGGGTGGCGCCTTCTGTCTGGCCGTCCGGCCGAGCACGCCGGCCGACTTCGCGCACACGCTCGTGCCGATCGTGGTCGGGTACGTCATCGCGCACTACGCGACCTACCTCGTCGAGAAGGGTCAGCGCGCAGTCATCGACCTTTTGGGGCTGGCCACCGACCCGAACCTGTGGCTGTCGCTGCACCCGTCGGTCGTCGCGACGATCAAGGTCGTGGCCGTCGTCGGCGGCCATGTCGTGGCCGTCGTCGCCGCCCACGACCGGTCGCTCGCGGTACTGCCCCGCGAGAAGCGGCTGACCGGACAGATCCCGCTGATGTTGCTCATGGTCGGCTACACGTTCGCCGGCCTCTACCTGCTGTTGTCGGTCTAGGATCCCCAGATGGTCGTGCAGCATGCGATCGCCCTGCTGGCGATTCCGGCGTTCATGCCCGCGTTCGCGCTGGTCGGCGCCATCGTGTGGATCGCGCGCAAGGACCGGCGTGACGAGGAGCGCGAGCGCGAGACGGGAATTGAGGACGCGGGCCCGGTTGATGATGGTTGATTAGCACTCGTATAGTGAGAGTGCCAGATCCCGATCTGGGACAAACCACAGTCCACGACAGTTGGAGCAACGCACCCATGGCCAAGTCCATCGCATTCAACGAAGAAGCCCGGCGCGGGCTCGAGCGGGGCATGAACCAGCTCGCCGACGCCGTCAAGGTCACCCTCGGCCCGAAGGGCCGCAACGTCGTCCTCGAGAAGAAGTGGGGCGCGCCCACCATCACGAACGACGGCGTCAGCATCGCCAAGGAGATCGAGCTCGAGGATCCCTACGAGAAGATCGGCGCCGAGCTCGTCAAGGAGGTCGCCAAGAAGACCGACGACGTCGCCGGCGACGGCACCACCACCG
>CAYXFT010000239.1:0-2701 GCA_964464335.1 uncultured Aeromicrobium sp.
CGTCGACGTCTACGTCGGCTACCTGCGCAAGAAGCTGGGCGCCGACCTCATCCGCACCGTGCGCGGCATCGGCTACCGCGTGGAGTGACAGCGCGCGTGGTGGCCGTGTCGATGACCACGTTCGCCGCCACGGTGGGAGCGTCGGTCCTCGTGCTTCGCCTTGCCGTGCCCGTACGCGTGGCCCTTGCTCCGATGATCGCAGTCCTTGTGGGTGGGCTTCACGGTCGGTTTCGTGGTCGGTTTCGTGGTCGGTTTCGTGGTCGGCACGGTGGTCGGAGCCGTCGTGGGAACGGTGGTCGGGACCGTGGTCGGCACGGTGGTCGGGACCGTCGTCGGCGCCACGGTCGGCTCCGTCGTCGCCACGGTGGTCGGAACCGTGGTGGGCACCGTGGTCGGTGTGGTCGTGGGGTCGCTGGTCACGTCCTGCACGGCGACCGCGGCGGCAGTCGGTTCGGAGCCGCCCACGGCCGCATGGGCCACGGCGATGCCGCCGACGGTGAGGGCGACCGTGCCGGTCAGGGCGACGATCCCGCTGCGGAAACTGGAACTCATGGGGAATCCTCCTCGATGGGTGGATCCCAGCGTCGCGTTCGGCGATGAGATCGACGTGAGCCCTCCATGAGAGCCCTCTCATGGACGCAGTCGCGTCAGACCAAGGGGCGCCAGACCTGCAGGATGCGCTCGTAGACCCGCGCGATCGTCGGGCGCGAGCCCCACTGCTGCGGATCGATCGGCGTCGACTGCTCGGCATCGCGGGCGAAGATCCGGCTCATGCCCGCAGCAAGGCCGTCGTCGAGCACCTCGAGATTGATCTCGTAGTTGCCCGTGAGGCTCAACCGGTCGATGTTCGCGGTGCCGATCGTGGACCACTCACCGTCGATCGTCATCGTCTTGGCATGCACCATGTGGTCCGAGTACCGCAGGATCTCGACGCCGGCGTCCAGCAACAGGCTGAAGTAGCCGCGGGCGACGAAGTCGGCGACCACGTGGTTGGAGACCTTGGGGACCAGGATCCGCACCCGCACACCGCGACGACTCGCGTCGATGAGTCCTTCGAGGATGTTGCGGTCGGGGATGAAGTACGCCTGCGTGATCTCGATCGTGGACGTGGCCCGGTCGATCGCCTCCAGGTACATGCCCCGGATCGGATAGATCAGTTGGCGCGGGACGTTGCGGTGCGCACGCACGTACGGGTCCCACGTCGACTCCGACAGCGGCAACAGGTCGTCCTCGGGACGGACCGCATTCCAGAAGTCGACGAAGGCGTTCTCCAGGTCCCACACCGCCGGACCCGTGACGGCGACGTGCGTGTCGCGCCACTCCGTGGCGTAGAGGCTGCCGATGTTGTACCCGCCGATGAAGCCGATCGCATCGTCGACCACGAGGATCTTGCGATGGTCGCGACCCCACGACCGCGGGCTGAAGAACGCCCAACTGCGCGGCCTGATCGGGTAGCGGAGCACCTTGATGTCCGGCGCGAAGCGGAAGAAGCTCGGCCGCACGACCAGGTTGGCGAACCCGTCGTACACGACGCAGACCTCGACACCGCGCTCGGCGGCCTCGCGCAGCGCCCGCTTGAAGCGGCGGCCCATCGGGTCGTCCTTGACGATGTAGGACTCGAGCAGCACCCGTCGCTGGGCGCCGGCGATCGCCGCGAGCATGTCGTCGAAGAGAGTGGCGCCCGACACGTAGACCTGTAGCTCGTTGCCGCCGCCGATCGTGAAGTGTTCGGCATCGACCTGCGGCAGCGGTGCGGTGCCCTTGTTGCGCAGGATCTTGCGGACCTTGCTCGCGACCATCAGCGAGAACGCGGCGAGCACGGGAGCAACGACAGCGGCCAGGACCGTGCGGCGCAGCAGGCGGCGCGCCCAGGGTCTCGCGGTCGGCATGGTCATCAGCCTAGGTGGTCTCAGACGAAGACCGCGACCGGACGCGCGCCCGACCCGGCGGCTTCGTAGAGCGCGAGGAACCGACCGTCGGGATCGAACAGCGCCACCGGTCCGGTCGCCTCGAGCGCGAGTGCCGGCAACGCCCGGCCGAAGCGGACGGACTGCGCGTCCGCCGCGTCGAGGACCACCGAGTCGAAGGTGGCCCGGGCGGCCGAGTCGAGGTCGACCATCGTGAACTCGGTCGCCAGTTCGTCGAGGGTGCGCGCCATGTCGAGGCCGAAGCCGCCGACACGGGTGCGGCGCAGCATCGTCAGATGGCCACCGACCCCGAGGGCGGCGCCGAGGTCGCGGGCGAGCGCACGCACGTAGGTACCGCTGGAGCACACGACCCGGACGTCGACCTCGGCCCGCTCCCCCGGCCGGAAGGCCTGCACCTCGAACGTGGACACCTCGACGGGCCGCGCCGTCAGCACGACCTCCTCGCCGGAGCGCACCCGCGCGTACGAGCGCTTGCCGTCGACCTTGATCGCCGACACGGACGACGGGACCTGCTCGATCTGACCGGTCAGCGACAGCATCGCGGCCCGCACCGACTCCTCGGTCACGGCCGACGCGTCGGCGACCTGCGTGACGTCGCCCTGGGCGTCGTCGGTGATGGTCGAGGCGCCCAGCGCGATCGTGGCGAGGTACTCCTTGTCGGCGCCGGACAGATACCCCAGCAGCCGGGTCGCCCGGTTGACCCCGACGACCAGCACCCCGGTCGCCATCGGGTCGAGCGTGCCCGCGTGGCCGACCTTGCGGGTGCCGGCGAG
>CAYXFT010000239.1:2711-3642 GCA_964464335.1 uncultured Aeromicrobium sp.
GGACCCTCGCGACCACGTCGTGCGACGTCCAGTCGCTCGGCTTGTCGAGGATCACCAGGCCCGCCGGCGCACCGAGATCACTCAGCGGAGTCGTCCTCGTCGTCGTCGTGCTTCTTGTACGGATCGGCGTCGCCGGCGTACTGGGCACCCGAGGCCTGCTCGGCGACGCGCGCGTCGGACTCGCGGGCCTTCGCCAGCAGGTCCTCCAGTTCGCGCGCCGTCTCGGGCACGGCATCGAGGAAGAACTCCAGGGACGGCGTGTGCCGCACCCCGAGCTGCTTGCCGACCTCGGAACGGATCAGGCCGGTGGCGCTCGCGAGCGCCGCGGCCGTGTCCGCCCGGGCCTTCTCGTCGCCCATGACGGTGTAGAAGACCGACGCGTGCTGACTGTCGCCAGTCAGCCGCACGTCCGTGATCGTGACGAAGCCCAGGCGGGGGTCCTTGACCCGCCGCTCGAGCATCGCCGCGACGATCTCCTTGATCCGGTCCGAGATCTTGGCGTGACGTGGTCCCGCCATGGCTCAGTCCCGCTTCTTCTCGACGAGTTCGAAGGCCTCGATGACGTCGCCGACCTTGATGTCGCTGTAGGTCAGCACGATGCCGCACTCGAAGCCCTCGCGGACCTCGGACGCGTCGTCCTTCTCACGGCGCAGCGAGGCGACGTCGAGGTTGTCGGCCACGACCGCGCTGTCGCGGATGACCCGCACCTTCGCGTTGCGTCGGATGACGCCGTCGATGACCATGCAGCCTGCGATGTTGCCGCCCTTGACCTTGCTCGAGCGGAAGATGTCGCGGATCTCGGCCTGGCCGAGCGTCTTCTCCTCGTAGATCGGCTTGAGCATGCCCTTGAGCGCGGCCTCGATCTCCTCGATCGCCTGGTAGATGACCGAGTAGAACCGCACGTCGACACCCTCGCGGTCCGCGAGCTCCT
>CAYXFT010000239.1:3652-4373 GCA_964464335.1 uncultured Aeromicrobium sp.
GAAGCGGACGTTGAAGCCGATGATGATCGCGTCGTCGACGGTGGCCAGGTTGACGTCGTTCTGCGTGATCGCACCGACCCCGCGGTCCAGGATCCGCAGCGACACCTCCTCGCCGAGCTCGATCCCGAGCAGCGAGTCCTCGAGTGCCTCGACCGAACCGGCCACGTCGCCCTTGAGGATGAGCTTGAGCTCCTGCGTCTCGCCCTTCTCCAGCGCCCGCAGGAAGTCCTCCAGGGTCCGGCGGCCGCGCGCCTTGGCCAGCGCCGCGTTGCGTTCGCGGTGTGCGCGGGTCTCGGCGATCTGGCGTGCGGTGCGGTCGTCGTCGACGACCAGGACGTTGTCACCGGCACCGGGCACAGCGGTCAGTCCCAGCACGAGGACAGGTCGGGACGGACCGGCCTGGTCCACCGCCTCGCCGTGCTCGTCGAGCATCGCGCGGACGCGGCCGTACGCGTCCCCGACGACGATCGAGTCGCCGGCCCGCAGCGTCCCGCGCTGGACCAGGATCGTGGCGACCGGGCCGCGGCCGCGGTCCGGGTGCGCCTCGATCGCGACGCCCTGCGCCGGCTGGTCCGGGTTGGCCCGCAGGTCCAGGGCGGCGTCGGTCGTCAGCAGGACCGCGGCAAGCAGGTCGTCGATGCCCAGGCCCTCGCGGGCCGAGACGTCGACGAACATCGTGTCGCCGCCGTACTCCTCGGGGACCAGCCCGTACTCGGTGAGC
>CAYXFT010000240.1:0-4363 GCA_964464335.1 uncultured Aeromicrobium sp.
CGATGCGCAGGTAGCGCGGGTCCCACTCGGCGTTGCCGCCGAGCCCGCACGTGAACAGTTCGGCGTCGAAGTCGACTTCCGCGGGCGCGCCGATGCCGGCGGCGCCGATCGGCATGAGGGCCAGTCGGGTCGTCGCGTCGCGCCGGTACGACAGCACCAGATGACGGGCGAAGGCGTCGACGCCCTCGAGCCGCACGTCCGACGAGCCCGGCACGAGCACGCTGGTGGCCGTGGGGTCGTCGAGCGGCGCCACCGCCAGCTCGAAGTTCACGGCCCCGTCGTTGTGCAGGATCGCGAGCTGGTCCCGACCGCCGACCACGACGTGCTCGACCGAGTAGTCGACCCCCTCTCGGCGCGGCCAGACGACGGTGAACTCGCCCGTGGGGTCGTCCGCGTCGAGCAGCCGGACCTCGCTGGTGACCTTGGAGCCCAGGGCGATGACGAGGAACTTCTCCGATGCCGTGCGGCCGCACCCGACGAAGTAGCGCTCGTCGGGCTCCTCGAACACCAGGACGTCCTCGCCGGTGCTGCCGACCTCGTGGCGCCACACCCGGTGCGGTCGCCAGGCGTCGTCGACGGTGACGTAGAAGAGGTGACGGCCGTCTGCCGACCAGGTGGCTCCGTGTGAGGCGCCGACGACGAGGTCGGGCAGCACCTCGCCGGTGGAGAGTCGCCGGACGCGAATCGTGTAGCGCTCGTCGCCGTTCGTGTCGACCGACCAGGCCAGCAGGTCGCCGTCGTCGGACAGGCTGAAGGCGCCGAGCGAGAAGAACTCGTGACCCTCGGCCTCGACGTTCGAGTCGAGCAGGATCTCCTCGCCGGGCAGGGACGCGCCCGCCTCGACGACCGGCGGCTCCCAGTCGTCCGGGTCGGCGAGTGGCACGCGGCAGCGGATCGCGTACTGCTGGCCCTCGACGGTGCGCGAGTAGTACCACCAGCGGTCGTGCCGCACCGGCACGGACATGTCGGTCTCGAGCGTGCGGTCCTTGATCTCGGTGAAGATCTGCTCGCGCAGGGGCGCCAGATGGGCGGTCGTGTCCTCGGCCCACGCGTTCTCGGCCTCGAGGTACGCGATCGTCTCCGGATCGTCCTTGTCCCGAAGCCATTCGTACGCGTCGTTGACCGTATGGCCGTGGTGCGTGCGCTCGAACGGCCGGCGGGGGGCGCGGGGGGCCTCAGTCATGGCTCGACCGTACCCGGCGGGACCGACGTCGGACCGCCATGGCCGGGCGTGAGCGCGGGGTCGTCCTCGGGCAGGGTGCGGATCGGGCCGGGCGGGGTGTGACGGGTCTCGAACCGGACCGTGACCAGACCCATCCCGCGCCCCCACACCCAGCCGTCGCCGAGGTCGCTGTGGTGCACGTCCATGCCCGGGGACCAACGCCGTGGTTCGGCCCGCGCGGGCTCGGCCTCGGCGGCGCCGACGGGTTCCTCGGTGACCTCGCCGGTGAACAGGTCGTCCTGCACCCAGTCGGCCAGCCCGCTGACGCCGACGCCGAGCAGGCGCACACCCTCGCCGGTGTCGGTGGCGTCGAGCAGCCGCCGCGCCGTGGCCGTGATGACCTTCGTCTGGTCGGTCGGTGCGGGCAGCGTCGTCGACCGGGTGTGGGTGGTGAAGTCGTGGTGCCGGACCTTGAGCGTGACCGTGCGCCCGGACAGCCCGGCCTTCCGCAGGCGCGTCGCCACGCGGCGGGCCATCGCGTCGGCGATCAGGCCGAGTTCTCCGCGATCGACGATGTCGGTCTCGAAGGTGTCCTCCACGCTGACGGACTTGTTCTCGCGGTGCTCCACGACGGGCCGGTGGTCGATGCCGCGGGACAACCGGTGCAGGGAGGTGCCGGAGGCCTGGCCGAGCAGGTCGACGAGCTCGGCCTCGGTGTGGCCCCAGATGTCGGACACCCGGGTGATCCCCACGTGGTTCAGCCGACCGGCGGTGGCGGGTCCGACTCCGGGGATCGCCGAGACCTTCATCGGTCCGAGCAGTTCTCGTTCGGTGCCCGGTGTGACGACGAACGACCCGTCGGGCTTGTCCAGCTCACTCGCGATCTTCGCCATGAGCTTGGAGGACGCGACCCCCACGGAGCACGTGATCCCACCGGTCAGGTCGGCGATGTCCGCTCGCAGCGACCCGACGAGGTCGGTGAGATCGCCGAGGTCGACGTCCCCGGCGGCGAGGTCGACGAACGCCTCGTCCAGCGACAACGGCTCGACGACGGGGGAGAGCAGTCGCAATCGCTCCATGACGATCACCGACGTCGCCCGGTAGGCGTCGAAGCGACCCGAGAGGAATGCCGCGTTCGGGCAGCGTGATCGCGCCTCCGCCATGCTCATCGCCGACCTGACACCGAAGACGCGTGCCTCGTAGGAGGCCGTCGAGACGACGCCGCGACCGCTGACGCCGCCGACGATCACGGGCTTGCCGCGCAAGGAGGGCTTGTCGCGCTGCTCGACCGAGGCGAAGAAGGCGTCGAGGTCCAGGTGGAGGATCGACGCCGACGCACGCATGGGCCCATTGTCGGTCGTGCCTGTGGATGACCGCGCGCCGGTCCACAGGCCGCGTCGCGAGGGTTCCGGGGGCAGGCCCTCGGCCGCGAGGCTCGGACCATGACCTTCCAGCCCGACGTCTACTGCGCCCACACCCATGAGGACCTGCTCAACACCGTGCCGACCCTGTTCGGGTTCGTCCCGCGTGAGTGCGTCGTCGCGATCAGTGTCACCGGTCCGACGAGCAGGTTCGGCTTCCGGTTGCGCCACGACCTGCCCGAGCCGGGCGAGGAGGATCCGCTGGCAGGTGACCTGGCCTCGCACCTGGTCCGCAACGGGGGTGACGGGTTCTTCGTGATCGCCCTCTCCGCGGATGTCGACCGCGCACGGACGATGGCTCTCGCGCTGCAGGATGCCTTGCCGCCCAGGTCGTGCCGACTCGTGATCTGGGCGGACGATGAACGCAGTTGGAGCGACCTGCCCGATCACCCGGCCGAGGGCGTGCCGTACCGGATCGTCGACCACCATCCGGCCCGCGTGCATGCCGTGACGAACGGACAGGTCGTCCATGCCAGTCGCGACGCGTTGCGGGTCGAGGTGGAGCGGCCGGACAGCGCCCGGAACGCGTGGCTCGACCAGGCCCACGACCGCATCGTCGAGGACGTCGTCCGCCGGGCGCTCGACCCCGACGTCGCCGATCTCGCCGACGCGGAGTGCCGCAGGGTCTCGGCCCTGGTGGAGCGGGCGCTGGCCGGCGGGCACCTCACCGACGGTGAACTGGTGGAACTGGTCGTGCGGGTGTCCTGCCATGAGGTGCGTGACGTGCAGTGGTACCGAATCGGGCGGGAGAACGCCCGCGCTCACCATGCGCTCTGGTCCGCGGCCTGCCGGGTCGCGTCGCCGGACTTCGCTCCTCCCGTCCTGAGTCTCGCCGGCTTCGCCGCATGGCAGTGGGGTGATGGCGCCCGCGCCCTCGTCGCGGCCGAGACGGCCCTGCGGATCGACCCCGACTACGTCATGGCGCAGTTGCTCGGGCAGATCCTCACCGCGGGTCTGCACCCCGATCTGTGGCACTCCATGACCGCCTCGGCGTGAGCCGCCCCGTCTGCGCGGCGGCACTCGTCCTCCGATTCGTTGGCGCGGTCGCTCGGGGCTCTAGTGTGGGCCCATGGGACAGGACGTCGAAGCCCGTGAGTTCACCGGCGAGGATCGGACCCGATACCGCGCGAAGGTGCGCCGGAACCTCGATGTGCTCGCCTCGATGTTGAGTGAGCAGGACTTCTCCGTCCCTGACCCGCACGTCGGTGTCGAGATCGAGTTCAACCTCGTCGACGACCGGGGCGACCCGGCCCTGCGCAATGCCGAGACGCTCGATGCGATCGCCGACGAGGACTTCCAGACCGAGTTGGGTCAGTTCAACGTCGAGATCAACGTCGCGCCGGCGACGGTCGCCGGCGATGGCCTGGCGCGGATGGCCGAGATCATCCGCGACGACCTGAACGAGGCCCAGGATAAGGCGCAGGGCGTCGGTACCGGCTTGATGATGATCGGCATCCTGCCGACGCTGCGCGAGGGGCACTTCACCCGCGAGACGATCTCGGCCAACCCGCGCTACCACCTGTTGTCCGAGCAGATCCTCGCCGCGCGCGGCGAGGACATCCAGATCGTCATCGACGGGGTCGAGAGGCTGCGGACGACGACCGACACGATCATTCCCGAGGCCGCGTGCACGAGCACCCAGTTGCACCTGCAGGTCGAGCCCGACGACTTCGCGCCGGCGTGGAACGCCGCTCAGGCGATCGCCGGGGTGCAGGTCGCGGTGGGTGCCAACTCACCCTTCCTGCTCGGGCGGCGGCTCTGGCACGAGACCCGGATCGCG
>CAYXFT010000241.1:0-4296 GCA_964464335.1 uncultured Aeromicrobium sp.
TCGCACCAGTTGGTCGGTGGCCTGCACCAGTCGATGTTCTACGTCGGCTCACACACGATCCCCGAGCTGCGCGAGTTGGGCCGGTTCGTCCGGATCACCACCGCGGGCCTCAAGGAGAGCCACCCGCACGACATCCAGATGACCGTCGAGGCCCCCAACTACACGATCCTCGGAGGGTGACGGCCCGCTGAGTTGCACGTTTGAGCACGCATCCCTGGCGTGTCGCAGTCGAAACGTGCAAGTCAACGCGCCCCGGGCGACTCGATAGGCTGTCCGCTGTGAGCATCGACATCGGCCTGTCCAAGCGTGGCCGTCAGGGTTACCACTTCGACGACATCGCGATCGTGCCGAGCCGGCGCACGCGTGATCCCGAGGAGGTCTCGACGCACTGGCAGATCGACGCCTACCGGTTCGACCTGCCGATCGTGGCCGCACCCATGGACTCGGTGATGAGCCCCGAGACCGCGATCGCGCTGGGGCGCCACGGGGGCCTGGGTGTGCTGAACCTCGAGGGCCTGTGGACCCGATACGAGGATCCGCGCCCGCTGCTGGACGAGATCGCCCGGATCGAGCCCGCCGCCGTCACGACGCGCCTGCAGGAGATCTACGCCGAGCCGATCAAGGCCGAACTCATCACCGAGCGGTTGCGCGAGATCCGCGAGGCCGGTGTCACCGTCGCGGGCTCGCTGTCGCCCGGCCAGACGAAGCGCTTCGCCGACACGGTCGTCAAGGCCGGCGTGGACGTGTTCGTCATCCGCGGCACGACCGTCTCGGCCGAGCACGTCTCCGGCAACGCCGAGCCGCTCAACCTCAAGCAGTTCATCTACGAACTCGACGTCCCGGTGATCGTGGGCGGTTGCGCCACCCACCAGGCGGCCCTGCACCTCATGCGCACCGGCGCGGCGGGCGTGCTCGTCGGTTTCGGCGGCGGTGCCACCCACACGACGCGCGCCGTCCTGGGCGTCGCGGTGCCGATGGCGTCGGCCGTCTCCGACGTCGCCGCGGCCCGCCGCGACTACCTCGACGAGTCCGGTGGCCGGTACGTACACGTCATCGCCGACGGCTCGATCGGTCGCAGCGGCGATCTGGCGAAGGCCTTCGCGTGCGGGGCCGACGCGGTGATGATCGGTTCGCCGTTCGCCCGTGCGACGGACGCCCCCGGCCGTGGCTTCCACTGGGGCGCCGAGGCGTGGCACGACGACCTGCCCCGAGGCGAGCGGGTCGAGATCGGCACCGTCGGCACGCTCGAGGAGGTGCTGTTCGGTCCCGCGCGGGTCCCGGACGGCACGATGAACCTCACCGGTGCGTTGCGCCGGGCGATGGCCACCACCGGCTACACGGATCTCAAGGAGTTCCAGCGGATCGAGGTCGTCGTCGGGTGACGCTCACGGTCGCGGCGGGCCAGTTCGCGTCGGTCGGCGACGTCGAGGCCGACATCGACACGGCCGTCCGGGCCATCGGCCTGGCGGCAGGCGCCCAGTTGCTCGTGATGCCCGAGCTGTTCCTCGGCGGGTACCGGATGCCTCCGGTCGTCGTCGGTGAGACCGATCCGCGTCTGCGGGTGATCGAGGACGCCGCGGCCGAGGCCGGCATGGTCGTGCTCGTCGGTGCGTGTCTCGACGGGCCCGACGGCTTCACGATCTCCACCCTGGCCTTCGGCCGGGACCGGGAGTGGCGCGTTTACGACAAGCAGAATCCGTGCGGCGACGAGTCCGACCACATCGTGCCCGGTGCGGCCGGCGTGATCCTCGACGTCCCGACGCCCGCGGGCGCGACCTGGGCCGTGGGCCTGTCGATCTGCTACGACGGCTGCTTCCCCGAGCATGCGAGGTCGCTCGCCCTCGCCGGCGCCGAGGTGTATGCCGCGTCGGTCGCGTACTTCGCCGGCAGCGCCCACCGGCGCGAGCTCTACTACCGGTCGCGTGCGCTCGACAACGGCATGTACGCCGTCGTCAGCGGTCTCGCCGGATCGGTGTCCGGACGCGAGTTCGACGGCGGCAGTGCCGTGTACGACCCCGAGGGGCGGGTGCTCACCGAGGTCTCCACGGGGGAGGGGGTGGCCCTCGCGACCCTCGACCGACCGCTGCTCAAGGCCACGCGAGCGCGGCACCCGATGCTCGACGACCTGCGCGAGCCGGCTCCCGTGGTCCGCCGGTGAGCCTCGAGATCGTCGAGGTCGACTTCCTCGACCCGCGTGCCGTCGTGTTGCGCGCGGCGATGGTCGAGGAGATGCGCGTGCTCTACGGCCGGCCGCGCAACGTGGCCGGCTCGGAGGACATCGATCCGGAAGCGGTCATCGCGTGCCTGCTGGTGCTCGACGGCGACCGGCCCGTCGGGACGGCATCACTGCGACACCTGCGCGACCTCGTCGAGATCAAGCGCATGTACCTGCTGCCCGAGACGCGGGGATCCGGCGTGGCGGCGCGCCTGCTCGCCGCCGTCGAGGCTCGCGCGGCGGACCTGACCGACCGGGTGGTGCTCCACACCGGTCAACGCCAGCACGCGGCGATCGCCCTGTACGAGCGGTCCGGCTACCTGCCGATCGAGATCTATCCGCCGTACGACCGGGTGCCGGAATCGCTGTGCTTCGCCAAGCAGTTGTAGCCCACGAAGTCACTGCCGTTTACGGAATCTGACATGACTCGTGTCACATAGGGGTATCCTGTCGCCCATGCCTGATGTCGCCCAGATCACAGTGACCTCCTCGCGTGCGTCCGCCCTCACCGCCGGCATCCGCGCGACGGGGGTCGAGACCCGCACGACCGTCTCGCCCCTGACCGGTGACGACGTCGCCGTCGTCCCCGTCTCGACCGAGCAGGACGTGCTCGACGCGTTCGCCGCCGCGCGCGTGGCGCAGAGCCAGTGGGCGCGTACGCCGCTGCGCACGCGCAAGAGGGCGCTGCTGAAACTGCACGACCTCGTCCTCAAGCACCAGGACGAACTGCTCGACCTGATCCAGCTCGAGTCCGGCAAGGCCCGGTCCCACGCGTTCGACGAGGTGCTGCACGCGGCACTGACCGGGCGCTACTACGGCCGTCGGCTCTCGCGCATCCTCGGACCGCACCGTCGCGGCGGGGTCTACCCGGTCATCACGAAGGTGCGCCAGTACCAGCAGCCGAAGGGTGTCGTCGGCCTCATCACGCCGTGGAACTACCCGCTCTCTATGGCGCTCGTCGACGGGCTCGCCGCGGTCGCGGCCGGCAACGCCGTCGTGCACAAGCCCGACAGCCAGTCACCGCTGACTTCGCTGGCCGTCGTCGAACTCATGCAGCAGGCCGGGTTCCCGAAGGACCTGTGGCAGGTCGTCAGCGGCGCCGGCTCGGTGATCGGCTCGGTGATCATCGCCCACGCGGACTACATCTGCTTCACCGGATCGACCGCCACGGGCAAGCGGATCGCGGCGCAGTGCTCGGATCGTCTCATCGGCTGCTCGCTCGAACTCGGGGGCAAGAACCCGATGATCGTGCTGCCGGGCGCCGACGTCGCCAAGGCGGTCGAGGGCACGATCACCGGCGCGTTCAGTTCGGCGGGCCAGTTGTGTGTCTCGATCGAGCGCATCTACGTCCACGATTCGCTCTACCCGCAGTTCCGCGACGCGCTCGCGGCCCGGGTCCAGAACCTCACCTACGGCGCGAACGGCGACTGGGAGGTCGAGATGGGCACCCTCGTCTCGCCGTCGCAGCTGGCCACGATCGAGAAGCACGTCGCCAATGCGCTCGACAACGGAGCGACGCTCGTCGCCGGCGGCCGGGCACGTCCCGAGATCGCGCCGTGGTTCCACGAGCCGACCGTGCTCGAGAACGTCACGGCGGCCGCGACGTGCTTCGCCGACGAGACCTTCGGGCCACTCGTCTCGCTGTACCGCTACGAGAGCGTCGGCGAGGCCGTCGACGCCGCCAACTCGACGGTCTACGGACTCAACGCCAGCGTGTGGGGTCCGGTCCGGCGCGCCAAGCAGGTCGCCCCGCGGATCAAGGCCGGCACGGTCAACATCAACGAGGGCTTCGCCGCCACCTTCGGCAGCATCGACGCCCCCATGGGCGGCATGAAGGAGTCCGGAACCGGTCGCCGTCAGGGTGCCGAAGGGCTGCTGCGCTTCACCGAGACCCAGTCGATCGGTGTCCAGCGCGTCATCCCGGCCGCCGGTCCGACCTACCTGTCCCACCGCACCTTCGGCCGCCTGCTGACGATCGGGCTGAAGCTGCTGCGTCGTACGACCCCGAAGGCCTGAGAGGACTGCCCATGAGCGCACGACACAGCGAGTTCGACTACGACGTCGTCATCGTCGGATCCGGC
>CAYXFT010000242.1:0-4259 GCA_964464335.1 uncultured Aeromicrobium sp.
GCCGCGCAGGTAGTTGCCGTGCACGCCGGTGAACAGGTTCGAGTAGACGATGTCGGCGGCGGCGCTGTCGACGATCATCTTCTTGTAGTCGTCGACGACGTTCGCCTCGTCGGTGGCCAGGAACGCCGAGCCGACGTAGGCCAGGTCGGCGCCGGCGGCCTGGGCGGCCAGCACCGAACGGCCGTGGGCGATGGAACCCGAGAGCAGCAGCGGTCCGTCGAACCACGTGCGAATCTCCTGCAGCAGCGCGAAGGGCGAGAGCGTGCCCGCGTGTCCGCCGGCGCCGGTCGCGACGGCGATCAAGCCGTCCGCGCCCTTCTCGACGGCCTTGCGCGCGAAGCGGTCGTTGATGATGTCGTGCAGCACGATGCCGCCGTAGGAGTGGACGGCCTCGTTGATCTCGGGGCGGGCGCCCAACGAGGTGATGACGATCGGCACCTGGTGCTCGACGATGACGGCCATGTCCTCCTCGAGGCGCGTGTTCGAGCGGTGCACGATCTGGTTCACCGCGAACGGAGCGGCGTCGGTGCCAGCGAGTTCGCCCTCGATACGGTCCAGCCAGTCGCCCAGCATCGACGCGGGCCGCGCGTTGAGCGCGGGGAACGAGCCGACGACGCCGGCCTTGCACTGCGCGATCACGAGTTCGGGGCCGGAGGCGATGAACATCGGCGAGGCCACGACCGGAAGGGACAGGCGGTTCTCGAGGATGGCGGGCAGGGACATGGAAACCTCCACGGCGGGACTCTCGGGATCTTCGATGCACCTAGTTGTAGTGCATCCAGTTGCATAATAGCCGAGAGAGCTCGACCGGGGAAGGGCTCGCGGGGTCGGACGACTCAGGCGCGGGCGAGGGTGAGCCGCGATCGCAGGTCCTGCCCGGCCGACGCACCCCCGTCACACAGCACGTCGGTACCGTTGAGCAGTCCGGGCAGGCTGCTCGCGCAGAACGCCACGACTTCGGCGACCTCGTCGATGCGGGCGGTGTCGACCACGCCGGGGGAGACCGAGACGATCCGGGCACCGCGCTCGCCGAAGGCCTCTGCCATCCGGGCGGAGTACCAGATCGCGAAGGCCCGGCTCAGCGCGTGCGCGGAGCGGGGCCGAAGTCGCTCGGGTCCGAGCGAGGCGGCCCGGATGAGGCGTGCGGCGAAGTCGTCGGGATCGACGAGTGCCTGCCGGAAGAGCCGGCGGGGCAGCAGTGCCGTCGGCAGGGCGTGACCGGCCGTCGAGGCGAGATTGACCACGGCGGTGCCGGGTCCGGCCACCGCCAGAGCAGCCCGGGTGACGTGGATCGTGCCGAGGGCGTCCACGCGGACGATCTCCTCGACGCACGCCGAGGACGGGCCGACGGAGGCGGCGTTCACGACGGCGGTCACCGGACCGGCGCCGCCGGCCACGGTCATCAGCTCCTCGACGGCGCCGCGGTCGGTGATGTCGGCGGCCACGGACTCGGCCGAGACGTCCAACTGACACAGCACGTCCAGGGCTGTGACCAGCCCGTCCTTGTTCGCGTCGCTGAGCACCACGTGGTGATCGCGGCTCAGGATCCTCGCCACAGCGAGTCCCAACACGCCTGCTCCACCGGTCACGACGGCCACCGAATCGGTCACCCGACGTCCCCTCCCTCGCGGGGCCCCGAGGCCCGCCACCTACCCAATATGCGCACGCGTGGGCCCCCGCGCGACCAGAACGCACGGTTACAACGGGAGTGACACCGAACTCGGCCTCGATGTGAGGTGCATCGCATGGTGGACACTGAGTTACCTCCGCGAAATGACTCGCTGGTAACCTGCGTCACACTGCGAACCTACTGGCCGGTACACACAGGAATCTGGAGAGAGAATGGGCGACCTCGGTTACAAGGTGAAGGTGCTGAAGCAGATCGGTCTGCTCCAGCCCCAGAATCCCGTCCGGCTGGCGAAGGCCGGCGTCAAACTGGCCACCTGGGGGCCGGGATTCCCGTCCGCGGTCGGCGCCGCGGCCGCGCGCCGTCCGCGCCAGTTGGCGATCATCGACGATGCCGGCGAACTGACCTGGGGTGAACTCAGCGCCGAGATCAACCGGTTCACCGCGGCCCTCAAGGCCCGCGGGCTCGGCGTCGGCGACCCCATCGCGGTGCTGTGCCGCAACCACCGCCACATGGTGGTCGCGATGGTCTCGATCATGCAGATCGGCGGCCGCATGCTGCTGCTCAACACGATGGCCAGCGCTGGACAGCTCGGCGAACTCGCCAAGCGCGAGGGCGCCAAGCTCCTCATCCTCGACCAGGAGTTCCTGCCGGTCGCCACCGACATCGGCGACACGGCGATCCTCATCGCCTGGCAGGACGACGACACGCACGGTCACGAAACCGTCACGGGCATCGCCGCGGGCAAGTCCACCGACGATCACAAGAAGCCGGCCAAGCCGGGCGGCATCGTGATCTTCACCTCCGGCACGACCGGCCTGCCCAAGGGCGCCCAGCGCAAGGAGCCGGAGAACCTCGACCCGCTGCTGACCTTCTTCGGGGCGATCCCGTACGAGGGGCACTCAACTGTCGTCCTGGCCGCGCCCTTGTTCCACTCGTGGGGGCTGCTGAACTTCGGCTTCGGTCTGTCGACCGTCCCGACGTACGTCCTGCGGCGCCGGTTCGTGCCCGAGCAGGTCATCCGCGACATCGCCCAGCACCGGGCCGAGATCCTCGTCGTGGTGCCGCTCATGATGCAGCGCCTCGTCGACGCCGACCCCGAGGTCATCAAGAACAACGACGTCTCCAGCCTGAAGATCACGGCGTCCAGCGGATCGGCCCTGGCCGGCGAGCTGGCGACCCACTTCATGGACACGTTCACCGACTCGGTCTACAACTTCTATGGCGCGACCGAGACCGGCTGGGCCACGATCGCCAACCCGCGCGACCTGCGGGCGGCGCCGGGCACGGCCGGACGCGTGCCGTGGCACACGATCACGAAGGTGCTCGACGAGGACGGCAACGAGCTGCCCCCGGGCGAGACCGGCGTGATCTACGTCGGCAACGAGATGCTGTTCGCCGGTTACACCGACGGCAACTCCAAGAGCTTCAAGGACGGGCTCATGCACACCGGCGACCTCGGCTGGTTCGACGCCGAGGGCCGCCTGTTCGTGGCGGGCCGCGACGACGACATGATCATCTCCGGCGGTGAGAACGTGTTCCCGCGTGAGTTGGAGGACTGCCTCATCGAGCATCCGTCGGTGCAGGACGTCGTCGTCACGGGGCTGGACGATCCGCAGTGGGGCCAGGTCCTGGCCGCGTACGTCGTCGTGCGCGAGGGCGAGTCGCTCACGCACGACGAGGTCGTCGCCCACGCCAAGGAGAACGTTGCCCGCTTCGCGGTGCCGCGCGCGGTGATGTTCATCGAGGAACTGCCGCGCAACCCCACCGGCAAGGTCATGAAGCGCGACCTGCCGAAGTTCGCCGAGCAGATCTGACGCCCGCCCGAAGGGTCCCGGCCGTCATGGTCGGGACCCTTCGTCGTGGATCAGGCCAGGTGCCGCTGCACGGCTGCGAAGGCCGCCTCGCCGAACGCGACGATCCGCGCCTCGACGACGTCGGACGCGCTCGAGCGCAGCGTCTCCACGGCTGCGAGGACCGCGTCGTCCAACGGCCAGCCGTAGACGCCCGCGCTGATCAGTGGGTAGGCGACGGTCGTCGCCCCGAGCTCGTCGGCGACCTCCAGCGTGCGGCGGTAACAGGAGACGAGCAGGGACCGGTCGGTCTGGCCGGCGGTGCGGTTCGGGCCGACCGTGTGGATCACCCAACGCGCCGGCAGCTCGCCTGCCGTGGTCCAGCCGGCGTCGCCCGTGGCCAGGCCGTCGGGAAACCGGGCGATGCAGTCCGCGAGGACGGCCGGCCCGCCCGCGCGGTGGATGGCCCCGTCGACGCCGCCGCCTCCGCGCATCCGGTGGTTGGCGGCGTTCACGACCGCGTCGACGTGCTGGGTGGTGATGTCGCCGCGCACGACCGTGACCTCGGGCATGACTTCAGTGTCACCCACCTGCGGCCGACCTTCGGGGTCACGCGGCTCTGTGGGGGTCGACGATGTCCATTTCGACGATGATCGGTGGGCAGGGCAGGTATCGCTCGATGTGCCGGTAGGGCGTGTCGAGGTGTCGGTCGTCGAGGTGGCCGTGGCTTTTCATGTTGTGGTGTTTGCGGCACAGGCATCGCAGGTTGGTGCCCGAGGTTGGCCCGCCGGAGTCGTGGTAGTCGGTGGCGTGGTCGAGGTCGGTGTCCGCGACGGGTG
>CAYXFT010000243.1:0-4255 GCA_964464335.1 uncultured Aeromicrobium sp.
GGCGACCGTCGGGCGGCGGTCCTCGCTCGCGCGGGTGAGGTTGCGGAAACTGGCACCTCCGGGGATGAAGATGTCCTTCTGCGTGGGCAGGTCGGCGCCACCGGACTCGACGAGGTTGATCGTCGGCAGACCGTTCTCGGCGGCGATCTGGGCGGCACGGAAGCCCTTCTTGACCGTGACCGGGTTGGACGAGCCGCCCTTCACCGTCGGGTCGTTCGCGACGATCATGCACTCGACGCCCTCGACGACCCCGATGCCGGTGACGATCGACCCGCCGACCGTGAAGTCGGTCCCCCAGCCGGCGAGCGCGCCGAGTTCGAGGAACGGGGTGTCCCGGTCGAGCAACAGCTCGATCCGCTCGCGGGCAGTCAGCTTGCCCCGGGCGTGGTGGCGGGCGACGTACTTCTCGCCGCCACCGGCCAGCGCCTTCGCATGCTGTTCGCCGAGGTCGGCGACGCGTTCGAGCATCGCCTCCCGGTTCTCGCGGTAGGCCGCCGAGGTGGGGTCGACCGCTGTCCTGAGACCGCTCATGCGGCCTCCTTCCAAGTGATCTCGTAGGGGGTGTCGTGATGGGCCAACTGGCGATGGGCGTCGGCCTCGAGCCGTTGCCGGACATCCGCGGTCAACGGCGCCGTGGCGGTGATCTCGAGCGAGGCCGGGTCCGCCTTGCGCTGGCCCTTGCGCAGGCGCCACGTGCCGACAGCGACACCGTCGACGACCGCCAGGTCGCCGCCCCACACGTCGAGCGTGCCGCCCCGCGCGGTCGGTGCGGAGTAGATCGTGCGGTCCTTGTAGGCGATGACGTACTCGTCGAACAGCGACAGCAGCATCGCGGTGCCGGTGGCGCTGGCGCTGACGGGCTCGACCTCGACCAGCGCGAAAGCGCGCTTCGCGTCGGTGACCGTCAGGCCGCTCCACCACGCGAAGTCGTGCGGGGTCGCCGGGGCATGGCTGCGCAGGTACCGCTCGGCCAGCCGCGCGACGGCCGCGTCGCGGTCGATCGGTGCCGCCTCGGGGATCCGCGAGCGGTAGGGCACGAAGGTGTCCCACCTGCCCCGTCGCGGACCCGTGGCCGCGACCTTGTCGAGCTCGGCCGCGAAGGTCACGTGGATCAAGGTGCCGGACGGCAGGTCGAACCCGCGGGTCGCGAGGGTCGTGCCGATCTCCTTGCGCGTCAGTGGGCCGTCCGCCGCCGCGAGGATCTCGCCGATGGTGCCGACGATCCGGTCGAGGTCGTCGAGGATGCCCTGATTCCGGTACTGGGGACGGGCCAGCGCGTGGACGCGCTCGGCCGTGAGGTCGAGCAGCCAGTCGAGCTCGGTGGCGAGCACGAAGTGCCACGTCGGACGCAGGACGTGGTGGCGCACGATGGCACCGTCGGTCGCGGCGCGGGCGACCTCGGCGGGGTCCGGTCCACCCTCGACCCGGCGCGCGACGGCGCGGCACGCGTCGTCGAACTCCTGCGCCTGCACGGCCGTCAGGTGGGCCACGACGGACTCGATGTCGGCGAGTCCCTCGCCGATCAGGTGCTGTCGTGCCATCCGCTCGCCGCGGACCTCGTCGTCCGTCATCGGACCACCTCCCGGTGGTCTCGATACGCCGTCTCGCAAGCTCGCCGGCTACTCGACCGCCGGCAAGCCCGGTGGTCGAGTGCCGCGAGGACGTGGGTCGAGTGCCGCGAGGACGTGGGTCGAGTGCCGCGAGGAACGACCGGTGTATCGAGACCACGAGCGGTGTATCGAGACCACGAGCGGTGTATCGAGACCACGTCAGTACCCCAGCAGCTTCGCGGCCAGATCCTTCATGACCTCGGTGGCGCCGCCGCCGATGCCGAGGATGCGGGCGTCGCGGTAGTGGCGGTCGATCTCGGACTCGCGCATGTAGCCCATTCCGCCGTGGATCTGGACCGACTCGTGGACGACGTACTCGGCGCACGCGACGGCCTGGTTCTTGGCCACGACCGCATCCAGGATCAGCGTCGGATCGGTGCGCGGCGTGTCGACCGAGCGCTCGACGGCCGCCCGGGTCAGGGCGCGGGCCGCGGCGGTGCGCGAGTGCATCTCGACCAGCTTGTGCCGGATGACCTGGCGGCTGATGAGCGGCTTGCCGAAGGTATCCCGCTGACGGGCGTGGTCCACCGCGAGGTCGAGGGCGCGCTGGGCCGTGGCGTAGGACTGCACCGCCATCGCCAGCCGCTCGCCGACGAACTGCTGCATGACGAGGTAGAAGCCGCCGTTCTCCTCGCCGACCAGGTTCTCGACCGGGACGCGCACGTCGTCGAAGCCCAGTTCGGCGGTGTCGGAGCAGTGCCAGCCCATCTTGCGCAGGCTCTTGCTGACGGTGAACCCGGGCGTGCCCTTGTCGATCACGAGCAGGCTGATGCCACCGTGGCCGTCGCCTCCGGTGCGGACCGCGGTGGTGACGAAGTCGGCGCGGACGCCGCTCGTGATGAACGTCTTGGCGCCGTTGACGACGTAGTGGTCGCCGTCGCGCACGGCGCGGGTGCGCAGGTTCGCGACGTCGGAGCCGCCGCCGGGCTCGGTCACGCCGAGCGAGCCGATCCGCTCGCCCGCGAGGGTCGGCCGGACGTAGCGGTCGATGAGGTCCGGATCGCCGGCCGCGACGATGTGCGGCAGCGAGATGCCCAGCGTGAACAGCGCCGAGAGCAGGCCGGTGGAACCGCCCGCCGCGAGGACCGCCTCGGTGACGACGCTGGCGTCGACCATGTCGCCACCGTCGCCGCCGACCGCCTCGTCGAAGCCGATCGCGAGGAATCCGGCCTTGGCGGTCGCGCGGTGCAGGTCGCGCGGGAGCTGGCCGTCGTCCTCCCACTGCGGCAGGTGCGGGGCGATCTCAGCGCGGGTGAAGTCCTCGACGGCGGAGCGCAGGGCGCGGCGCTCGTCGGTGTCCCAGACGGTCATGGCAGCAACTCCTCCGGCAGGGGGACGATTCGGGCGCGCAACCACTCGCCGACGGCCTTGGCCTGCGGGTCGAAGCGCGTCGAGGACGCAACGCCCTCGCCGAGCAGTCCGTGCAGGATCACGTTGAGTCCGGCGAGGTTCGGCAGCGGGTGGACCTCGATCTCGAGGCCGGCCGTCTCGGGCAGGAGGTCGCGGATCGTGTCCTCGGTGAGGAATCCGGCGAGCCACGCGTAGGCGTCCGCCCGGCGCGGGTGCGCGCTGGGGATCCAGACCCCCACGTTCCCGTCGCCCCCCTTGTCGCCCGACCGCGCGTGCACCAGCCGGCCGAGCGGCGCCTCCCGTACCGCGAGTGGCGCAAAACGTACGCCACTCGCGCCCACTGGCGTGCGTTCTGCGCCACTCGCGGTCACTTCTGCGCCACTCGGGGCCGCGATCTCGACCCGGGTCCCGTCGGCGTGGATGACGACGTGGGGAACCTCGGCCTGGGGGACGTACGCGGCACGGTAGATGCCATAGGGAGAGCCGGCCCCCGGGGGCGCCGTGAGGTGGAAGCCAGGAATCGAGGCCAGCGCGATCTCGACCGCGGCACCGCTGAAGGCGCGGCCGACGACGGCCGGGTCGAGGTCCTTGACGTGGCAGCGCAGCAGCGCGGCGGCCTCGGGTTCGGTGGTCGGATCGGGCCGGTCGGTGCGGGCGAGCTCCCACACCACCTCGGCCGGCCGGTTCGACAGCGCGGCAGTCATCTGGGCCTGGACCCATGCAGCCTTCGCCTCGATGTCCAGCCCGGTGAGCACGAACTCGACAGCGTTCCGGAACCCGCCGAACGCGTTCAGGCACACCTTCGTCGTCGCCGGCGGCGCGGAGCCCCGGACGCCGGTGATGCCGACGCGGTCGGCGCCCCGCTGGTCCAGTTCGATGCTGGTGAGGTCGACTGCGACGTCGGGGTTCAGGTAGTGCTCGCCCTGGATCTCGTAAACCAGTTGGGCGGTGACGGTGTCGACCGTGACGGCGCCGCCGGTGCCGTCGTGCTTCGTGATGACGACGCTGCCGTCCTCGGTGATCTCGGCGATCGGGAAGCCGATCGGCCGGGACGTGTCGATCTCGAGGAAGCCGCTGAAGTTGCCGCCCGTGGCCTGGGCGCCGCACTCGATCACGTGTCCGGCGACCACGGCGCCGGCGAGTCGATCGAGGTCCGCGCGGCCCCAGCCGAACTCGGCGATCGCCGGCCCGACCACGACGGAGGCGTCCGTGACCCGGCCCGTGACGACGATGTCGGCGCCGGCGGCGAGCGCCTCGGCGATACCGAACGCGCCGAGGTAGGCATTGGCGGTGAG
>CAYXFT010000244.1:0-4156 GCA_964464335.1 uncultured Aeromicrobium sp.
ACCGCGACGGTTCTCGCCGTCGTCCTCTCCCTCGCGGGCGCGCCACCCGCCCTCGCGGCTACCGAGGACGAGGATCTGCTCGCCGGGACGTCTCTCAAGGACGGAACCAGCGACGGCGACGACGCGCCGGAGGGCGAGTCCGGCGACGCTGGATCCGACGACGGCGGGGTGGGCGACGACGGCGAAGACCAGGGTGCCGACAGCGACCCCGGCGACGACGCCGCGAATCCCGATGCGGGCAACACGAACGGACCCGCCGACCCCGGTGCACCCAGCGCACGCACCCTCGACCTGCAGCTCCTCGACGCCGCCGACGAGCCCGGCACCTTCGCCGACCTCGTCCTGAACCCCGCCACCTGCACCGACGGCGCCGTGCTCACCCTCGACCAGGACATCACCGGGGGACGGCTCACGATCGGCTGCACTCTCACCCTGCACCTCGCCGGGCACACGCTCACCACCGCCGGCGTGCTCATCACGCCCGGCAAGAAGCTCACCATCAACAACGCCGGTGAGCCAGGCGAGCTGGTCGCCGTGGCGGCTGACCCGACGCACGCCGGAATCCAGACCTCTGGAGCGGAACTGGTCATCAACGGCGGCACCGTGACCGCGACGGCGACGGCGACCCGTGAAGCCAGCGATTTCGGCGCGGCGGGCATCGGCGGCGGCGATGAGCGCAGCGGCTGGGGCATCATCACCATCGCCGGCGGCACCGTCACCGCCACCGGGAACGACTACGGCGCCGGGATCGGCGGCGGCCGTGGCAGCACCGGCGGGTCCGTCACCATCACTGGCGGAAGCGTCCGCGCCGAGGGCGGCGAGAGCGGGGCCGGGATCGGCGGGGGCAGCGACGGCGACGGCGGCACCACAATCATCAAGAACGGAACTGTCACAGCGAACGGAGGCGATTGGAGCGCCGGGATCGGCGGCGGCAGCGGGGGGCACGGCGGCACGGTCATCATCGAGGGTGGCATCGTCTCCGCGAGGGGCAGCGCCGGCGCCGGGATCGGCGGCGGCAAGGGGGGCAACGGCGGCCCGGTCACCATCAACGGCGGCATCGTCACCGCAATCAGTCTGTCCGGCGCCGGGATCGGCGGTGGGGACAGCGGCGGCGTGGGCAATCGCAGCGGCGGATTGGTCGTCATCGGCGAGGGCGCCGTCGTCACAGCTACCGGAGAGAACGCGGTGGGTCAGGGCCGCGACGGCAGCTACTTCGGGTCGCTCCAGCTCGAGGGAGTCCTGCACGTGCCGTCCGGATCGTTCACGATCCTGGACGACGTGTACACCGCCGGAGCGGGCGTCGTGATCACCGCGACCGGGAAGCTGCTCGGCGCCGCCGACGATCCGACCACCGGCGCGACGATCACCGGCGATGGTCGGATCCATAACGGCGGGGTCATTGCGCTCGCTGCGTCTCTCGTGGGCGTCGCCGTCGATGGCAACAACTTCGAGGTCGATTTCGACACTCAGAGCGGCGAGAACCCGGCACCCGTGCGCGTGTTCGCGCCCACGTTCGCCAGCGGATACCGCACCCTTCCCACCGTGCCCGGTGGAGGCACGTGGAACACGGCAGCCAACGGATCTGGCACGTTGTTCGCCCCCACCACTGCGCTCAGTCCAGGCCTGACGCTCTACGCGGTCACGAACTCCGATGCCTTCGCGCACTCGACCGAGAACTGCACCGATGGTGACGCCCTCACGCTCAACGAGGCCGTCACCACCGGGCAGCTCACGATCGGCTGCGATCTCACCCTGCACCTCGCCGGACACACCCTCACCACCACCGGCGTGCTCGTCACCACGAACAAGACGCTCACGATCAACAGCAAGGGCGAGACCGGCACGCTGATCGCGACAGCGGCGAACACGACGCGCGCCGGCATCCAGAACACCGGCGCGAAACTCGTCATCAACGGCGGCACCATCACCGCCACCGGCGGCGAGCACGGCGCAGGAATCGGCGGCGGCGACCACGGCGACGGCGGCACCACCACTATCAGCGGTGGCACCATCACTGCCACCGGCGGCCTGTACGGCGCAGGAATCGGCGGGGGCCGCAGCGCCAATGGGGGCACCGTCACGATCACCGACGGCACGATCACCGCACGGGGCGGTTCCACCAGCGCGGGCATCGGCGGCGGCGGCGCGAACAGCAACGGCATCGGCGGCAGCGGCGGCACCATCAGCATCAGCGGCGGTGACGTCGAAGCGATCGGCGGCGTCGACGGCGCGGGCATCGGCGGTGGATACAAGGGCTCGGGTGGCAGCATCACCATTGCAGACGGTTCGGTCACCGCTCGCGGCGGGGCCAACTCTGCGGGCATCGGCGGCGGCGACCACGGAACCGGCGGCACGGTCATCATCGGCACGAACGCCGACGTCACCGTCGCATCCGGGTGGAACCGGGTCGGTGCGGGCGCAAACGCCGCCACCACCGACCAGTTCGGCTCCCTAACCCTGAACGGAACACTCCGCCTGCCCTCGGGAGCCCTTCGCATCCCGGACTCGAACCCCGACGGGCAGGAGGTCGTGATCACCGCGACCGGGAAGCTGCTCGGCACCGCCGCCGACCCTACTGTCGGTGCATCGATCACCGGGCCGGGGCAGATCGCCAACGGCGGGGTGATCGCTCTGACGGCATCCCTCGTGAACGTCACCGCCACGGGGAACAACTACGCGGTCGGCTTCGCACGGGAGGATGCCGCGACCGAGACGGTGCGCGTCTTCGGTCCCCGTTTCGACGGCAGCTACCGCTCGGTTCCCGCCGCGGGCACCCACCGAGGGTGGAACACGAGCGCGGAGGGCACCGGCGCCTGGTTCACGGCGACGACCGCGTTGACCGACGACCTGACGGTGTACGAGACCACGCGCGTGGGCGTGACGCTCACACCCGAGGCATCCACAACCGACGCGGGCGCACCCGTGACTTTCACCGCGACCGTCACCGATCGCGAGACCGGGGAAGCCGTCGACGATGCTCCCGTGACCCTGGCGAGCTCCGTCACCTCCGACGCGATCAGCGGGTTGCAGGTCACCGCGACCGAGCCGGGCGATCGCACGATCACCGCGACGGTCACAGGCACGACCGCCACGGGTGCCGCGACGCTGACGGTCCGGGTCCCGGCGCCGATCGGGTGCAATCTCGGTGCACCCGGCATCATCGTCGCCCCGTGGAGCGCGCAGACCGTCTATCAGGCCGGGCAACTCGCCGCGCTCGATGGAGTCGTGTACAAGGCCGCCTGGTACGCGCACAGCGACGTGCCGGGTGCATCGCCGTGGGGTCCGTGGGAGTTCCACACCGTGTGCGGCGTGAGCCCCGACACAGTGCAGGCGTGGTCGCAGACGACCGTATACGACACCGGCGACCAGGTCACCCACAACGGCAAGACCTGGCGCGCCAAGTGGTGGACGCGCAACCAGGCCCCCGGCGACCCCTGGGGCCCGTGGGAAACCGTCGGATAGGCACCGCCGGTCAGTGCCTGGCACGCCCCCACGCGGCGCCCAAGGTGACGTTCGCCGTCACCGCCACCCTCGGCACTGCCACCACCACCGTCACCATCGAGGTCATCCCCGCCGCCACACCGACGCGCACACACCGACCGGAACCCCCGCGAACGTGCGAGTCCAGGGTCGCAAATCTACGAACAAGCTATCGCGAACCTACGAGTCGACCTCCGCGAACCTACGAATTTGCCCCGCGGCGTTCGTCGATCAGCGGCCAACCAAGCCGGCGGACTGGTGAAGTCTCGCGTCGCACGAGACGCGAACGTTCCGGAGACCTCGATCACTGCCTACCTCGACCTGCTCGAGACGCTCGAAGGGCGAGCACTTCGCCGCGTTGCGTTCGCTGCGCGACCGTCTGGGCGAGCGGTTCGTCGGCGGCTGCGTCCTCAACACCGGCCATCGCGGCATCCTGTTCGGTGACCGTCTCCGGGCTCTGCCCGCTTCCGCACTCTGGAGCCTGTGACGGTACATCCCGAACGACTAGGTCGACGGATGCCGGCTCCCCCGGCATCCGTCGATGTCAGCCCTTGACGGCACCGCCGAGGCCGGCCGACCGCAGGAACACCGACTGGAACAGCAGGAACATCGCGATCGGGATCAGCGTCGCGATCGCGAGCGCGGCGAGGAACACGTCGAGCTCGGTCGACGGCTG
>CAYXFT010000245.1:0-4149 GCA_964464335.1 uncultured Aeromicrobium sp.
CTGACCCAAGCCCAGATCGCCCACGAGATGGGCCTCGCGCCAGGCACTGTCGCGGCGACGCTCCACCAAGCCAGACGGTCGTTGGCCTCGACGTTGGGCGAGCCCGACCTCGAGAGTCGATCCGACCTCGAATCCGACACGGACAACGTGTCGTGACTGGCCTCGACGATCGCTTCAACGCCGCTCTGGCCGATGATGGTCTCGCCCCCGCGCCAGTCGGTTCCATCCGGCGGCGCGCCACGAGCCGTGCTCGCCGGCGAGACGTCGCCGCCGGCGCCGCCAGCCTCGTTGCACTCGTGCTGGGGTTGGCAACCATCGTCACCGGGACGCTCTCGTCCGCCGAGGACGCGCCGGTGGAAAGCCACGTCGCGCAGGGCGTCGGTGGGGCCGTCCAGAGCTGCACGACGGTTGCGCTCGACATCCAGGTGGCCCAGGCCGGCCTGGTCTTCGTCGGCGTCCCCGTCTCGACACGCATCGAACCGCTTCCCGACGATCCGTCCGGCGTCGTCCCGCCTGCGGCACGGAGCCGGGTGGTCTGGACCTTCGAGCAGGTGGTCGCGCGCAAGGGCATCGCGCCCAGCGCGGTCGACGTCACGGTCGAGTGGCTCGACGATCAGAACCGTCCGTTGAGCACACAGGATCCCGATGCGCTCTTCGCCGCATCCGAACATCAGATCGTCGGCGTCCTGGCCGATCGCCTCGATTCGTCGGACACCCTCATCGCCGTTCCGACCTGCGGTGGGTACACCGTGCCCGCCGCCGACGCGCAGGCCGTGTCGATCGACCCCGTCGGTGCCAGCGGATCGAGCGAACCGGCAACGGCGGTCGCCGCCATCTTCCCGACCCGGAGCATGGAGCAGGCTCCTGCGATCGTCGCGCTCGATGCCAGCGCGCACCCGATCGCCTACGGCGACGGCCCTCGCCTCGCCACGATCACGGCCTGCCCCGACTCGCAGCGAGTCGTATCGATCACTGACCCCGACGAGGCGGAAACCTCCCTTGTGGTGTGGGACATCGCGACGCTCACGATCATCCGCACCGAGCCACTACCAGCCGAGGTGCGATCGGCCCAGCGCGGGTGGTCCCTTGCCTGCCTCGATCCCGACGCCGAACGGATCGTCGTCGCGGCAATCGACAACCACGCCCGCGTCGCCGTCCGCGCCCTCGATGGCACCTGGTCCGCCTCCGATGAGCGGGAACGGATCGCGGCCGCCGTCGTCCTACGCGACCCGGAGGTGATCGTGCTGGCGACGAGCGAGTGGGGCCCGCAGTTGACCGTCCTCGATCTCTCGACGTTGCAGCCGATCGCAGACGGATCACTCGGCACGACGGGCGACGTCCTCGGCGCCGCGCCGAACACCGACGGGACGAGCGCCATCTTCCTCGTCTCGAACGGCCTCCCGCCACCAGGCGCCGAAGGACCGACCGGAGGCCGCCTGCAGGCCGTCGGCGCCGACGCCACCACCACCCAGACGATTCCGTTCCCCGAGGACGTCGCCAGCGGCATCGGGCCCGGTCCGCTCGTCTTCCCGCTCGGCGATGGCTCGGTGTCGGTACCCCTCGCGCCGGATGACCTGTTCGTCCGCTTCGAGCCGGACGGGACCAGGTCCGACCGGACATCGGCGCGGGCCGACGACCTTGCGCACGTGCTGGCGATCAGTGACGACCGCGTGTGGACCGAGTTGACGTCGACATCGATCGACGACCTCGATGCGCCCGACGGCGGCCGCGTCATCTGGCCGTTCGCGGCCTCGGCGGTCGTGGGCCTGGACGAACCGATCGCCGTCGACGCGCAGCACGAAGGCGGACGAGACGATCCGTACCACCCGGTCGATGCCACGTTCGCCGCACCGCCATCGGCCACATCGGAGTCGAGCGACGGCGGTCCCTGGCGTCTCATCGTCGGAACGGCCCTCGTCCTCGCCGGAATCGTTGGCCTCGGCACCGTCGCCACACGCCGAGCACAACGCCGCCGCGCCCTACGAGAGCTCGACGAGCCAGATACCGAGCTCACCCGCTCGACCTGACGCCGTCTCCATTCGTCCACGCGTTGCCTCGACCGGAGCGATGACGGACTGAACACGTTTGCAACCCTCCGGGTCGCCCGCTCGATGCCCAGAGCAACCGGGAACGAGTCACGAACTTGCATCTCGATGCCTGGGTCGTTGCCGACCAAGGTGTCCCGGCCGGACACGGTGATCAGCGCTGCGGAGCCCCGGCCCGCCGTGGTTCCATCCGAGCCGTGTCCGATCGGTCAGACGCGGATGACCCGCTGAGCGACCCTACGCGAGGTCGGGGTCGGACGCGGCGATCGAGCGCACGACGTCGTCGTACGTGCCGTCTTCGAGCAGCGTCACGACGGCGGCACGGAGCTCAGGGACCCACGGTGACTCGAACGGCCCGGTGGGCAGATCGAGCTCGCCCGCGTCGCTGGCTGCTTTCCGAGCGCGCACCACCACGGCGTCGAACTCGGGGGTGCGGGTGATCGGCGTCATCACGTTCAGGGTACGCGCCGGTCGCAGACAGCTCCACCATCTAGTGGACGGCTGGCGATCACTCGACGGCCCGCAGCCGAGCGGGTGACGCCGCCGCGGTCGCGGCCTCGCTCAGTCGGCGAGCGACGTCCTCCGCCTGTCCTGGCATCAGGTGGCCGTAGCGATCGAGGGTCATCGCCGCCGACGCGTGACCGAGCATGCGCTGCAGCACCAGCACGTCGGCGCCCGACGCGATTGCCAGCGACGCGCAGGTGTGGCGCAGGTCGTGGTTATCCCGATGTCGGCACAACCACGATTATGCCGACGTCCGCGTTATGCCGAGGTGGGGGCGGGCTCGCTGCTCAGTGTGGGTGGCGGGGCATCTGGTGTCGGCATAATCACAGGCCCTCGAGGAACGCGAGGAGGGGGTCGGGGGGCTGGTAGCGCCCGGGTTTCGTGTTGAGGGGTGTGGTGCTGTCGATGGCCCGTTGTTTGTGGGTCATGTCGGCGTGGAGGTTGGCGTTCGCGCAGCGGAACCGCCTATCTGCGGAGCACCTGGAGGTCGAGCCCCAACTCCGTCGCCGCCGCACGGAAGGGGTTGGACGCGCTGTCTGGTTCACCGAACAGGATGGGCCAGTCGTTCGTCACGGCTGCGGCCAACGTCTCGGCCTGGAGCAGTGACACGGCGTAGGTGTTTTGGATCGCACCGGCGGTTCGGATCGTCGGTCGTGGATCGACGATCACGAGGAGGCTCGGATCCGCATCCGAGAGCCGGTTGTGCAGCACGAGCTGATCTGCGGGCGAGAGGCCCTCGACCAGGCGACTGAAGCGGCCACGCACCGCCAAGCGCCCCGGACCGGGGTCGAGCAGCGCCCGAGTCAGCCGATAGGCCCGGCCGTAGGTCAACGCCAGCATCTCGGATCGAACCTGTTCCGGTGCCTGGCCGGCCAGACGGAGCAACGCGAGGTACTCGTCGACGACGATCACGGTGGCGTAGGGAAGGCTCAGCCGGCAAGTTCGGGTTCGCTGGCCGCGAGCTCGGCGAGCGCCGCCTTCAACGTCCCGTCGGTGGCGACACGGGCGAGGTACTCGGAACCTTCCTCACTCAGCTCGTCCGGACCCTCGAGCGTCGCGTGGGCGCCGCTCGGTTCGGCCAAGCCCCGAAGCCAGTCGCGCATCTCACGGTCCATAGCCTCCATTCTGCCCTGCCCGTGCGACGATCGTCGATGACGTCTCGGCTCTCCGTGTCGCCGAGGGATCGAGCTGGCGTGCAACATCCGTGCAACAAGCTTCGGCCTTCTGCGGTGAACCACGGTCAACACCGGACAGCCGAAATCGGCCCTGAGCTGCGCCGACGCGAAACGGTGCTGGTCAGCGAAGCGGATCCATCGACCTGAAAGCGGTAGGTCACCGGATCGACGCCGGTCGCAGAGCCACGATCCGGTCTGGCTCATCTTCGCTCTGCTTCTCGAGCCGTTTGACCGACGATCTCCTGGTCCGACTCGAGGAAGCCCTCGGCCCGCCGGTCGAGTACCCGTATCATCGGACAGGCCGATCCGGCCGATGAGGTGAGCGACATGGTGACGATCGGCCGCGGCGAGCCGACCACGAGCACGATCGAGACACGTCTCGGCCGCAGCGAGACCGGCGCTCGCAAGCTCCTCGACCTCGCCAC
>CAYXFT010000246.1:0-4117 GCA_964464335.1 uncultured Aeromicrobium sp.
GAGGGCATGGGCACGACGCTCGAGGCGATGCTGTGGGACGGCGACAAGTTGGCCGTCGCCCACATCGGCGACTCGCGTGCCTACCGCCTGCGCGGCGGCCGGCTCGCCCAGATCAGCGTCGACCACACGTTCGTGCAGAGCCTCGTCGACGAGGGCCGCATCACCGCCGAGGAGGCGCGGGTCCACCCGCACCGCTCGTTGCTGTTGCGCGCGATCCTGGGCCGCGACGACTTCGAGCCCGACTTCACGTGGCTGCAGCCGTCCGAGGGCGACCGCTACCTGCTGTGCAGCGACGGCCTGACCGACATGGTCAGCGACGAGGTCATCGAGCGGAACCTCAAGCTGGAGACGATCGACGAGGCCGCCACCGAACTGGTCCGGCTCGCGCTGGAGGCCGGCGGCTTCGACAACGTCACCGTCGTCATCGCGGAGTTCGTCGACGCCGAGGCCGAACCCGACGAGAACCTCGTGTGCGCCGACGGCCAGGCCCAGATCGTGGGAGCCGCGACCTCCCAACCCCGCGCTCGCACCGGCACGGTCAGCGCCTCCACGGCACCGGTCATGACGCTCGCCGAGGCCCCCGGAGCGGTCGAACCCGATCCCGAGGAACTGCGGTACGCGCCCCAGCCCACCCCCCGGCGCCTGTGGTTGCGGTGGCTGCTGGCCTGCCTCGTCGTCCTCGGTCTCGTCGGTGGCGCCGCGGCGTACGCCTACGACTGGTCGCAGCGGCAGTACTACGTGGCCGAATCGGACGGCAACGTCGCGATCTTCCGCGGCGTCGAACTGTCCGTCCCGGGGCTCACCCTGTCCCACGTGGACGAGGTCACCACCGTCACGCTCGACAGCCTGCCGGCCTACCAGCGCGACCGCGTCGAGGCGGGGATCGCCGCCGCCGACCATGACGAGGCCAAGCGGATCGTCACCAACCTGAGCATCCAGGTCACCGAGCCGACCCCCAGTCCCACCCCGACCCCGACTCCGACCGCCACGACGAGGACCCCGGCGTCGACAGCCACGAGCGGGACCCCATGAGCACGCCCACGACCCCCGCCTGGGTGCCGCGCAAACGACGCGGTGCCGAACTCGTCCTGCTGGTGATGGCGATCACGATCGGCATCGGCTCGTACGCCGCGGTCGGACTCGGGATCGACGGGCACGTCCCGGCCGGCATCTACACCGTCGGCGCGGTCTACGCGCTGGTCGCGCTCGGCGCCCACCTCGCGGTGCGCCGCTTCGCCGCGTACGCCGACCCCGTCCTGCTGCCGCTCGTCGTCTGCCTCAACGGCATCGGACTGACGATGATCTACCGGATCGACCTCGGACTCGAGGCGGCCGGATCGCCCTACGGTCCGTTCGCCCAGGGCCAGTTGCGCTGGACGATCCTGGGCATCGTGCTGTTCGTCGCCGTGCTGCTGATCGTGCGCGACCACCGGCGGCTCCAGCAGTACACCTACACGTTCGGGCTGGTCGCGCTCGTGCTGCTGATCCTGCCGCGCCTGCCCGTCATCGGCAGTGCCAAGCGCGGCGCCCAGATCTGGATCCAGCTCGGCCCGTTCAGCTTCCAGCCCGCGGAGGCCGCCAAGATCGCGTTGGCCATCTTCTTCGCCGGCTACCTGGTGACGAAGCGCGACGCGCTGGCCCTCGCCGGGCGCCGCGTCCTGGGCATCGACCTGCCGCGCGGTCGTGACCTGGGCCCGATCCTCGTCGGCTGGCTCGCCAGCGTCGGCATCCTGGTCTTCCAGCGCGACCTCGGCTCCTCGCTGCTGTTCTTCGGCCTGTTCGTCGTGATGCTCTACGTCGCCACCGAACGGCCCGGCTGGCTCTTCGTCGGTGGACTGCTGTTCGCCGCCGGCACGTACTTGGGCTACCTCGCGTTCAGTCACGTCCGGGCGCGGTTCGACGCCTGGCTCGACCCGTGGGCCGATCCGGACGCGAACTACCAGATCATCAGCGCCCTCTACGGGCTCGCCCACGGCGGGCTGCTGGGTCGAGGCTGGGGCCAGGGCAGTCCCGAGCTGACCCCGTTCGGCTTCAGCGACTTCATCCTGTCCTCGATCGGCGAGGAGCTCGGCCTGGCCGGCCTCATGGCCGTGCTCGTGATCTACGGCCTCGTCGTCGAGCGTGGCCTGCGCATCGCGCTGACCTGCCGCGACGCGTTCGGCAAGCTGCTCGCGGTCGGCCTCTCGGCCTCGTTCGCGCTGCAGGTCTTCGTCGTCGCCGGCGGCGTCACGCGCCTCATCCCGCTGACCGGTCTGACCGCACCGTTCCTGGCAGCCGGTGGCTCCTCGATCATCATGAACTGGTCGATCATCGCCTTGCTGCTCAGGATCAGCGACCAGACCCGCCGACCCGCCCCCGAGGTCACCGCCATCTCCGGCGACGACGAGACCCAGGTGGTGAAGCTGTGAACAAGCCCATCCGCGCCATGGCCGTCGCCTGCCTCGTGCTGTTCCTCGCGCTGCTGCTCAATGCGAACTTCGTGCAGTTCGTGCAGGCCGACGACCTCAACGCCAAGCAGGGCAACCGTCGCGTCATCGACGAGGAGTTCAGTCGCGAACGCGGCGCGATCATCGTCGACGGCGACCCGATCGCCGAGTCCGTCCCGATCGACGACAGGTGGCAGTTCCAGCGCAAGTACACCTCGCCCCGCCTGTACGCCGCCGTGACCGGCTACTTCTCCTACATCTACGGCCAGTCCGGCATCGAGCGCACCTACAACTCGATCCTGTCCGGCAGCGACGACCGGCTGTTCGTCAACCGGCTCATCGACCTGGTCTCGAACAACCAGCCGCAGGGCGGCAGCGTCGAACTGACCCTCGACCCGGCAGCCCAGAAGGCCGCCTTCGACGGCCTCGCGGACCTCGGCGAGGACACCACCGGTGCGGTGGTCGCCCTCGACCCGCAGTCCGGCGAGATCCTCGCCATGGTCACCCAGCCGACGTACAACCCGAACAACCTCGCCAGCCACGACCTGACGAAGGTCACCAAGTCGATGACCGCCCTGCAGAACGACGAGTCCAGTCCGCTGACCAACCGGACCACCGAGACGACCCTGCCCCCCGGATCGACCTTCAAGACGGTCACGGCGGCCGCGGCCATCGACGACCTCGGTCTGAAGGCCGACGACGACGTCAAGGGCGGCGCGACCCTGAGCTTCCCGGGCATCGACTACCAACTGACCAACGAGGGTGGCGGCAACTGCGGCGGCAACCCGATCACGTTCCAGCGCGCGCTGCAGGTGTCGTGCAACGTCTCCTTCGGCTGGCTTGCGGGCGAGGTCGGCCAGGACAACCTGGTCGAGCAGGCCTCGAAGTTCGGCTTCGGCTCCAAACCGCTGGACGACCTCGTCTCGTACGCCAGCCGCGTCACCGCCGACCCCGACGTCGAGCTCGAGGCGCCGCAGTTGGCGCAGACCGGCATCGGTCAGTACGAGGTCGCCGCGACACCGCTGCAGATGGCGATGGTCGCCGGAACGGTCGCGAACGACGGGGTGCTGATGAAGCCGCGCCTGGTCCGCACCGTCCGGGCGCCCAACCTGTCGATCCTCGAGGAGCCGAAGCCCGAGGAGCTGGGGCGGGCGATGTCCGTCGGCGACGCGCGCGAGCTCAACGACATGATGGTCGCCGTCGTCGACTCCGGGACCGGTACTCCTGCGCGGATCCCGGGCGTGGACGTCGGCGGCAAGACCGGCACGGCCGAGTCCGCCGCGGACCGCCCGCCGTACGCCTGGTTCATCGGCTATGCACCGGCCGAGGATCCGCAGGTCGCCGTGGCCGTGCTGGTCGAATCCACGAGCAACACCACAGACATCGCCGGGGGACGCCTGGGCGGCCCGATCGCCCGATCCGTGATGGAGGCGGTCCTCCGATGAACCCCACCCACCCTTTGGGAGACTGGACACCATGACCGAGAGCGACACCACGATGAGCCCGCTCGGCGACCGCTACGAGGTCGGCGAGCTGGTCGGACGCGGCGGGATGGCCGATGTCAGGGCCGGCCGGGACATGCGCCTCGGTCGACCCGTCGCGATCAAGCTGCTGCGGGCCGACCTCGCGGCCGACGAGACGTTCCAGGAACGCTTCCGGCGCGAGGCCCAGTCCGCCGCATCGCTCAACCA
>CAYXFT010000247.1:0-752 GCA_964464335.1 uncultured Aeromicrobium sp.
CGTCGGCGTCCGCCCCGAGGCCGTGATCGACCTCATCGAGGCCGGCCGGATCCCCGTCGTCTCGACCGTGGCGCCCGACGCGGACGGCCAGGTGCTCAACGTCAACGCCGACACCGCCGCCTCGGCGCTCGCGGTCGCCCTCGGTGCCGAGAAGCTGCTCGTCCTCACCGACGTCGAGGGGCTCTACGCCGACTGGCCGAACAGCACCGACGTGATCGGTGAGATCAGCCCCGAGTCGCTCGAGGCGATCCTGCCCGAGTTGGCCAGCGGCATGATCCCCAAGATGACCGCCTGCCTCAACGCCGTCCGTGGCGGCGTCCAGCGCGCCACCGTCGTCGACGGCCGCGAGCCGCACTCGGTGCTGCTCGAGATCTTCACCGACGAGGGTGTGGGGACGCAGGTGTTGGACGGTGCGCGGACGAAGATCCGCTCGGCGCTCTACACCACCAGCGCGAAGGGACCGATGAAGTGAACCTGCCCGACGGAGTCGTGATCCACGGCCGTGACCCGCGTCCCGGCGGCGCCGAGTGGGCCGACCGCTATCGCGGCGCGCTCATGAACACCTTCGGCGATCCCCAGCGCGTCCTGGTGCGCGGCGAGGGCTCGTACGTGTGGGACGCCGACGGCAACCGCTACCTCGACCTGCTCGGCGGCATCGCGGTGAACGTGCTCGGTCACGGTCATCGCGCGATCCTCGACGCGGTCACCACCCAGTTGCAGACCCTGGGCCACGTGAGCAACTTCTTCGCGTC
>CAYXFT010000247.1:762-4087 GCA_964464335.1 uncultured Aeromicrobium sp.
AACTCGCCGAGCGGCTGCTGGGCCTGCTGGGCACCGACGGCAGGGTCTTCTTCGCGAACTCCGGGACCGAGGCCAACGAGGCGGCGTTCAAGGCCACCCGCAAGACCGGCCGCACCACGATCGTCGCGGCCGAGGGCTCGTTCCACGGCCGGACGATGGGCGCGTTGTCGCTGACGTCCAAGGCCGCGTACCGCGAGCCCTTCGAGCCGCTGCCGGGTGACGTCCGGTGGGTGCCGTACGGCGATGCCGCGGCGCTGGAGGCGGCGGTCGACGACGCCGTCGCCGCGGTGATCCTCGAACCCGTCCAGGGCGAGGCCGGCGTCATCGTGCCGCCCGACGACTATCTGGCCGAGGCACGGCGGATCACGACCGAGCACGGCGCACTGCTGTGGCTCGACGAGGTCCAGACCGGTATCGGCCGCACCGGCGAGTGGTTCGGCCACACCGGGTCGGGGATCGTGCCCGACCTCGTGACCCTGGCCAAGGGCCTCGGCGGCGGCATCCCGATCGGCGCCTGCATCGCCCTGGGCGACGCCGCGACGCTGCTGCAGCCGGGCAACCACGGCACGACCTTCGGCGGCAACCCCGTCGCCACGGCCGCCGGCCTGGCCGTGATCGCCACGATCGAGTCCGAGGACCTGCTGGCGGCCACCCGCAACCGCGGCGATCAACTCGCCGACGGACTGGGCCGCAACGCGCACGTCGAGACCGTCACGGGCCGCGGCCTGCTGCGCGGGGTCGTGCTGTCCGCGCCGCGCGCCGCGGAGATCCAGAAGGCCGCCCTCGACGCCGGCCTGATCGTGAACGCCCCGACTCCCGACCGCATCCGGCTCGCGCCGCCACTCGTGCTCTCCGAGGACGAGGCCGCGAACGCGGTGCGCACCCTCAACTCCGTGATCGACGAGGTGATGTCATGACCACCGCTGTGAGGCACTTCCTGCGTGACGACGACCTGAGCCCGGTCGAACAGGCCGAGGTGCTCGTGCTCGCCGCCGAGCTCAAGGCCGACCCCTACGGCCGCCGGCCGCTGGCGGGCCCGCAGTCCGTCGTCGTGCTGTTCGACAAGTCGTCCACACGCACCCGCGTCTCCTTTGCCGCCGGTGTCGCCGAACTCGGTGGCAACCCGATCGTCATGGACACCGGCGTCACCCAGGTGGGGCGTGGCGAGCCGATCGCCGACACCGCGCGCGTGTTCGGCCGGATGGCGAGCGCGATCGTCTGGCGCACCTACGCCCATGTCGGCCTCGAGGAGATGGCCCTGCACGCCGGGGTGCCGGTCGTGAACGCGCTCTCCGACGACTTCCACCCGTGCCAGATCCTCGCCGACTGGCTGACGGTCATCGAGCACAAGGGAGCCCTCGCCGGACTCACGGTCGCCTACGTCGGCGACGGGGCCAACAACATGGCGCACTCGTACCTCGTCGGCGGCGCCACCGCGGGCATGCACGTGCGGATCGGGGCGCCCGAGGGCTATCACCCGCAGGCCCAGATCGTGGCCGACGCCACCGAGATCGCCACCCGCACGGGCGGCTCGGTGACGGTGACGACCGATCCGGTCGATGCGGTCGCCGGAGCCGACGTCGTCATCACCGACACGTGGGTCTCGATGGGGCAGGAGGCCGAGAAGGCCGAACGGGTGGCCCTCTTCGGCGCCTACTCCGTCACGGCCGACCTGCTCGCGAAGGCCGCGTCCGACGCGATCGTCCTGCACTGCCTGCCGGCATACCGCGGTCTGGAGATCGCGGCCGACGTCATCGACGGCCCTCAATCGGTGGTGTGGGACGAGGCCGAGAACCGAGTCCACGCCCAGAAGGCCGTGCTCACCTGGCTGCTGGAACGCGATGACTCGGCATGAGTGACGCCCTGATCCCCGGGACCAAGGCCGCGCGCCAGCAACTGATCGCTCGGCTGCTGGGCACGCGTGGCGTCCGCTCGCAGGGCGAACTCGTCACGTTGCTCGATGCCGAGGGTGTCTCGGCGACGGCGTCGACGGTGTCGCGCGATCTCGACGAGCTCGACGCCGTGCGCGTGCGCCAGGCCGACGGCTCGCTCGTGTACGCCGTGCCGGGGGAGGGCGGCGACCGCTCGGCCCGCGCCGCGACCGACTCCGTGGCGGCGCAGGCACGACTCCAGCGGCTCCTGCGCGAGCTGCTCGTCTCGGCCCAGGCCTCGGCCAACCTCGTCGTCCTGCGCACGCCCCCGGGCGCCGCGCAGTTCCTCGCCTCGGCGATCGACCACGTCCAGATGACGGAGGCGCTCGGCACGATCGCCGGGGACGACACGGTCCTGCTGATCTCCCGCGAACCCCTCGGCGGCGACGACCTCGCCGCCCACTTCTCCTCGCTCGCCCGTAAGGTGCCCACCGATGACTGACACTCCAGATTCGACGCCCGCCGTGCCCGGTTCGACCGACGTCGAGGCCGCCGACTCACGGTTGTGGGGAGGCCGATTCGCCTCCGGTCCCTCCCCGGAGCTGATCGAACTCTCGCGCTCCACCCACTTCGACTGGCGGCTCGCGCCCTACGACCTGGTGGGCTCGCGGGCCCACGCCAAGGTCCTGCACGCCGCGGAACTGCTCTCCGACGAGGACCACGCGGCCATGGAGGCGGGGATCGTCGGCCTCCTCGACGACGTCCGGTCCGGAGCGTTCCGCCCCGAACCGGGGGACGAGGACGTCCACTCCGCCCTCGAGCGCGGACTCATGGACCGGCTCGGACCCGACCTGGGTGGCCGGCTGCGCGCCGGGCGGTCGCGCAACGACCAGGTCGCGACACTCTTCCGCGCCTACCTGCGTGACCACGCGCGGCAGATCGCGGCGCTCGTGCGCGAGCTGGTCGAGGCGATCGCCGGTCAGGCCGAGCGTCACCTCGGTGCCCCGATGCCCGGTCGCACCCACCTGCAGCACGCCCAGCCGGTGCTGCTGTCGCACCACCTGCTGGCGCACGCCTGGCCGTTGGTGCGTGATCTGGACCGGCTGGCCGACTGGGATGCTCGAGTCGCCGCCGACTCGCCGTACGGCTCGGGAGCGCTGGCGGGGTCCTCACTGGGTCTGGACCCCGAGAAGGTCGCGGCCGACCTCGGCTTCACCGGATCGACCCCGAACTCGGCGACGAAGTCGCGGGCGGCGGTGCCGTCGATCGAGTTCGCGGAGGAGCCGGTGAACCCGAGCTCGGACGCGACGCCCTCGGGGTCCAGGCCGAGGCTGGATCCGGCGAGCGCGCCGGAGCCGTACGGCGAGTCCGCGGCGACCCGCGCGTCCCAGTCCTCGAGGCGGGCGACGTCGCGCAGCAGCGCCCAGGCGTGGGCCAGCAGGTGGTGCGAGAGC
>CAYXFT010000248.1:0-1563 GCA_964464335.1 uncultured Aeromicrobium sp.
GCATTTCCTACTTCACACGCCGATCAGACACCGACTACGTCGGTGGATCGAGGCTAAGTGGGTTTCCTGTCACTGAACACGGGTCGTAACCCTCAGCAAGTGACGGTTTCCCCGCTTAACCGGGGAAACTGTCAGCCGAAGTCGACGCCCTGCGCGAGCGGCAGCTCGGTCGAGTAGTTGATCGTGTTGGTGGCCCGGCGCATGTAGTTGCGCCAGGCGTCGGAGCCGGACTCGCGGCCGCCGCCGGTGTCCTTCTCGCCGCCGAACGCACCACCGATCTCCGCGCCGGACGTGCCGATGTTGACGTTCGCGATGCCGCAGTCCGAACCGACCGCCGAGACGAACAGTTCGGCCTCGCGGACGTCGAGGGTGAAGATCGCACTGGACAGTCCCTGCGCCACCTCGTTGTGCAGGCCGATCGCCTCGTCGAGGTCGGAGTACGACAGCACGTACAGCAAGGGGGCGAAGGTCTCGGACTTCACGATGTCGGTCTGCGCAGGCATGTCGACGATCGCCGGGTGCACGTAATGGCCGCCCTCGACCGCATCGGCGACGGACCCGCCGGTGAGCACCGTGCCACCGTCGGAGCGGGCTTGGTCGATCGCCTTCTCGAACGCCGCCGCGGCCGAGGCGTCGACCAGCGGGCCCACGAGGGTGCCCGCGTCGAGCGGCGAGCCGATCGGCAGGGTCTCGTACGCGGCGACGAGCCGCTGGACGAGCTCGTCCTTGATCGACTCGTGCGCGATCACGCGGCGCAGCGAGGTGCACCGCTGACCGGCGGTGCCGACAGCCGAGAACACGATGCCGCGCACGGCGAGCTCGAGGTCGGCCGACGGCGCGATGACGGCCGCGTTGTTGCCGCCGAGTTCGAGCAGCGAACGACCGAGGCGGGCGGCGACGCGCGGCGCGACCTCCTTGCCCATCCGGGTCGATCCCGTGGCCGACACGAGCGGCACCCGCGGGTCGTCGACGAGCGCCTCGCCGACCTCGCGCGCACCGACCACGACCTGCAGGAGGCCCTCGGGTGCCCCCGTGCGACGGGCGGCCTCGTCGGCGAGCGCCCGGCACGCGAGCGCCGTCAGGACGGTCTTCTCCGACGGCTTCCACACCACCGCGTCGCCGCACACGAACGCGAGCGCCGAGTTCCACGACCACACCGCGACCGGGAAGTTGAAGGCGCTGATCACGCCGACGACACCCAGCGGGTGCCACTGCTCCATCATCCGGTGACCGGGACGCTCGCTAGCGATCGTCAGCCCGTGCAACTGCCGTGAGAGACCCACGGCGAGGTCGCAGATGTCGATCATCTCCTGCACCTCACCGAGACCTTCCGAGACGATCTTCCCGGCCTCGATCGTGACGAGGGCGCCGAGGTCGTCCTTGTGCTCACGCAGCAGTTCGCCCAGTTCGCGGACGAGCGTGCCGCGCACGGGCGCCGGCACCGACCGCCACTGCTCGAAGGCGGCCTGCGCACGGCCGACGGCCGCACCGACCGAGTCGGCGGTGTCCGCCGTCAGCCGGCCCAGTTCGGACCCGTCGATCGGGGTGCGGCAGACGATCTCG
>CAYXFT010000248.1:1573-4005 GCA_964464335.1 uncultured Aeromicrobium sp.
CTCGCCGTCGGTCGTGAACGGCAGGTCCGCGCCCAACCGCTCGAAGATCTGCGAAACGTTGTCAGCGACGGTCATGGGGCGACCTTTCCGTGGGTGGCGAAGAGTTTTCCTGAGTTGGTGGCGAGCAGGTCGACCAGCCGGATGTCCTCCTGGCGGACGAAGCCCTTGGCGGACAGGATTCCCGAGGCGACGAGCTCGACGACCGACACCGCACTGGCGGCCGTCGTCCAGCTGATGGCGCGCCACGTCCGGCCGTCGATGTCGAGCGGCAGGTAACCGCGGACGTGGTTCTCGCGGAACGGCTGCCCGTCGCGCACGCCCTCGACGGCGGCGTGCAGGTAGACGATGTCGTCGTTGACCGGCGGCTTGGCGTCGACGAGGATCCGGCCGACCAGCTCGCGTTCGTCGCGCAGGTTCAGTTCGTCGAACAGGAAGTGCATCTGGCGGAAGTGCCCCGGGTAGCGCAGCGTCTTGTAGTCGAGCCGCTGGACGCGCCCCTCGTAGGTCTGGCACATCGTCCCGAGACCGCCCGACGTCAACGCGGCCTCCAGTTCGATGCCGCCGATGAAGACGCGCTCCTTCTCGGTCATCGCCGGCACCATCTTGCGGTCGCCCGACCGCAGCACCTCGCAGTCGTTGAGGTACTCGTTGACGACGCCCTCCGCGGACCAGTTGAACGCGTAACCGAGCAGACCCGTCGGGTTCTGCGGCAGCGCGCCGACCTTGAGCTCGATGCTGCGGATGCTCTCGAACCGTTCGGCCAGGCTGGCCCCGACGATGCCGATCAGGCCCGGCGCGAGGCCGCACTGAGGCACGAAGACGCTGTCGGGCCTCTCGCGCGACAACTCCATGACGCGGTTCGTCGTCGGCACGTCCTCGGTGAGGTCGAAGTAGTGCGCGCCGGTGTCGTATGCGGCCTCGGCGACGGTGATGTTCAGGTGGTAGGGCAGGCAGGAGACGACGGCGTCGACCCCGGTCAGGGCGGCACGCACGGCATCGCCGTCGGCCACGTCGACGGTTGAGGTCTCGAAGCCGAGGTCGACCCGCTCGCGGGCGTCGACCCCGACGACCTTGAATCCTGCGCGGACGAGCAGGTGCGCAACCAGCTCACCCACCTTTCCCAGGCCGAAGACGGCGACGGTGTCGATGCTCACCCACCCATCGTCTGCCTGATGGTGCATGCTGTCTACCGTAAGTTGAACTAATGGAGGCGCGATGAAGGACCTGCCGGATCCGGGCCGGCTGCGATTGCTGGCCGACGTCGCCCAGCACGGCTCGATCGCCGGCGCCGCCCGGGCCAACGCGATCACCGCCTCGGCGGTGTCGCAACAACTCACGACCCTCGAACGCGAGTGCGGCACTCCCCTGCTCGAACGGTTGCCGCGAGGTGTCGCGCTGACGGCGGCAGGCGAACTGCTGGCCGAGCGCGGACGCAGCCTCGTGCGACTGTTGGAGGCCGCGCGCGGCGACGTCGACGGATTCGACGACCGGCTCACCGGACGGGTCCGCATGGGCTCGATCGCCTCGGCGGCGCAGGAGATCGCCCTGCCCGCGATCGGCCGGCTCGCGATCTCGCTGCCCGGGATCGACGTGACGCTCAGCGTCGCCGAGCCACACGCCAGCCTGACGGCCCTGCACGAGGGGCGGATCGACCTGGCTCTCGTCGACGTGTACGAGCACGCGCCGATGGCCATGCCGTCGCGGGTCTCGGCGACGACCGTGCTGACCGAACCGCTGGTCCTGATCGGGCGGGAGCCCTTCGCGCCCGGGACCCGCCTGGCCGACCTCGCCGATGCTCGGTGGGTGTTGCCCCCGGCAGAGGCGGCGTGCGGCCAGGCGGTCCGGTACGCCTGTCGTCAGTCCGGCTTCGAACCGAACGTCCGCTGGGAGACCGACGACCTGCAACTGCTGTCGATCGCCGTGGCCGCGGGTCAGGGGGTCGCCCTCTTGCCGCAACTGGCTATCGACGTCGATCGACCCGGCCTGCACACCGCCATGGCGGCGGGCACGAGGCTGGGGCGCGACATCCGCGCGGTGGTGCGCTCGGGCGAACGGGATCGTCCGCTGCTCCGAGCCGTCACCGACGCGTTGGCGAAGCGCTGGGAGTGACGTTCGAGGGGCGTTTCGCGCGAAACGTGCCCTCGAACGTCACTGCCAGTGGCCTCAGGACCTCGGAATCGTAATGGCCTCGGCGCGGTTGGCCGCGCAGACGACGGCCCGCAGGGACGCGGTGACGATGTTCTCGTGGATGCCGATGCCCCAGACGACCTCGCCGGCGATCTCGCACTCGACGTAGGCCGCGGCCTTCGCGTCGCCGCCCGACGAGAGCGCGTGCTCGCTGTAGTCCAGGACGCGGATGTCGGACCCGGCCTGACGCATGCCGTCGACGAACGCCGCGACCGGCCCGTTGCCCTCGCCCTTGAACGAACGCT
>CAYXFT010000249.1:0-3989 GCA_964464335.1 uncultured Aeromicrobium sp.
CGGCCGCACGATCGGGATCGCGCCGGCGACGGCGGCCTCGTGGTACAGGTCCCGCTCGGCCTTCACCGCCGCCTCGTACAGGGTGTCGCCGTCCTCGGCGAGCAGCGCCTTGTTGGCGGTGACGACCGAGGCGCCGTGCGCGAGGGCGGCCAGGATCAACTCGCGTGCCGGCTCGATCCCGCCGATCACCTCGATGACGACGTCGAGATCGCCGCGCGACACCAGCGCGAGGGCGTCCGTCGTGAACAACTCGGACGGCAGGTCGAGGTCGCGCACCCGCTCGAGGCGGCGTACCGCGATGCCGACGAGTTCGATCGGGGCACCGATGCGACGGCCGAGTTCGTCCCCGTCTCGGACGAGGAACCGGGCGACCTCCGTGCCGACGACACCGCACCCCAGCATCGCGATGCGGATCGGTCGTGCGCCGCCGGGGGCCGAGGGCAAGGACGTGGTCACCGGGCAAGCCTATCGGCGTCTGCCGCCGGGCCGAACGGGGTCGCCCCTTGAGCCCGAACGGTGGGAGGATCGGCGCAGGTACGGAAGGGGTCCCCGTGGTCGACGTGCTGGAGTTCTTCGCCGAGCAGCCGCTCGTGTTCCTGGGCCTGGTGATCGCTGTGGGGGCCGCAGCCGGGCGCATCACGATCAGCGGCGTCTCCCTCGGCCCGGTGGCCGTCCTGTTCGTGTCGATCGCGCTCACCGCGTGGGGAACGGCCGAGGACGTCGTGCTCGAGGTTCCCGAGGTGCTCGGCAGTCTGGGCCTGGCCCTGTTCGCGTTCGCCACCGGCATCCTGGCCGGGCCGAGCTTCTTCACCACGATCCGCGCCGCGTGGCGACTCGTGCTGGCCGTCGGGGCGCTCCTCGTCGTCGCGGCGATCGCAGGCCTCGCCGTCGGACGCGCGTTCGACCTGTCCCCCGACGCGATCGCGGGCACGTTCGCCGGCGCCATGAACAACACCCCCGCGCTGGCCGCGGCCGGCGGCACGCCCGAGGCGACGGTCGGATACGCCACCGCCTACGTCTACGGCGTCCTGATGATGCTGGCCGTCACGGGGATCGCGATCTCGCGCGGGAACCGCGACCTGGACACACCCGCGGAGGTCGTCGACGTCACCGTCCGGATCGAGGCCGAGCACGAGCTCTCGCTGACCGACCTGCGCCGGCGCCACGGCGACAAGCTGACCTTCTCGCGCGTGGCGCACCACGCGACCGAGGACGCCGCACCGGTGTACGCCGACACCACCGTCGGGCCGGGCGACCTCGTCAACGTGGTCGGGCCGCAGGAGGAGATCGATCGGCTCATCGACGAGTTGGGGCACGCGTCGTCGCACGACCTCACCACCAACCGGTCGTCGCTGGACTTCCGGCGCATCACGATCTCCGATCCCCGGCTGGCGGGGCGCCGGGTGATCGATGTCGACCGCGACATCGAAGAACGCTACGGTGCCGCGATCACCCGCGTCCGGCGCGGCGACGTCGACCTCGTGGCGGCTCCGGACCTGTTGTTGCAGCTCGGCGATCGGGTGCGCGTGGTCGCGTCACCGGAGGCCCTCGTGCAGATCGGCACCGAGATGGGTGACTCCTCGCGTGGGCTGTCGGACGTCAACCCGATCGCCCTGGGCGGAGGTATCGCGCTCGGCCTGGCGATCGGCCTGATCGAGTTGCCGCTTCCCGGCGTGGGCATGATCTCGATCGGCGCGGCGGCCGGCACGCTGCTGGTGGGTCTCGTGATGGGCCGGATCGGCCGGATCGGGTCGTTCGTCACGACACTGCCGCACACGGCCTCCACCGTGATGGTCGAACTGGGCCTGCTGGTCTTCCTCGCCTACGCCGGCACGCGGGCAGGATCGCTCATCCTGGACGCGTTCAGCGACGGCGAGGTCGTCAAGCTGTTCGTCACCGGCGTCGTGATGACGACGATCGTGGGCATCGGCGTCTACGTGACGATGCGGTGGGTCTTCCGGGTCGGCCGGATCCGCACGGCCGGCGTCGTCGCGGGAACCCATACCCAGCCGGCGTTGCTGGCCTTCGCGAACACCCGCACGGGCCACGACCCGCGCGTCGCGCTCGGGTACGCGCTGGTCTACCCGGCGGCGATGGTCACGAAGATCGTGCTGGCGCAGATCCTGTCGTCGCTGTGACCCGTCCGCGCCTCACAGTCCCACCACGTCGGCAAGGGTCGTGAAGGTGACGTCGGCGAGCGCCTCGAAGTCGGGGAACGAGTCACGACCCAACTGACCGAAGACCTCTGAACTGACCGCACCGAGCAACCACATCCAGGCACTGATCGTGAGGGCCACGACCGCTGCGGCGGAACTCGTCCCGGCGCCGACCTCACCGGCGGCTGCCTCCAGTGCCTCGACGAGTGCGGCGGGCACCTCTCCCCTGCCGCCGGCCGGACCGACCGTGGGATGGGCGGCGTCGGCCGCGACGGCCGCCATCATGATCGCCGCGAGGAGGCCGACCACCCGGATGCCCTGCGGGGTCGTGCGGTCCTCCGGGGCCTCGTAGCCCGGCACGGGCGCGCCGTAGAGCAGTCCCCACGCGGCGGGTCGCCGCAGCGCCCATGCCCGGGTGGACCGGCACACCGTGAGCCAGCGCCCGCGGAAGTCGTCGCGGACCACGGCCGCCTCGGCCTGCTCGACCGACTCGGCCAGATCGGTGTAACCCTCCTCGATCAGCATCGTGAGCAGGTCGTCCCGGCTCGGCACGTAGCGATAGATCGCCGAGGAGACCACGCCGAGGTCGCGGGCGATCGCGCGTAGCGACAGCGCGGCGGCGCCCTCCTGCTCGAGGTGGCGCCAGGCGAGGTCGCGGATCTCGGCCTCGGTGCGTTCGCGGGCCCGCTGGCGTGGGGTCGTCATGGGGCCATCGTGGCACAACCGAATGCATACGACACGAAAGTGAGCGGTGCTCTTGCTTTCGTGTCGAACAGGATGCAGACTGACAACAGAGAGCACCGCTCACAGTTTCATCCTCGACCTCAGGAGAGACCATGGACCACCCCTTCGATGCCGTCGTCATCGGCGACGGACCCGTCGGCCGCACGACGTCGGCCCGCCTGGTCGAGCGCGGACGCCGGGTCCGCGTCGTCACCCGCTCCGGCTCGGGACCCGCGGGCGCCGACCTGTACCGCGCGGACGTCACCGACGCCGACGCCATCGCGACGGCGATCGGCGACACCCCTCACGTCCACATGGCGTCCCACGCGCCCTACCGGACCGCCGTGTGGCGCGACCTGCTCCCTCGGATGGAGCAGCCGGTGCTCGCCCACGTCGCCCGCACGGGTGCGACCCTCGTCCTGCCCGAGAGCCTCTACGCATTCGACTCCGACGCCGGACCGATCGGCGCGACGACGCCGCTCCGGCCGCGCAGCCCGAAGGGCGAGGTCCGTGCAGCACTGCTGGCCGCCCGCGAGGCATCCGGCGCTCGGGTGCGGTCGGTCGTGGCCGGCGACTTCATCGGCCCGATGGTCCGCAGCAGCGCCGCCGGGGAGTACCTGGCCGGTCGCGTGGTGGCCGGTCGCTCCGCGATGGTGTTCGGTCGCGCCGACCTGCCGCACGCGTTCACGTACGTGCCCGACCTCGTCGAGGCGATGCTGCGTGCGGCCGACCTGCCGGACGAGGGTCATCGGCTGCTGATGGCGCCCCACGCGGGTGCGGTGACCCAACGCGAACTGGCCGAAGGGCTGGCCACCGCCGCGGGCCGACCCCGGCCGCGGGTGCGGACCATGGGCCCGGCGGCGATGCGCGTGCTGGGCGTGGCCGTGCCGGACGTACGCGAACTGCGCGAGGTCGTCTACCAGTTCATGCAGCCGTTCGAGATCGACGCCCGCGCGGACGAGACCCTGCTGGGGCTCACCGCGACGCCATGGGAGCAGGTCTTCAAGGAGACCGCGGACTGGTGGCTGGCCCGGGGCTGAGGAGTCAGACCACGTCGAGGGTGAGGCGCGCCTGATCCTGCGTCGCGAGACCGAGGACGACCTGCTCGCC
>CAYXFT010000250.1:0-3946 GCA_964464335.1 uncultured Aeromicrobium sp.
CAGCAGGGCCGCGCGCAATTTCTCCCGGTCCCGTGCCGGTTGCCGCTGGAGCAGATCCCACGCTTGCCGGTGGGCGCTGGCGGTTGGACGGATCGACCGCGGCGCTTCACGGAGGCTCCGGGCCGGTCGTTCGACGCCTTTCTCCGCGATAGAGGAAATCGAGGAGGCGGAGCCCGGAGCGGCTTCCAGCCCGCGGTGATTGGCAAACATCCATGCGGCACCCATGCCGGCGGTCAATGCCAGCACATGTCCGCCGGCTTTGAGGACGCGGGCGCGGCCACGCTCGACCCCGCCGAACTCGAGCGTCTCGTGGCGCAGAGCCGCACCGGCGACCCGCACACCTTCGACCACGCGCAGGACGCGTTCCAGAGCCTCGCGCGCGACGTCGCCTCCGGCGACCCTGTTTCCCCGACCGACTGAAGGACCAGAATGTACGACTACCCGTGGGGCGACTTCGCCCTCAACCTGCTGATCTCGGCTGCCGCCGTGGTCGTGTTCTTCGCGATCGTGATGGCCATCGCCATCGCGGTGAAGGACCATTCCATCATCGACATCACGTGGGGCCCGTCCTTCGTCGTCATCGCCTTCGCCTCGTGGGTCGCATCAGGCGGCTCCGACGGCGACGACACGCGCCGCCTGATCGTCCTGCTGCTCACCGCGATCTGGGGCCTGCGCCTGGGGCTCTACATCGGCCGGCGCAACATCGGCAAGGGCGAGGACCCGCGTTACACGGCCCTGCTGCGCAGCCGCAAGGACCGGCCGCTCATCCCGTTCCTGATCTCGAAGATCTATGGCATGCAGGCCGTGCTGGCGTTCATCGTCTCGATCCCCGTGCAGTTCGCGATGTACGTGTCGCACGGCGTTGACGCCCTCGTCGTGGTCGCGATCGTCGTGTGGGCGATCGGCTTCCTGTTCGAGTCGGTCGGCGACTGGCAACTCGCGCGGTTCAAGGCCGACCCGGCCAACGCGGGCAAGATCATGGACCGCGGCCTGTGGTCGTGGACGCGGCACCCCAACTACTTCGGTGACGCCTGCGTCTGGTTCGGACTGTTCCTGCTCACCCTCGGCTCGCCGTGGGGCGTGCTGACGGTGTTCTCGCCGATCCTGATGACGTGGCTGCTGACGACGTTCAGCGGCGCGAAGCTGACCGAGAAGGGCATGCGCCGCAAGCGCGGGCCCGAGTTCGAGGAGTACGTCGCGCGCACGAGCGGATTCTTCCCGCGGCCGCCGCGGCGCGGTGCCGTCGGGTCGGGATCGTGAGGACGGGTTCGGCCCTGGCGTCGGTGCTCGACATCCGCCCGGACGGCCCGGGTGCCTGGCTCGGGCACACCGACGGCGTGCGGCTGCCCCAACTCTTCGGCGGCCAACTCGTGGGCCAGTCGATCGTGGCGGCCGGCAACGACGTCCCCGACGACCGCTTGGTGCACTCGATCCACACCAGCTTCCTGCGGCCCGGCCGCAGCGACCTGCCGATCCGGTACGAGGTCCAGCGACTGCGTGACGGCCGCCGGTTCTCCAGCCGTGTCGTCGACGCGGTGCAGGACGGCCGGCTGGTCTGCCGGTCGACCGTCTCGTGTGCGGTCGAGCGGCCGGGCCTGGCCCACAGCCGGCCTCGACCCGTCAGCGCGCCGCCCGCGGGCAGCGTCGACCTGCACGACCTCGCCGCTCCCGACGGCGGTCTGGGGGACTACTGGGAGGACTTCGCGACGGTCGACATCCGGGTCGCGCCGGAGGACGAAGGCGTCCTGCCCGCCTCGTCTGCCGCACCGCTGCAGAACGTCTGGATGCGCGTGGTGGAGGATCTCGACGACGACCCGTTGCTGCACCGGGCCGCGATCGCGTACGCCAGCGACCTCATGCTGATGTCGATGGCGGTCGCGCCGCACGGCCACGTCACGGGCCACGAGCGATCGATGGCAGCCCGTTGGAACGCGGTGTCGCTCGACCACACGATCTGGTTCCACCGCGACGCGCGCGCCGACGACTGGATGCTGTTCGAGCACGCCAGTCCGACGGCTGCGCAGGGCCGCGTGCTCATCGAGGCCGCGGTCTTCGGTGCCGAGGGCGACCAGATCGCGCACGTCGCCCAGGAGGCGTTCGTGAGCGAGAACGAGCCGGACGGGGGCGACGCGTGACAGCGGCACCCGAGCGCGCCTGCTACCTGCGGGTCGACGGCGACGATGATGCGGAGGTCTTCGAGCCCACCTCCCTGGCCATCGGCCCGTGGGACGACGGCTTCCAACACGGCGGCCCGCTCGGAGCGCTGCTCGCCCGGGCGATGGAACGGCTCGAGGCGCCGACGGCAGGTCGGCTCGGTCGCGTGGGTGTCGAGATCCTCGGGCCGGTCGCGATGTGCCCGGTCCGTGTCCGGGCCGAGGTGATCAGGCCGGGCCGCAAGGTGGCCCTGTTGCGGGCGACGATGACGCAAGCCGGTGCGGGCGGCGCCGAGCGGGTCGTCGCGATCGCGAACGCGTGGCGGCTCGCGACCGGTGACACGTCGGCGGCGCGGTACGTCGCCGACGAGGCGCTGGCGCCGGTGCGGCCGGACGAGCTCCTGCGCGCGCCCGCCGGCATCCCCGACTCGTGGAATCGCGGCTTCGTGGGCGAGATCGCCTGGGTCGTCCGTGCCCCGATCGGTCGCCCCGGAGCGCCGACGCCGGCCTGGGGCCACGTCGACTTCGACCTGGTCGCCGGGGAGCCCGTGTCCGGGACCCAGCTCGCGGTGGCGCTCGCCGACACCGCGAACGGGATCGGCTCGCGGCTCGATCCGCAGGAGTGGACGTTCCTGAACACCGACCTGACGGTGCACCTGCATGCCGCACCGCGCGGCGCGTGGATCGGCGTGGTCGCCGAGACCTCGATCGGTCCGGACGGCATCGGCACCAGTGCGGCGATCCTGCACGACGAGTTCGGTCCGGTCGGTCGGGTGGCCCAGGCGCTGCTCGTCGAACGCCGCTGAGGTCAGCGGCGCAGGTTCTGGCTCAGCCGCTCGGCAGCCGCGACGACCGCGGGGGCGTGCATGCGGCCCGGCTGGCGGGTGAGGCGCTCGAGCGGGCCCGAGACCGAGACCGCGGCGACGACCTTGCCGCTGGGGGAGCGGACCGGCGCCGAGACCGAGCCGACGCCCGGTTCGCGCTCGCCGACGCTCTGGGACCAGCCGCGCTTGCGCACCGCGGACAGTTCGGCGGCGGAGAAGTTGGCCTTCATGAGGCCCTTGTTCATGCGCTCGGGGTCCTCCCACGCGAGCAGGACCTGCGCGGCCGAGCCGCCGGCCATCGTCAACTGGCTGCCGACGGGGATCGAGTCGCGCAGGCCGGTGGGCCGGTCGGCCGCGGCGACGCACACGCGGTGCTCGCCCTGGCGACGGAAGAGCTGGGCGGATTCGCCGGTGATGTCGCGCAGGCGGGCCAGCACGGGGCCGGCGGCCGCGAGCAGACGGTCCTCGCCGGCGGCGGCGGCGAGCTCGGACAATCGCGGGCCGAGGATGAATCGACCTTGCATGTCGCGGGCGACCAGCCGATGATGCTCCAAGGCGACTGCGAGACGATGCGCGGTCGGCCGGGCCAGGCCCGTCGCGGTGACCAGGCCGGCCAGCGTCGCGGGTCCGGGTTCCAGCGCCGAGAGAACCAGGGCGGCTTTGTCAAGAACGCCGACTCCGCTAGAGTTGTCCATGTCTTGATACTGCCGTATCGCATTGTGAGACGCAACCCCCGAAGTGAGATGAGACAAATGGGCAAGACCCTCGCTGAGAAGATCTGGGACGATCACGTCGTCCGTTCCGCGCCGGGAGAACCGGACCTGCTGTTCATCGACCTCCATCTCATTCACGAGGTCACCAGCCCCCAGGCCTTCGACGGCCTGCGCCTCTCGGGCCGTACGGTGCGTCGCCCCGACCTCACGCTCGCGACCGAGGACCACAACATCCCGACCACCGACCTCGACAAGC
>CAYXFT010000251.1:0-3930 GCA_964464335.1 uncultured Aeromicrobium sp.
CTACGCCGAGGACTCGGGCGAGGGACGCTGGACCGTCGAGGCCGCGATCGACAACGCGGTTCCCGCGCCCACCATCGCCGCCTCGCTGTTCGCGCGCTTCGTCTCCCGTCAGCCGGAATCCCCCGCGATGCAGGCGGTCGCCGCGATGCGCCAGCAGTTCGGCGGCCACGCGGTGCAGGCGGCCAAGGAGTCCCCGGACGTGCCGCCGGCCACCTGATCCCCTCGTCCCCTTCCCGATTTTGAAGACTTTTCCACGTCCGACGACCTCGCCCGACGTGGAAAACCCTTCAAAACACATGTCCCCGCGACGACGGACGCTCAGTAGGCTGGCCCCGTGCACGTGACCCGGCTGGCCCTGACCGACTTCCGGTCGTACCCCGCCGTCGAGATCGAGCTCGCTCCCGGTCCGGTGGCCTTCATCGGCGCCAACGGTCAAGGCAAGACCAACCTCGTCGAGGCGGTCGACTACCTGGCCGCGCTGGATTCGCATCGCGTCTCGACCGACACGCCGCTCGTGCGCGCCGGCGCGGACCACGCGATCGTCCGCGCCCGACTGCAACGCGAGGACCGATCGGCCCTGGTCGAGCTCGAGATCACGCCGGGCAAGTCGAACCGGGCCCGACTCAACGGCAATGCCCTGCCGCGGGTGCGCGACGTGATGGGCATCGTGCGCACCGTGCTGTTCTCACCCGAGGACCTGGCGTTGGTGAAGGGTGATCCGTCCGACCGGCGCCGTTTCCTCGACCACCTCATCGTCATGCAGACACCGCGCCTGGCCGGCGTGAAGGCCGACTTCGACCGCGTCCTGCGGCAGCGCAACACCCTGCTGAAGACTGCCGGCCGGCGCAGCAATGTCGAGATCTCGACGCTGGACATCTGGGACGAGAATCTCGCGCGCACGGGCGGCCAGCTGGTCGCGGCCCGGCTCGCCCTGCTCGACGCCCTCGGCCCGCACGTGACGGAGGCCTACCGCGACGTCGCCGCCGGGGCCGCGGCCGATCGCCAACTCGTCACGATCACGTACAAGCCGTCGGTGGAGGGGATCGAGGACCTTCGTGATCCGGACGACCTGGCCAAGGCGCTGCTCGACGAGATCGGTCGGCGCCGCCGCGAAGAGCTCGAGCGCGGGATCAGCCTGGTCGGACCGCACCGTGACGACATGGTGTTGGCAATCGGAGATCTCCCGGCGAAGGGCTATGCGAGTCACGGTGAGTCGTGGTCGCTCGCGCTGGCACTACGGTTGGCCGCTTTCGCGCTGCTGCGCGAGGACGGTGACGATCCGATCCTGATCCTCGACGACGTGTTCGCGGAATTGGACGGCGACCGCCGGGCGCGGCTCGCCGAGCGAGTCGGTTCGGCCGAGCAGGTACTGGTGACCGCCGCGGTCGAGGGGGACGTGCCCGAAGAACTCGTGGGCCAGACGTTCACCGTGGCCGCCGGGGACGTGACGGCTCGTGGCTGACGACCCGGACGAGGACGTCCTGAGGTTGGCTCGCGAGATCGCCGACGCGTACCGGAACGGCGCGACCCCCGCGACGTCGAAGCGGCGCCCGGTGCGCAAGCGTCCGACGGCGCGGCGAGCCGGCCGCGAGGACGCGGTGGCCCTCGGTGACGTGCTCGGGGAACTGGTCGCCAACCAGGGCTGGAACGATCGCCTGGCCGCATCGCGTGTGTTCACCGACTGGGCGACGATCGTCGGGCCCGAGGTCGCCCAGCACTGCCACGTCCAGGAGTTCGCCGACGGCATCGTGCACCTGCGGACCGACTCGACGGCGTGGGCCAAGGAGATCAAACTGCTCGCGCCGCGACTGGTCGCGAAACTCAACGAGGAACTCGGCGACGGCCAGGTGCTGCGCATCGACGTGAAGGGACCTCAGGCGCCCAGTTGGAAGAAGGGTCCCCGGTCGATCAAGGGCCGCGGCCCGCGCGACACGTACGGCTGACCGGCCGTCGTGACGGCGGGTCAGCGCACGTCGGGGCTGATCCAGGCCATCAGCCAGATCACGACGGCCGACGCGAGCGCGACGGCGCCGAGCACGAGCGACGCCTCCACGAACCCCTCGAGTCCGTCGAGTGGACGCACGCCGATCAGCACGATGCCCAGCAGCGCGGCGGCCGCCCCGCTGAGCGCGGTGAGGAAGACCGCGGGCGACCTGCCCCGCGTACCGCCGTGGACGATCACGCCGATCGCGCACCAGCCCAGACAGACGAGCAGGGCCGCCACGACGTCCGCGGGACGGTGCCAGCCGGCCACGATCGTCGACAGTCCGGTCAGCCCGGTCGCGAAGGTGCCGAGCCCGGCGACCGTGGCGCGGACGACGGGTGGCACCACGATCAACAGGGCGGCGACCGTCGAGGCGACCACGGTGACGTGGCCGCTGGGCAGCGAGTTGTGGACGCCGAATCCGAGATCAGGACGTTCGAGCAGTCCGTGCTTGAGGATCTGCGTCGTGAGGTTCGCGCCGGCGATGACGAGCACGGCGGCGATCGCGGCCCGGACGTGACGGCGCGCCGCGGCGAGCGCGACGCAACCGACCGCGACGACCGCGACGGCCCAGACCGACACGCGGCCCAGGATGCTCAGCAGCGTCAGGTGAGCCTCGCGGCCGGCCACGACCGTGGCCATGGCGCGGTCATCGGCAGCCTGACCCGAAGCCGACCACAACGCCACCTCGACGAGGGCGACGAACGCCGAAAAGGCCAGTGCTCCCACGGCCAGGGCCGGGGCGGTCACCGATCGTCCGATGGTCGCGTGCGTGCTCACCTCGCCACGATGCCAGACCGGTCCGAGCGGCACGGTCCCGGTTCGGCCCGTGGTCGCCCGCAACGGCGCTTTCTGCATCAGGACCATGGTCGGCACCCTCGCGGCGCGTCCCAGCGGCCTTCTGGTGCCGTTCAACGGCATCTGTGGACGAACTTCCCGTGATCCACAGCAGGTGTCGCTCCGTGAGACGCACACAATGGGCCCGTATACTGATTTGGTGACCCAGGCGCCTGAAACACCCTCCACGTACGACGCGAGCAACATTCAGGTCCTGGAGGGACTCGAGGCCGTACGCAAGCGGCCGGGCATGTACATCGGCTCGACCGGTGAGCGTGGCCTGCACCACCTCGTCTACGAGGTCGTCGACAACTCGGTCGACGAGGCCCTCGCCGGCTACGCGAGTCACATCCTCGTCGTGCTGCAGGCCGATGGTGGCGTGCGGGTCGAGGACGACGGCCGTGGCATCCCGGTCGGCGAGCACCCGATCGAGAAGATCCCGGCGGTCACGCTGGTCATGACGTCCCTGCACGCCGGAGGCAAGTTCGGCGGCGGCGGGTACAAGGTCTCCGGCGGTCTGCACGGCGTCGGCATCAGCGTCGTCAACGCGCTCTCGACGCGACTGGACACCGTGGTGCGGCGCGAGGGCCACGTCTGGCGACAGACCTTCACGTACGGCGTGCCCGATGCGACGCTGGAGAAGGGCGAGGCCACCGACGAGACCGGCACCACCCAGACGTTCTACGCGTCGGAGGACATCTTCGAGACGACGCACTACGACTACGACACGCTCAAGACCCGCTTCCGTGAGATGGCCTTCCTCAACAAGGGCCTCGAGATCCGGCTGCGCGACGAGCGCCACGCGGCCGAGGAGGGTGTCGAGGAGGGCGTGGTCGACGAGGTCGAGCGCGAGGTGACCTTCCGCTACGACGGCGGTCTGGTCGACTACGTCAACCACATCAATGTCGGCAGCAAGTCCCCGATCCACAAGGACGTCATCAACCTCGAGCGCGAGGACGACAAGAACGGCCTCGCCCTCGAACTCGCGATGCAGTGGAACGACAGCTTCAGCGAATCGGTGCACACGTTCGCGAACACGATCAACACCCACGAGGGCGGCACGCACGAAGAGGGCTTCCGCGCCGCGCTCACCACGACGGTCAACCGTT
>CAYXFT010000252.1:0-3930 GCA_964464335.1 uncultured Aeromicrobium sp.
TCGCGACGAAGAACGCGGCCAGGTCCGGGTGGGCCTGCAAGATGGTCTCGGCCTGCGTCTGGGCCTCCTGGCGGTCCCAGTTGGCGGCGACCTCCTGGACGACCTTGAAGTTGTCGGCCAGACCGTCCTTGAAGCCCTCGATGCGCTGGCCGCTCGTGACGTCCCCGGCGATGCCGCCGACGGTGGCGACGTCGCCGCCGTCGCTGTCGAGCTTGGCCAGTTGATCGGCGACCATCGTGCCGGCGGCGACGTTGTCGGTGCCGATGTAGGTGCTGATGGTCGCGCTGGCGGCCTTGGCGGCGTCGGCATCGACCGGGTTGTCGATGTTGACGATCGGGGTGCCCTTGGCGGCGATCTGCGCGATGCCCTGGATCAGGTTGGTGCCGCTGATCGGATTGACGACGTAGCAGTCGAAGTCCTGGTTGGCCATGCTGGTCAGCTTGTCGGCCTGGCCCGCGGTGTCCGTGATGGACGCGGCGGACTGGATCTCGACCTCGGCGCCCGATTCCTCCTGCTCGGCGTTGACGCCGTCCTCCATGTGCTGGAAGAACGGGTTGTCCAAGCCCTTGAGGACGATGCCGATCTTGGTGTCGGCGACGTCCGTGCTGCCGCCGTCGCCGCTGTCGCCGTCATCCGACGAGCCACAGGCGGCCAGCAGCAGGCTGGCGCCGATGGCGGCGACGGCGAGCGAGGCTCGCGTCCTCTTCCTGTCCTGGAAGGTGCCCATTGTTGATTCCTCTCACCCATCACGCGCCGTGCGGCTGCGGATTTTGATGTTTGGTGTTGTTAATACAACACTTTCTGTCGTGTAATGTACGACACACCACGATCACTCCGCAAGCATCCGGCGGAAATCACGTCGCGCGGCCGCAAAGTCGCCAGAATGGAGGGCCTATGGCCAGCTTCGACGAGGGCATCAGCGAAACCCTCTCCCTCCTGCGACGCAAGGGCGGCATGACGCGCGCCGAGATCGTGACCGAGACCGGCCTCTCGCGCAGCGGTGTCAACCTGCGGATCGACGCTCTCCTGGACGCCCGGCTCGTCGTGGGGTCGGCCCGTGAAGGCGTCGCCAAGGGGCGCCCGGCCGAGGTCTTCTCCTTCAACAGTCGCCGCGGAAAACTGCTCGCCGCCGACGTCGGCGCGACGAAGTTCCGGGCCGGACTGTGCGACCTCGGCGGCGACGTCGAGTCCGAGATCGAGATGCCGTCGGACGTCAGCGCCGGACCCGAGGTGCTGCTCACCTCCGTCATGGAGTGCTTCGAGAAGTTCCTCGTCGACACCGGCACCGAGGCCGACGAGATCCTCGGGATCGGGCTGAGCCTGCCCGCGCCGGTCAAGCGGGGATCGGGAATGTCGGTCAACCCGCCGATCATGCCGCTGTGGAACCGCTTCGACGTGCCGGCCTGGTTCGCCGAACGGTTCGCCTGCCCGGTGTTCCTGGAGAAGGACGCCAATGCCATGGCGTACGGGGAGGCCCGCTTCGCCCACCCCGAGGCCGACGACCTGCTGCTCGTCAAGATCGGCACGGGCATCGGCAGCGGTCTCGTCCAGGACGGCCGGCTCTACCGCGGGGCCGACGGTGCGGCCGGCGACCTCGGACACATCCCCATGTCCCTGCCGGGCGAGGACGAGGGCCCCCTGTGCAAGTGCGGCAACAACGGTTGCCTCGAGGCGCGCGCCGGCGGCTGGGCGATCCTGCGCGACCTGCAGGCGGCCGGCTCCCCCGTGCAGGTCCAGGACGACCTGACGGCGGCGCTCGCCGCCGGCGACCCGACCGCGGTCCAACTGGCCCGGCGCGCCGGTCAGGTGATCGGCACCGCGGTCGCCTCCGCGGTCAACCTGCTCAACCCGCGCGTCGTGGTGCTTGCCGGTCATCTCGTCGCCGCGGGCGGCGATCATCTGCTGCCCGCGATCCGCGAACGCGTCTACAGCCGGTCCCTGCCGCTGGCGACGTCCGAGCTGTCGATCGTGGCCAGCACACTGCACCCGCGGGAGGGACTCGTCGGCTTGGCGCACCTGGTCAGCGACGGGATCCTCGAGCCGGGCCAGATCGGACGCCTGGTCGACCGCGACGAGTGATCGCGACGTACTACCGTGACGCCAGGCGCGCGTGCGCCGGCGAGAGGAGCGAGCGTGTCCGGTCATGGTGATCTGCTGGCGCTGTTCCGACGCCACGGACCGCTGACCCGTGCCCAGGTCGTCGACCTCTCCGGACTCGCCCGCGCCACCGCCACCCACCGCCTCGAGACCCTCGTACGGTCGGGCCTGCTGCGGGCGGACGCCACCGACCGGTCCACCGGCGGCCGGCCCGCCGAGGTGCTCGACCTCGTGGAGGACCACGGCTCCCTGCTCGTCGCCGACATCGGCAGCAGCCACGCGCGGTACGGCCTGGCCGACCTGAACGGCCGGGTCCTGACCACGCTCGACGAGGACATCGCGATCGACGACGGACCCGAGACGGTGCTGGCCGGCGTCGAGGCCGCGTTCGCGCACCTCCTCGACGACGGGCCGCCACCGGTACTGGGCGTCGCGATCGGCGTCCCGGGTCCGGTCGACCAGCGCACCGGGCGGCTCGTCAGCCCGCCGACGATGCACGGCTGGGACGGGGTCGAGGTGGCCGACCGGTTCCAGCGCGGCCTCGGCGTCCCCGTCGTGGTCGACAAGGACGCCAATCTCGTGGCGCTCGGCGTGCATCGCGCGTTGCGCGCGACCGGAGTCGAGGGCGCGGACGACCTGCTGGTGATCAAGGTCGGCATGGGCGTCGGCGCCGGGATCATCTCGCGTGGCACGGTGCTGCACGGCGCCCGCGGCGGCGCGGGCGACCTCGGCCACATCCCCCACCCGGACGGGTCGCGTTGCCGGTGCGGCCAGCGCGGGTGCGCGGAGGCCTCCGCGGGCGGATGGGCGATCGCCGCGCGGCTGCGCGACCTCGGTCACGCCGAGGTCCGGACATCGGCCGACGTCGTGGCCCTCGCGGCCGCGGGCGACCACGACGCCACCGAACTCCTGCGCGGGGCCGGCCGCCGCGTCGGCGAGTCCGTCGTCGAGGCGGTCGGCGTGCTGAACCCCGCGATCGTCGTGGTCGGCGGCGACCTGGCGGAGGCCGGCGACCTGCTCGTCGACGGCGTCCGCGAGCGCGTGATGGAGCGCTCGCACCCGCTCGCGACCACCGACCTGCAGGTGATCGCCTCGCCGCTCGGGCCGGACGCCGGCCTGCTGGGCGCGGCGCAGATGGCCGCCGACGCCGCGCTCGCACCAGCGCGGGTGGACGCGTTCGTGACCCCTTATGTCCAACGTTAGACAAAAGCCCCTCTGACCGCCTACGGTGGAGTGCGTGACCGACACGCAGCAGTGGAAGAACCCTCTCGACCTCGAGGCCGTCCGCCACGCCCGCATCCTGCCGCTCGACGCGGTCCAGGCCAAGGGCAACGGGCACGCCGGCACCGCCGTCAGCCTCACCCCCGCGCTCTACGTCCTGTTCCAGGAGTACCTGCGCCACGATCCCGCCCAGCCGCAGTGGGAGGGCCGCGACCGCTTCGTCCTGTCGGCCGGGCACACGAGCCTCTCGCTCTACGTGCAGCTCTACCTGAGCGGTTACGGCCTCGAGCTGGACGACCTGAAGAAGGCCCGCGTCCTCGGCAGCCTCACCCCCGGCCACCCCGAGTGGGGCCACACGGCGGGTGTCGAGACGACCACCGGACCGCTCGGTCAGGGGGTCGGCAACGCCGTGGGCCTGGCGATGTCGGCCCGCCGCACGCAGGCGCTGCTGCAGCCCGACGCCACCGCCGACGAGGAACTGTTCCGTCCGCGCATCTGGTGCGTCGCCGGCGACGGCTGCCTGTCCGAGGGCGTGTCGTCCGAGGCCTCCTCGCTGGCCGGCGCGCTGGGTCTCGACGGTCTCATCCTGATCTGGGACGACAACCGGATCTC
>CAYXFT010000253.1:0-3920 GCA_964464335.1 uncultured Aeromicrobium sp.
CTGGGCGGAAGGTCGGGGTCGTGGTAGATCGCGACCGGGTGCTCGCCGAACCCGCGGGGCGGCTGGATGAGCAGCACCACGTTGCCGGCCTGCAGCGTGGCCAGCACCAGCTCACTAGCGTCGTTGACGAAGAGCTCGCCCGGCGCTGCGCCCCACGCCTCGACCATCGCGGCCCGCAGGTCCTCGGGCAGGTCCATGGTCCACTGCGCGTACTCGGAGGGGGTGATGCGCACGTGTGCGTCAGTGAGCTGGGCGGTGGTGAGCCATTCCTCGTCCTGGCCGCCTGCGGCGATCAGGGCGTGGATCAGCGCGTCGCCGGCGGATGTGTCGTCGGGCCCGGCGCCGCCGTCGAGGATCCGCGTCACCACGTTGTCGGCGCCCAAGTCGTAGCCGTCGTCGCGCAGCCGGCGCAGCAACCGGACCGCCGAGACCGGGGTGTCCAGCCCCACCGCATTGCCGATCCGCGCGTGCTTGGTCGGGTAGGCCGACAGCACGAGCGCAACCCGCTTGTCGGCGTTCGGCACGTGCCGCAGCCGTGCGTGGTTCACCGCGATCCGAGCCACCCGCGCGGCCCGCTCCGGGTCGGCGACGTAGCGCGGCAGACCGTCCTCGGCGTCGATCTCCTTGAACGAGAACGGCGCGGTGATGATGCGACCGTCGAACTCCGGGATCGCGATCTGGTTCGCCGAGTCCAATGGCGTCACGCCGTCGTCGGAGGCGAGCCACTCCTCGCGGCTGGACGTCAGGCACAGGCCCTGCAGCAGCGGGATGTCGAGGGCCGCCATGCGTTCGACGTCCCACGCCTCATCCTCGCCGCCGGCGGACGCCGAGGCCGGCGTGGCGCCGCCCGCGGCCAGCACCGTGACGACGAGGGCGTCGAGTGTCCCCAGTTCGTTGAACAGATCGGCCGGGGCCGAGCGCAGCGATGCGGAGAAGACGGGCACGCCGACGGCCTGACCCGTGGCGTCGACCGCGTCGGCGAGCGCGTGCGCGAAGCCGGCGTTCCCGCTGGCCTCGTGGGCGCGGTAGTACAGGATCCCGATGCGGGGCAGGTCGGAGGATGCGGCCTGTGGACGGTCGGCCCAGCCCCACTGCGGGACGGCGGCCGGCGGCTCGAAGCCCTCGCCGGTGAGCAGGATCGTGTCGGACAGGAACGCGTGCAGTTGCGTGAGGTTCGCCGGACCGCCCTCGACGAGGTACCGGTGCGCCTCGGCGGCGATGCCGATCGGCACGGTCGACAGCTCCATCAGTTCGGCGCTGGGGGTCAGTTCACCGCCGAGCACGACCAGGGGTCGATCGCCGATGTGCGGCAGCACCAGCTCGCGCACGTCGTCGGCGGTGCCGAGCACCCGCGCGATGACCAGATCCGCGGTGTCGAATCCGTGCGGGAGTCCGCGGACGGGATTGGCGAAGAGCCAGTCGGCGCCGCTGGCACGGGCCGAGAGCAGGTCGGTGTCGGACGTGGACAGCAGTGCGATGCGCGGCATCGATCCTCCTGGGGGTTCTCGCCCCGTACGGTCGGAAGTCGCCGCGGCCAGTGTCTGGCTTGCCGATCTTGCTGGCTCACAGTGGCGGAACCGCCCCGGAATCTCACCGGTGTTCCTGGATCCGCGGCGAACGGACGCCTCAGCGTATCGCGCTGCCCGTCGGCGCCCCCGGCGCGTTGCCTAGGCTGGCGCCATGACCTCGCCAGCGGTGGAGTACGCCCCCGGACGCGCCGCGTCGGTGGTCGGCTCCGGCCCCACGGTGCTGCTGTGGCACGGCCGAGGACCGAACGAGCGGCTCGCGCTGGCCCGGCTGGCCGAGGAGATCGCCGGGCACGGACGCCGCGTCGTGGTGCCCGACTGGGACTCGACGGCCGACGACGGCGGCCGCGCCGATCTGCTGACCTCGCTGCGCTTCGCACGTGAGTCCGCCGACCACGACCCCGACGAAGTGACCCTCGTCGGCTGGTCGCTCGGGGGTGTCGCCGCGGCGAGTCTGACCCTGCACCAGCGCCGGCTCGGCATCACCCTCGCGCGCACGGTCTGTGTCGCGGCGGGATCCTTCGACCGGGTCGACCCCATCAGCGGCAGCCTGCTCGGCGATGCACCCCCGCGGGTCGAGCGGTCCACCACCATCGCCTTCGTCCACGGGCTGCTCGACGACTTCGTCCTGACCGACGAGGTCCGCCGCACCCACGCGCAGTGGAACGACGCCGGCTGGCCGACGACACTCGACGAACTCGCCGCCGACCATTTCACGATCGTCGACGAGCACGCTGCGACGGTGGCCGGGATCGTGGTGCGTCCGTGACCGACGTGATCCGCACCCGCCGCGACCTGTGTCCGGGCGTGTTCCGGCCGTGGGCGGCCGGCGACGGTGCGATCGTGCGACTCCGGACGCCCGGAGGTGCGATCACCACCGATGCGCTCGGCCGGCTGCTGGCGGTCGCGCGAGACCACGCCGACGGCACGGTGCTCGTGACGCGTCGTGCGAACGTCCAACTGCGAGGCATCGAGGCACCCGGCGGCGTCGTGCCCGACGAGATCGTCACGGCGATCCGCGCCACCGGCCTGCTGCCCTCCGACACCCACGAACTGGTCCGGAACATCGTCGCGTCGCCCCTGACGGGACGGGCGGGGGGCCGAGCGGACCTGCGGCCCGTGGTGCAGGATCTCGATGCTCGGCTGTGCGCCGAACCGGAACTCGCTGACCTCGGCGGGCGCTTCCTGTTCGTCCTCGATGACGGTCGCGGCGACGTCCTCGACCGCTCACTCGACCTGGGCCTGGTCGCGGTCGACGCCCGCCACGCGCAACTCCGTCTCGGCTCGACCGGGTGGGGCGAGGTCGTGTCGCTGGACGTCGCCGCCGAACGGCTCGTCGACCTCGCCCGATCGTTCGCGCGAGTGCGCGGCACGGGAAACGACGCCGCGTGGCACGTCGGTGAACTGCCCCGGCAGGGCGCGGACGTCGCCGCACTGCGCCCCCGGGACGTGCGTACCGAGGTCACCGCCGCGCCTCCCGGCCCCGGCCGACACCGGCAGGAGGACGCGCGCACGTACGAGGTGATAGACCTGCCAGAAGGACTCCTGACGCCCGAGACCTTCGCGGTGATCGCCGCGTCAGGTGCCGCCGACCTCGTCCTGACGCCGTGGCGTGGCGTCGTGATCACCGACCTGGAGGACGCGTGAACCCCACACTCAGCCGACCGGCAGGGCATTTCGACTACGAGAAGTCCGGGCCCGCGATCTACGTCGACTCGTTCGCGACGATCCGCCGCGAGTCGGACCTGTCCGGCATCCCCGCGGACGCGGAGAAGGTCGCCGTCCGCATGATCCACGCCACCGGCCAGACCGACCTCGCTCGGGACCTGGTCATCCACCCCCGGCTGGTGTCGGCCGCGCGGACGGCACTGGAGGCGGGCGCGCCGATCCTGACCGACGCCACCATGGTCGCCTCCGGCGTCACTCGGTCGCGACTGCCCGCCGACAACGAGGTCCGGTGCCTGCTGGGCGATCCCACCGTGCCTGCGCTCGCGCAGGAGTGGGGGACCACCCGGTCGGCCGCCGCGGTGTCGTTGTGGGTGGACCATCTGGAGGGCGCCGTGGTCGCGTTCGGCAACGCGCCGACGGCCCTGTTCCACCTGCTCGAGCTGTTGATCGACGGCGCACCCCGCCCGGCGGCGATCGTCGGTGTTCCCGTCGGCTTCATCGGCGCGGCCGAGTCCAAGGAGGCGCTCGCCGCCTTCGCCGACGACCACGGGATCGACGTGCCCTTCCTGACCGTCCACGGTCGCCGCGGCGGTTCGGCGATCGCCGCCTCGGCGCTCAACGCGCTCGCCCAGGAGCGGGAATGACCGGCCGGCTGATCGTCGTCGGGCTGGGCCCCGGCGATCCCGATCTGCTGACGATCAAGGCGGCGCGGATCGTCGCCACGGC
>CAYXFT010000254.1:0-3908 GCA_964464335.1 uncultured Aeromicrobium sp.
CGCGCACGGTCGAGCTCAACCTCGAGCCGAGCGACGCGGTCGTCCCGTTCGACGACGCCCGCGCGGGTCACGCGACCGCGCTCGTGCCCGCGTGGGTCGCCGAGGTGATCGCCGCGCGGATATGACGAAGCGCCGGCGACCGATGGGTTCGCCGGCGCCTCGTCGACAGTGACGCTAGGTGCGCATCCCGCCACCCGACCGCAGCCGGGACACCGCATCCACGGTGGCCGCGAGGATCAGCACGGCGCCCGTCACCATCAGGTTGATGCCGGCAGGCAGGCCGAGCAGACCCAGCCCGTTGGTGATCACCGCGATCACGAGTGCGCCGATCGCCGCGTGCATCAGCCGCCCGCGTCCGCCGAAGAGGCTGACACCGCCGACGACGGCGGCGGCGACACCGCTGAGCACGATGTCGCGACCCACGGTTGCGTCCACCGACCCGACGCGGGTGACGCTGAACAGCGCAGAGACCACCGCGAGCGTCGAGCAGATGACGAACGCCCACCACTTCACCCAGCGAACCTTGATTCCGGAGCGTCGGGCCGCCTCGGCGTTGCCGCCGATCGCATAGATATAGCGCCCGAACTTCGTGCGATCCAGCACGAAGGTACCGATCCACAGGATCACGAGCACCACGGGAACGATGATCGGAACGCCCTCAACCGCGTTGACGGACTGCCCTCGGTTGAGATTGAGGAAGTACACCACGGCGCCACCCAGCACAGCGATGACTCCCAGCTTGATCCACACCAGCGAGATCGGCCGGTTGGGAACACCCGCTCGCGTGCGCCGTCGCCGATCCCAGGCGGAGGTGGCACCCGAGACGAGAAGCATGACGGCGAGCATCGCCCATCCGGCCCAGACCGGCAGGTTGCCGTTCTGTAGAGCCTTCAACTCGGGCACGTCGACACGGTAGAGACCACCGTCGCCGATGATCAGGAGCGCGAGACCCTGGAGCCCGAGGAACAGGCCGAGGGTGACGACGAACGACGGGATCCCGACCCGTGCCACGAAGAAGCCGATGACCGCCCCCACCACGATGCCGAACGCGAATCCGACGGACAGGGCCACGGGCCAGGGGACGGCGAACTTCACATTCAGCACCACGAAGAGCGCCATCGCGACGCCCCCGGTCACGCCGGCCGAGAGGTCGATCTCGCCGAGGAGGAGCACGAACACGAGCGCCATGCCGAGCATGACGAGCGGTGCGGCCTGATTGAAGAGGTTCGCGAAGTTGCGCTCGGTCAGGAAGAACTGGCTGAGGGCGGCGAACAGGATGCAGAGCACCACCAGGCCGCCGACGGCGGGAAGCGCCCCCATCTCACCACCGCGGATGCGCTGCCACCACGCCTCGACCTGTTCCCGGAGTCCTCCTTCGGCACCGCTGCCGATCAGGTCGCCGGCCACCGGATCCGGGGCCGCTTCCGTTCGCGTCGTCACGCTCATGCCGTCTCCCCCTCCGTGCTGATCGTGGTGGTGCCGATCAGTTCGACCCCGTTCTGCGTCTTGGTGCCTGTGATGTACCCGACGATGTCATCGCGGTTGGTCTCGCCGGTTTCGAGCTGAGCGACCAACTGACCGAGGTAGAGCACGGCGATGTCGTCTGCGACCTCGAAGACGTCGACGAGGTTGTGGCTGATCAGCACAACAGCGACCCCTTGTTCGCTCAGGCGCTTGACCAGGTTGAGCACCTGCTCGGTCTGTGCGACTCCGAGCGCGGCGGTGGGTTCGTCGAGGATGACGACGCGCGCCTTCTTCAGCACGGCTCGTGCGATGGCGACGGTCTGGCGCTGGCCGCCGGACAGCGCCGACACCTTCTGTCGCACCGACTTGACGGTGCGCACGGAGAGCGAACGCAGCGTCTCGCTGGCCTCGCGTTCCATCTGGCCTTCGTCGAACGTTCCGGCGACCGTCTCTTCGCGGCCGAGGAACATGTTCTGCACGATGTCGAGGTTGTCGCAGAGCGCGAGGTCCTGGTAGACGACCTCGATCCCGAGCGAGCCCGCCTCACGGGGGGAGTGCAGGTCGCGGTGGGTGCCATCGACGAGCACTTCACCCTCGTCGTAGGGCTGCACCCCCGCGAGGCCCTTGATCAGAGTTGACTTCCCTGCGCCGTTGTCGCCGACGAGCGCAGTCACGCGGCCCGGATAGACCTTGAGGTCGACGCCCTTCAGGACGCTGACGGGGCCGAACGACTTCTTCACGCCCACGAGTTCGATGATGGGTTCTGGCATGCTCGCTTCCTTGCGATCCGGTGTGTGGTCGAAACAACGGGGGCGCCGCGCCTCCACGACGCGACGCCCCCGCACGCGATTGGCGATTACTGTACGCCGTACTCCGCACACTTGTCGGCAACGTTGACGCCTTCGATCGTGCCCGAGCAGAGCTCGGCGGCGTCTGCGTCACCCGCAGCGACGACGTCCTTCACCTGTTCGGCGTGAACGAGGTTCGGCGTGACCGCGATGTACGGCGTGCCGTCCGGCAGCTGCTGGTCGGCATCGGGCGTCTCACCCTTGAGGAGCGCGATCGCCACCTCGACGGCCGCGTCGGCCTCCAGGTTGACAGGCTTCCACACGGTGGCCGACTGCCAGCCGGTCAGGATGAACTGCAGCGCCGCGAGCTGTGCGTCCTGACCAGAGATCGGCACGCCGGTGAGGTTGTTCTTCTGGAGGATGCTGATGACCCCAGCGGCGTTCGCGTCGTTCGCCGACCACACCGCGTCGACCACGCCGTTGTTGGCGGTCAGGGCCTGCTCGAAGTTGGTCGCCGTCTTGTCCTGGTCCCAGACGCCCGGGGGCTCCTGCGCCGGGGTGATGCCGGCCGCCTCCATGACCTCGACCGCACCGGACTTGAACATGCCGGCGTTGCCGTCGGTCGGGTCGCCGCCCATGTAGAACACGGCCGCGGTGGCCGGGTCCTTGCCGGCCGCCTCGAGTCCCTCGACGACGGTCTGCCCCTGCAGGCGGCCCACCTCGACGTTGTCGAACGACACGTAGAAGTCGGCGCCTTCGAACGGACGGTCGTACGCGATGACCGGGATGCCTTCGGCCTTGGCCTTCTCCGCGACGCCGATGGCGGCGCCCTGGTAGTCCACCAGCAGCATGACGCCGCAGCCCTGGGTGAGCTGCTGGTCGGCGATCGTGGCGAACTTGTTGACGTCACCCTGGGCGTTCTGGATGTCGACCTCGAAACCGGCGGCTTCCAGTCCATCCTCGAGATACGGGCGGTCGAAGTCCTCCCAGCGGTTCGAGGACTCGGAGTCGGGCAGGATCACGCATGCACGGGTCGATGCCTCGGCATCGCCGTCGTCGCTCGGCGTGTCGCCACCACCGCCGGCACAGCCGGCGAGCAGCAGGGCCGCAGCACCGGCGATTGCGACTGCGGGAAGGAAAGCAGACTTCTTCATCTTTCGCCTTTCATCATTGAAGGTGCGGGACCCAGGTTCGTTCCTGGCGCACTTCGCGCTTGAACCGATCCTCCCGAGGAAGGGGCCTTGGCGTCAAGTTGTGAACGTAACGCTTTGGCAACGCCCGGCGGACACACAGGCGTACTGAGTGTTAGCGGAGCTCTTTCGGCTTGGCTGATCAGAATCGCTGTACTTGTGCCGTTATCTGAGCAGAATGTACCGTCTTGAAGGGTGTTGACCAGGCGAACGTTTGCCAAATGAATTCAGTGAAGCTAAGCGCGGCCCGCGGCCGCCCTGGTGCGCCGCGAGATCGAGTCGACGATGACCGCGAGCACCAGCACGACGCCGGTGACCATGAACGCCACGGACGAGTCGAGGTTGAGCAGGGTCAGCCCCGACGAGATCGACTGGATCACGACGATGCCGAGAACGGCGGAGAAGGCCGACCCGCGGCCGCCGAACAGGCTCGCGCCGCCGATCACGGCCGCGGCGATCGCGTTGA
>CAYXFT010000255.1:0-571 GCA_964464335.1 uncultured Aeromicrobium sp.
CCCACCACGGCTCCGTCAGCAAGGAGCCGTGGTGGGCGCGGGCCAGCACCGGCTCGGCGCCCGCAGAGATGCCCGAGAGTCCGCCCATGTGGGCCGGCTGCCGGTTCGCGGGTTCGGGTCGGTAGCCGGTCTCGCGTTCGACCCAGACCTCGTTGAGCCGCTGCGTCAGGCGTTCGGCCACCCCGCGGCTGTTCGCGAAGACGATCGTCGTGCGGGCCTGTCCGATGGCGTCGACGATCGCCTCCTCGACGTGCGGCCAGATCGTGCCGCCGGCCGAGCCCGTGTCGACAGAACGCGCCGCCGACCCCTCGCGAGGACCGTCGTCCTGCCCATGTCGCGGGGGCATGTCGGTGAGGTCCTCGACCGGCACCCGCACGTGGAGTTCGAGCCGGGACGGCGAGGCGGGAGCGACGACCTCGACCGGAGCGCGTCCGCCGAGGAACCGGGCGACCTCGTCGTGGGGGCTGACGGTGGCCGACAGGCCGATCCGCTGGGCGGGAGTCTCGAGCAGGTCGTCGAGTCGCTCCAACGAGACCGCGAGGTGGGCGCCGGCACGAAGCGCGGCGCCCAC
>CAYXFT010000255.1:581-3905 GCA_964464335.1 uncultured Aeromicrobium sp.
CAGCGTCTCGCGGGCCGCGGACGTGAGCATCAGGAACAGGGACTCGGGCGTCGTGATCAGCACGTCGGCCGGGTGCGAGACGAGTCGGCGGCGTTCGGCCGGGGGCGTGTCACCCGTGCGGACGCCCACGGAGACGGGCCTGACCTCGCGGCCCAGTCGGGCGGCGACGCCGGAGATCCCCACCAGCGGCGACCGCAGGTTGCGTTCGACGTCGACCGCGAGTGCCTTCAGCGGCGAGACGTACAGCACCGAGGTGCCCTCGGAGTCGCCGGTGCGGTGCAGGAGCCCGTCGATCGCCGCGAGGAACGCCGCGAGCGTCTTGCCCGAACCGGTCGGTGCGACGACGAGGGTGTGACGTCCGCGTCCGATCGCGTCCCACGCCCCGACCTGGGCGGCGGTGGGTGCGCTGAAGGACTCGTCGAACCACGTCTGCGTGGCGTCGCCGAATCCCATGGCCCCATCGTGTCACCGCCCACCGACACTGTGCTGTCCGAAGCACGGCCCTGCGCTGAACGCCACCACCTCTCAGGCATGCTTGGGGGCATGAAGTTGAGGTTCTTGACGGTGACGTGTGCCCTTTTCCTGTCCGTGGCGGCCTGCTCGGGAGGCGACGACAAGCCGGCCGAGAGCGTCAAGGACCCCAGCAAGACCAGTGCCACCGAGGTCGTCGCGATCAACCCGCTGACCGGCGGCACGCTGAAGAAGACCCCCGACAACCCGGTCTTCGTCGTCAAGATCGACAACACCCCCGCCTCGGCGCCGCAGCAGAACGTCGATCGGGCCGACCTGGTCGTCGAGGAGACGGTCGAGGGCGGCATCACCCGCCTGGCCGCGCTGTACTACTCCACGCTGCCCGAGACCGTCGGACACGTCCGCTCGATGCGGGCCACCGACATCGGCATCGCCAAGCCCGTGAACGGCCAGATCGTCGCCTCCGGTGGTGCCGGCAGGACGATCTCGCGCATCGAGGACGCCGGCATCACGATCCACTCCGAGGACGCCGGATCGGACGGACTGTCCCGCGACTCCGGTTACGCCCCGTACAACGTCGTCGCGGACCTCAAGGAGATCAACGAGGACTCCAAGAACGTCCAGCCCGAGCGGCCCTACTTCCAGTGGGCCGACGACGGTGCGGCCGCGCCGACCGGTGGCACCGCGACGTCGCTGGCCGTGAAGTTCTCGCGCACGCACACCACGAACTGGACCTTCGACGGCAAGGCCTGGAAGCGCACCAACGGCACCAGCGACACCGAGTTCGGTGCCAAGAACCTCGTGGTGCTGTGGGCCGACGAGAAGGACGCCGGCTACACCGACCCGGCCGGCAACCCGGTGCCCGAGACGGTCTTCCGCGGCACGGGCAAGGCCGTCGTGTTCGTGGGCAGTACCCAGGTCACCGGCACGTGGAGGAAGGCCAACGACTCGGCCACCATCGTGCTCACCACCGACGACGGCCAGCAGTTCAAGCTGCCGAAGGGCCGCACCTGGATCGAACTGCTCAGCAAGTCCGAGACCGGCGGGATCACCGCCGAGAAGTGACGCTCAGGCGTCGGACTCGGCCGCGGCGGCCAGCTCCTCGAGCTTGAGCCCGATCTCCACCTCGATCGCCTCGCGCAGTTCGGTGCGGAACATCGACAGCACCACCTGCATCGCGATCGGGATGAGCGCGTCGATCTTCTCGAACACCTGGGGCCATTCGTCCGCGGGCAGGCCCGCGTCCAGGAACGGTTGCGTGATGTCGTTGCTGACGTGCCGGACGAAGCGGTCGGAGATGGCCTCGAGGTGCTCGCGCATCGTGGGAACGATGTCGGCGACGGCGTCCGTGGACAGCCCCATCGAGACGGCCATCGCGCCGGGCCGCACGACTCCGGCGTCGGTCATCAGGATCGTGTCCGCGTCGATGAGCTCGAGCAGGCCGAGGTCCGTGAGCTTGTCCAGCAACGGGTGGTCCCGTTCGACGCCGGCCAACGCGGCCAGCTCGTCGCGGGCGATGATCTCGGACGGGTCGTCGTCGTCGGTCTCGAAGATGTTGATCAGGTCCAGGGCGACGCCCGGCGCGGTCGTCGGCGACTTCAGGATCGCGTCCTCGACGGCGGCCAGGGTGAAGCCCCGGCCGAGCAACGTGCGGACCAGCAGCAGCCGCTGCAGGTGCGACTGGGTGTAGTAGCCGGTGCGCCCCTCCAACCGCGGTGGGTCGATGAGACCGCGCGTCGAGTACGCGCGTACGTTCCGCACTGTCATCCCAGCTCGCTTGGCGAGCTCGTCAACAGTGAACTCCTCGTCGATCCCCGCGTCCACCATGCCCGTGAGTCTAGTGAACACCGGCCTCGGGCAAGGCATGATGGGGGTATGTCATCGGTGCGAGGGCAGTTGCTCGTCGCCTCCTCGGCGATCGACGTGGGTCCGTTCCGGCGCAGTGTCGTCTACCTGCTGGACCATGACGAGGACGGCGCGCTGGGCGTGATCGTCAACCGGCCGATGCAGTCCGACGTCGAGGACGTCCTGCCCGGCTGGGCCGACTGGGTCAACGCCCCGGGCTGCCTGTTCGACGGTGGACCCGTCGCGATGGACTCGGCGCTGGCGGTGGGCGTGGTCATCGACGCCACCGAGCAGCCGATCGGCTGGCGCCAGATGGCGGGCCGGGTCGGTCTGGTCGACCTCGACGGACCCGTCCCGCGCAACGGCGAGTTCCTGGGCCTGCGCGTCTTCGCCGGGTACGCCGGGTGGTCGCCGGGCCAGTTGGAGTCCGAGATCGAGGAAGGGTCGTGGCTCGTCGTCCCGGCCGTGGAGGACGACCTGATCTCGCCCGCGCCCGAGTTGTTGTGGAACGAGGTCCTGCGTCGCCAGGTGGGCGAGACCCGTTACTGGTCCACCTTTCCCGAGGACCCGGGCCAGAACTGAACGGTCTGCGCGTTCGGTCACCGACTGTCGGGCCCGGGTGCTTAGGATGGGGTCGTGGGATTCTTCGGCCGCGGCACCCAGACCGTTCAGGACGAGCGCACCGAACAGCGCCTCGACAACGGCGATCACGAACGTTTCAGCCACTACGTGCCGAAGGACAAGCTGACCGAGGCCATGGTCATGGGCACCCCCGTCGTCGCGCTGTGCGGCAAGGTGTGGGTCCCCAGCCGCGATCCGCAGCGCTTCCCGGTCTGCCCCGACTGCAAGGACATCTGGGAGAGCCTCAACCCCGGCGCCGACGACTCCGGGAGTGACTCCGACCAGTGAGTCAGAGCCTTCGGGCCTGGCAGCGTGAGGCGTTCGACCAGTACGCCCGCACGCAGCCGGCCGACTTCCTCACGGTCGCGACCCCCGGCGCCGGCAAGA
>CAYXFT010000256.1:0-3901 GCA_964464335.1 uncultured Aeromicrobium sp.
CCGCGAGGTCGGCGCGAGTGCCCTGCGTGACCTCGACCCCCAGTTTCGCGGCCTTGCGGATGTTGCGCCGCCACAGTTGGTTCATCCCGGCGAGGACGTCGTCCTCGGTGCGGCCGGCGAGTGGGACCTGGAAGTTGTACTTCGGCTGGCCAGCCGAGAAGCCTCCCTCGGTGGCCTGTTCGCGCCAGCCGAGCCGGCGCAACTGCTCGCCCACCGCGATCGCCGCATCGTCGCGCTGGTCGGCCGGAACGTCGGAGAGCCGGTCGAGGACCTCGTCGGCGAGCGCCGCCTTGAGCGTCGGCGCCGCCCACCGCCGGGTGACGATCGGCGGACCGATCCGGATGCCGAAGGCGCCGCCGGCCTTGAGGTGGACCTGCAGCGCCGCGAGTGCCGTCTCGACGTCGACGGAGGTCCAGTCCAGGACGGGTCCCTCGGGCAGGTAGGCCAGGTAGCGCTTGAGCCGCGGGACCTGTCGGTACAGCACCAGGCCGACGCCCACGAGGTCGTCGCCGGCGAACCAGCCGATCGACTCGCCGCGCCACTCCGGCTTGACCGCGGCCCAAGCCGGGGTCTGCAGGAAACTGGCGGACCCCCGGGTCGCCACGAACGCGAGGTGCTCGTCGGCGGTGATGGGACGTACGCGCAGGATTCCGGTCACCCTCCGAGGCTATCTGGCGACGTTCGTTAGGATGGCCTAAGTTCGGTCGCCCCGTCGGTGGCCGGGCCCATCGAATCGGAGGGATTCCCGTGAAGAGCTTTGCCGCGACCGTCCTCGGTCGTCGAGAACTGACCCCGCACCTGGTCTCGATCACGTTGGGCGGGCTCGCCGGCTGGCAGTCGACGGGAATCCCCGACGAGTACGTGCGGCTCCTGTTACCGCCGCGACCGGGTGCCGAGGTGCAGTTGCCGCAGATCGGCGACGACTTCTCCTTCACCTACCCCGAGGGTGCCGAGGAACTGGCGCTGCGCGTCTACACGATCTCGGACCACCGCGTCGTCGACGGTGACGTCCGGGTCGACGTCGACATCGCCCTGCACGACCGTGGCGCCGGGTCGGACTGGGCGCGGACCTGCCGGCCGGGCGACGTCGTCGGGATCATCGAGCCGCACGGCCTCTACAAGCCGCTCGCCGACGTCCACCACCAGGTGTTGGTGTGCGACATCACCGGCGTGCCGGCCCTCGCCCGGATCCTGCGCGATCTTGACCCCGGCGTGCTGGTCGAGGCGCACGTCGTGATCACCGACCCGGCCGACGAGGTGCCCCTGCCGACCGCGGCGGACCTCACGACGACGTGGCAGGTGGTCGAGGACGAACATCTCGTCCCCGACGCGCTGGAGGCGGCGGTCCGGTCCCGCGCGCTGCCGGCCGACCCCGCGGGCCACTACGTCTGGCTGGCCGGCGAGGCGCGCGCCAGCCGCGGTGTCCGCAAGCATCTGCGCCGCGAGCTGGGCTGGCCGCAGGCGTCGTTCTACACGTGTGGCTACTGGCAGATCGAGGCCGAGAAGTGGAACGCGCGCTACGAGGAGGTCGCCGCGAAGGTCCGGGCGCAGGCCCAGGCCGCCTACGAGCGGGCAGGCGAGGACGAGGGCGCCTACCTCGACGAACTCGTCGACATCTACGAGTCCGCCGGCCTCTGACGCGGGCCGCGGCGCCCCAGCGGCGGGTGGCGGGCGACTCAGCGCGTGGGAGCCGTGGTCAGTGCGCGGTGCCCAGTTTCCAGTAGCCGACGAAGCTGATCTGGTCCTTGGGCACGCCCGTCTCGACGAGGTGGCGGCGCGCGCCGGCCACCAACCCCTGTTCGCCGACCACGAAGGCGTGCATCCCGGCCGGATCCACCGGGAGCGCTCGCAGCGTCTCGAGCGCGACGGAGCCGGGTCGCTCGTGGGGTGTGCGCGAGAGCCACCGCACGTCGAAGCGGAGCGGCTGCGACAGATCGAACACGTCCTGGATCGTCGGCACCTCGAGGATGGCGGTGCCCGTCGCGGTGTCGGGCAGGCTCGCGAGGATCCCCGCGACCGCGGGCACACCGGTCTCGTCGGCCACGAGCAGCACGCGGTCGACGCCACGGTCGGGGTTGAAGGCGATGCCCTCGTCGACGATGCCGATCTGGTCGCCCGGGCGGCAGGTCTTGGCCCACGCCGACGCGGGGCCCGCCGTGCCGTCCTCGGCGCTGCCGTGCAGGACGAAGTCGATGTCCAGCTCGGGACCCCGGGAGCCGACCGGCCGGAACGCGCGCACCGTGTAGTTGCGCAGCACCGGGCGGTGACCCTTGTCGATCCGCAGGTAGCGCACGTAGCCGAGGAAGTTCACCTTGTCGGGCACCTGGTCGAGCCCGAACTCGTCGTCGGTGGGGATGAACATCCGGAACCACTGGTCCCAGCCCATCGGCGTGAAGTCGTCGATCGTGCCTCCGCCGACGGTGACGCGCTGGAAGTGAGGCGTGATCCGCTCGCTGCGCAGCACCTCCAGGCGAATCAGGTGCCGCCGGGCCGGCTTGATCAACGTGCTCGCGCGTCCCACGGCGCCTCCCTCGGTTGACTTAGGCAACCCTAACTCATTTCGCGCGGGATGATGACGTGGTGGACACCACGCGATACCGCCTCGTCCGTGCGGCGCCCGACCTCGATTCCTACGTGCGATTGCGTCGCGTCAGCGGCCTGTCGCCGAAGTCGGCGCAGCAGGCCGCCGGTCCGCTCGAGCACAGCTGGGCCTGGTGCCACGTGCGCGCGACCGCGACGCTGGAGGTCGTCGCGATGGGCCGCGTCCTCGGCGACGGCGGCTGGTACTTCCATCTCGCGGACATCGCCACCGATCCCGCGCACCAGCGCCAGGGTCTCGGCCGTGCGGTCATCACGGACCTGCTGGCGAGGATCGACGATGAGGCGCCGCCAGATCCCTACGTCACCCTGCTCGCCGACGCGCCGGGGATCGCGCTCTACGAGAGCTTGGGCTTCGTGCCCACCGCACCGCGCTCCATCGGGATGGTTCGGCGCTGACAGATTCCCCGGTTAAGTGGGTTCTCTGGCACTTCCTGAGGGTTGCAACCCGTGTTCAGTGACAGGAAACCCACTTAACCGGGGAAACTTCGCCCCCCGGCTCACGCGACGAAGGACACCGGCCGAGCCGGCGTGATGAGCAGCGGCATGTTCGCCTCGGCCGGCGTGCGGTTGCCCTTCTTGTGGTTGCAGCGCAGGCACGCGGCGACGGCATTCTCCCAGGTCAGTGCTCCACCGCGCGAGCGGGGGACGATGTGGTCGACGGTCTCGGGGTGGCCACCGCAGTACGCGCACGCCCGGTCGCGGGCCTTGATCGCGCTCTTCGTGCACAGGTGGGAGCGGCGATGCATCCACCGCGCCACGACGTAACGGACCAGGCGCAGGACCTTGGGCCGGGGGAACGGGCCGAACATGCTGTCGTCCCACTCCTCGATGACGGCCACCTCGCGCACGAGCATCTTGATCGCGTGGCGCACGGACACGCGTTGCAGCGGCTCGTAGCTCGCGTTCAGCACCAGGACGTCACCAGCGGTCATGGGCGGGCCCCTTTCCGATTCGAAGCGTAGCCGCCCGGTCTGCAACCGCAGGCACAACTCGCACTGAAACACAGATGAGACAAACCCGCCCTATCGTGGAACCGTGACCGACGCGAAGCTGTTCGACGGATACGGACCGGTCGTGGGCTACGACGAGATGTACGCCGAGGCGGATGTCCGCGACGTGTACGCCGCCGTCTACGCGGCCTTCGAGGAGATGCCCCCCGCAGAGGTGCGGCAACGGGCCGAAGGGCTGGCTTCGTCGTACCTCGAACAGGGCATCACGTTCGGCGTGGCCGGCGAGGAACGGCCGTTCCCGCTCGACATCGTGCCGCGCATCATCGAGGCCGACGCGTGGGACCACGTCG
>CAYXFT010000257.1:0-3891 GCA_964464335.1 uncultured Aeromicrobium sp.
GATCCAGCCCTCGCCACCGCGGGCGATTCCGCAATCTGGGACCCCGAACAACTCTCCTGGAGCGCGACGGCGAGCGTACCCAAAGCGTACCCAGCGGGCTGACCGACATCGTTTATGCAGGTCAGGGCGGGTCAGTCGGTCACTATTACGACATCTGAGCCGACTGGCCCGGTCAAACCGGGCCCTGACCTGCGTAAACGCAGGTCGGGGGCCGCTGTCTTGTGACGGGAACCGGTTCGCCTCGACCGGCGCGCCCCGCCTAGGCGTAGAAGCCTTCGCGCAGGTTGATGCCGTGCTCGACCCACACCTTCAGTGCGGCGAGCATTCCCGTCCAGCCTTCGCAGTTTCCGAAGGCGCTGGTCGCGCCACCCTCGGTCGGCTTCCAGGCCGACTCCGTGACCGTCACCAAGGTCCGGGTGTCGTCGTCGATCGGCTCGAACTCGAAGGTCGTCGTGGTCGTGGCGGCGTCGCCGTACGCCGTTCCGGCAGCCGCGCCCCACTCGATGACGATGCGCCGGGGCGGGTCGGCCTCCACCACCGTGACCGGGAAGCGACCGGGGAAGTCGTGGAAGTCCCACGTGACCGCCGAGCCCGGCTCGAGTCGTCCGTGGGCGCCACCGGTGGTGAAGTAGCGCGACAGTTGCTCCGGATCCGCCACGGACTCGTAGACCTCGGCGCAGGGTCGGGCGACGCGGCCCGAGACCGTGAAGGTGAGTCGTTCCAGTGGATCAGCCTGGTTCATGTTGTATTTTTATCACATGTTTGCGGACGACGACACGGTCGAGGACGACGCGGTCTTCAAAGCACTCGCCTCCCCCGTCCGGAGACGCCTGCTCGACGCCCTGCGCGAGTCGCCCCGCACGACGGGCGACCTGTGCGCGATGTTCACCGAGATCGACCGCACCACCGTCCTGCAGCACCTGCGCGTCCTGGAGCAGGCCGAACTGGTGACCGGCCGCAAGGTCGGCCGGGAGCGTCACCTCGCGCTGGCCCCACTGCCGATCAAGCGCATCCACGACCGCTGGATCAGCGACTACACCCGAGCAGCCGTCGACCTGCTCGACCGGCTGGACCGGCCCTGACTCGCGCCGGCTGACGCGACGCGGAAACCTGCCCGAAACGCGACGATTCCAGCCCGAAACAGGCGTCTCCTAGGGTCGGGACTCCCGGCCCCGACGAAAAGCGAGCACCACGATGACGTCCAACGAAGTCCGCCAACTGGCCATCACGGAGGTGCTGAATCGCAGCACCGTGGACACGACGCCGATCCGCCCCCTGAGCGAGACCTGGGCGTGTGACGTCTTCAACCTCGCCACCATGGAGGAGGCGCTGTCGAAGAACGCCTTCAAGGCCATGAAGCGCACCGTCCAGACCGGCGAGCCGCTCGACGCGGCCACGGCCGACGTCGTCGCCGCCGCGATGAAGGACTGGGCCATGGGCAAGGGCGCCAAGTTCTTCTCCCACGTCTTCTACCCACTGACCAACATCACGGCGGAGAAGCACGACGGCTTCATCGTCACGAACTCCGACGGCAACGCGATCACCGAGTTCACCGGGAGCCTGCTGATCAAGGGCGAGCCCGACGGTTCGTCGTTCCCCAACGGCAGCCTGCGCATGACCAGCGCCGCCCGTGGCTACACGGCCTGGGACCCGACCAGCCCGGCCTACATCATGCAGACGGCCAACGGCGCCACGCTGATGATCCCCAGCGTCTTCATGTCCTGGACGGGCGAAGCACTCGACAAGAAGATCCCCCTGCTGCGCTCGAACGCGGCGATGGACCAAGCCGCGCGCAAGGTCCTGACGCTCATGGGCGAGACCGAGGTCGCCCCGCTGAGCTCCAGCTGCGGTGCCGAGCAGGAGTACTTCCTGGTCGACCAGCACTTCGCGGCCGCCCGTCCCGACCTGCTGCTGACGGGCCGGACCCTCTTCGGCGCGCCGCCGGCCAAGGGCCAGGAGTTCGACGACCACTACTTCGGGGCCATCCCCGAGCGGGTGCAGGTCTTCATGCAGGAGTTCGAGGACCGGCTGTACCGGCTCGGCATCCCCGCCAAGACCCACCACAACGAGGTGGCCCCCGGCCAGTTCGAGATCGCGCCCTACTTCGAGGCCGCGAACGTCGCCGCCGACCACCAGCAGTTGCTGATGACGGTGATGAAGGCGACCGCCGCCGAGCACGGCTTCCTGTGCCTGCTGCACGAGAAGCCGTTCGCCGGGATCAACGGTTCGGGCAAGCACGTCAACTGGTCGGTCGGGAACTCCACGCAGGGCAACCTGCTCGATCCGGGAACGTCCCCGGAGGAGAACCTGCACTTCCTCGTCTTCTGCGGTGCGGTGATCCGCGGCGTGCACCTGTTCGGACCGCTGTTGCGCGCCGTGATCGCCACCGCGTCGAACGACCACCGGCTCGGCGCCAACGAGGCTCCCCCGGCGATCCTGTCGGTCTACCTCGGCGACCAGCTCGAGGCCGTCTACAACGACATCGAGGCCGGCAAGGTCTCGGCGTCCAGCGACGGCGGCGTCATGGATCTCGGCCTGTCGCAGATCCTGCCGTTCACCCGCGACCCGGGCGACCGCAACCGCACCTCGCCGTTCGCCTTCACCGGCAACCGGTTCGAGTTCCGCGCCGTCGGTTCGTCGCAGTCCGTGTCCGGCCCGCTCGTCGCGATGAACACCATCCTGGCCGACTCGCTGGAGTGGATCGCGGGCGAACTGGAGACCGAACTGGCCTCGGGCAAGGACATCCCCGAGGCGGTCGCCGCGGTCCTGCAGGAAGTGATGACGCTGCACGGCAACGTCGTGTTCGGCGGCGACGGCTACTCCAGTGAGTGGCACGAGGCCGCCGTGAAGGAGCGCGGCCTGCGCAACCTGCCGACCACCGCCGACGCCCTGCCCGTCTTCACCGAGCAGCCCGTGATCGACCTGTTCGAATCGACCGGCGTGCTCTCTGCGGTCGAGCTGAAGAGCCGCTACGAGGTCTACGCCGAGCAGTACGTCAACTCCGTCGTCGTCGAGGCGAAGCTCGTCATCGAGCTGGCCAAGACGGTCATCTACCCGGCCGCCCTGACGTACCTGTCCGACCTCTCGTCGACCTACGCGGCCGCGAGCCAGTTCGGGGCCGAGTTCGACACCGACACCATCAGCACGATCGCCAAGGAGGCGAACGCACTGATGGCCGTCGTGACCGAACTGGGCACCGCCCTGGAGAAGGAGGACTTCGTGGACGTCGCCGACCACATGTCGCACTCCGCCACGACGATCCGCGGGCTGATGGACCAGGCCCGCGTCCACGTCGACGCACTGGAGCAGGAGATCGCGGACGGCATCTGGCCGTTGCCGAAGTACCGGGAGATGCTCTTCATCCGGTGACATGCGGGGAGCTGAGGCCCGGACGTCGGGACGCGAACTCCCACGTCCGGGCTCGTCTCGTACCGTGGAGGTGACCCGCACCACATCTGCCACCACCACGGAGGACGCATGACCCCGCGCACGCTCGGCACCTCGGGACTCGAGGTCTCGCCACTCGGCCTCGGCTGCATGGGCATCAGCCAGAGTTTCGGCCCGTCCCCCGACCGCGCCCAGATGCTGGCCTTCCTGCGTCAGTCGGTCGAGCACGGCGTCACGTTCTTCGACACCGCCGAGGTCTACGGTCCGTTCGCCAACGAGGACATCGTCGGCGAGGCCCTCGCACCGGTCCGCGACCAGGTCGTCCTCGCCACCAAGTTCGGCTTCGCGTTCGACACCGACGGCCGCCAGACCGGCCTGTCGAGCCGACCCGACCACATCCGCGCCGCGGTCGACGGGTCCCTCCGCCGCCTCCGCACCGACGTGATCGACCTGCTGTACCAGCACCGCGTCGACCCCGACGTGCCGATCGAGGACGTCGCGGGC
>CAYXFT010000258.1:0-2803 GCA_964464335.1 uncultured Aeromicrobium sp.
GGCGGGTGGTGTCGGTGGTCGTTCGACCGGCGGGTGGTGTCGGTGGTCGTTCGACGGGCGGGTGGTGTCGGTGGTCGTTCGACCGGCGGGTGGTGTCGGTGGTCGTTCGACCGGCGGGTGGTGTCGGTGGTCGAGTAGCCGGCGAGCTTGCGAGACGGCGTATCGAGACCACGGGTACCCGCGCCGGTGGGACCGGTGGTCAGGAGTACTTGTAGCCGAGGCCGCGGACGGTCGTGAGGATCGTCGGGTTGGCCGGGTCGATCTCGATCTTGGCGCGAAGACGCTTGACGTGGACGTCGAGCGTCTTGGTGTCGCCGACGTAGTCCGAGCCCCACACGCGATCGATCAGCTGGCCACGGGTCAGGACCCGGCCGGGGTTGCGCAGGAAGAACTCGAGCAACTCGAACTCCTTGAGTGGCAGTTTCACCTCGGCGCCCTCGACGGTGACGAGGTGGCGGTCGACGTCCATGCGGACCGCGCCCGCCTCGAGCGCCGACTCGACGTCGTCGATCTCGGGCACCCCGCGACGCAGGACGGCGCGGATGCGCGCGACCAACTCCCGTGGGGAGTACGGCTTCGTCACGTAGTCGTCGGCGCCCAACTCGAGCCCGACGACCTTGTCGACCTCGGTGTCCTTCGCACTGACCATGATGATCGGCACCGACGACGTCTGGCGGATCGTGCGGCACACCTCGGTGCCGGACAGACCGGGCAGCATGAGGTCCAGCAGAACGATGTCGGCACCACCTCGGTCGAACGCGGTCAATGCGTCCGGGCCGGTCTCGGCGACCGCGACGTCGTAGCCCTCCTTGCGCAGGACGTACGACAGGGCCTCGCTGTAGCTGGCCTCGTCCTCGACGATCAGGACCTTGGTCACTCGTTCTCTCCTTCATCGACGTCCCACGCCGGCAGTACCAGCGTGAAGGACGAGCCGAGGCCGGGCTTGCTCCAGACCTCGACGGAGCCGCCATTGCTCGCGGCGACGTGTTTGACGATCGACAGCCCCAGGCCGGTGCCGCCGGTGGCGCGGGCCCGCGCGGGGTCGACGCGGTAGAACCGCTCGAAGATCCGGTCCAGTTCGTCGTCGGGGATGCCGACACCGTGGTCCGAGACGGTGATCCGGATGTCGTCGCCGTCGCGCACGGCCGTGACGGCGACCGCTGAATCGGCCGGGCTGTAGGTCACGGCGTTCTCGACGAGGTTGCTGACGGCGGCATGCAGTTGGGCGCGGTCGCCCTGGACGAACTGGTCGGCCTCGACGTCCTGCGTGAGCGCGATGGACTTGGCCTCGGCGTTGGTGTGCGAGTGCTCGATCGCCTCGGACACCAACTCGCCGACCTTGATCGAGACCAGGTCGTCGCTGGCGACGTCGGCCTGCAACCGCGACAGGTCGATGATCTGCTGGACGAGTCGGGTCAGCCGGTCGCTCTCGCTGCGCATGCGCTGCGAGAACCGCACGACGGCCTCGGGGTCGTCCTTCGCCTCGCCGACCGCTTCGGCCAGCAGGTTGATCGCACCGATCGGGGTCTTGAGTTCGTGGCTGACGTTCGCGACGAAGTCCCGACGCAAGGTCTCGACCTTCTGTTCCTTCGTGCGGTCCTCGACGAGGGCCAGGATCAGGCCGTGCGACAGCGGGGCCACCCGTGCACGCACGAACATCGGTGGGCGCCGGCGGATCCGGATCTCGAACTCGGCCTCACGCACCTCGCCGTCGCGGCGCACCTGACGCACGAGGTCGAGGAGTCGTTCGCTGCGCAGGTGATCGGCAGCGACGAGTCCCAGACCGACCGCGGCAGCTGAGGCGCGCAGCACCCGCTCCTCCTGGTCCATCACCAGGGCCGACGAACGCAGGACCGACAGGACGGTGTCGATGTCGGCGGGGACGGCCGGGGCCGGGGCCGGCGGGATCTCGGTCTGACTGCGTTCGGAATAGCGCCACACATAGGTGATGAGCGCCCCGAGCACGATGCCCGCGGCGCCGGCCAGGATCTGGGAGACCTCCACGGGACCGATCGTAGGCCGATGCGCCCTCGGACCTCGCATCGCAGGCGACATCGCGGGCACCCTTTCGGCAGCCGTTCACCCCCCGTTCACCGCAGGTCGCCGGGCATTCACGCAGCACGCCTAGGGTCGGAGCATGCGCGACCAGTACTACGAGCAGCTCGACCAGATCGTCGACGAGCTCGTCACCATCATCGACCGGGTCCGGGCGGCCGTCGCCGGCGCGACCACCGCCCTCCTCGACGCCGACGCCGCCACGGCCGAGCAGGTGATCGCTGCCGAGCCCGCCATCGAGGAGACCATCGACGAGGTCGAGGAGCGCGCGCTCGTGCTGCTCGCGACGCAGCAGCCGGTCGCGACCGACCTGCGCCAGCTCGTCTCGACGCTGCGCATGGTCGCCGACCTGCAGCGGATGAGCCACCTGGCCGTCCACGTCTCCAAGATCGCGCGCCGCCGGGTGCCCGTCGCCGCCGTTCCGTTGCCCGTGCAGCCGCTCATCCGCGACATGGCCCGGGTCGCCGACTCGATGATCGGGTCGGCCTCGCAGATCGTGGCCGAGCGCGATCTCGGTGCCGCGGCGAAGCTGGAGATCGAGGACGACGAGATGGATCGTCTGCGCCAGGAACTGTTCCGGGTCCTGCTCGAGGGCGAGTGGGAGCACGGAGTCGACACCGCGATCGACCTGGCGCTGCTCGGCCGCTACTACGAGCGGGTCGGCGATCACGCCGTCAACATGGCCCGCCGGGTCGTGTACCTCGTGACGGGCGAACTGCCCGTCGCGTGACCCCTGCGACGACGAACG
>CAYXFT010000258.1:2813-3890 GCA_964464335.1 uncultured Aeromicrobium sp.
GTCGAGCCGGGCGATCCGCCCGGGCCGTTCCTTCGTCGGGGGTGAGCTATTCGCCGGTGGCGTCCTGATCGACGTCCTCGGCGTTCTCGTCGGACTGGCCGCCCGACTTCTTGGGCGAGGAGGCGACGCCGTCGTACTCGGCCGTGCGGGCGACGACGGGGACCTCGAGGCTGATGTCGCCGGCCGGCGTCGCGGCGAAGCTGATCGTGACGTACGCGCCCTCGGTGACGTCGTCGCTCTCGACGATGATCTCGCCGTCGGCGCCGAGCGTCGTCAGTTCGTCGGCCGTGAGCGCGATGGGCGTGGCGAGCTTCAGCGCGGAGCCGTTGATCGAGACGGACTCGATCGTCTGGTCCTCGTCGGCCAGCAGGGCACCCGAGAAGGTCGCGGACCCGTCGCCGTTGTCGACGAACAGGCCGTTGTACACCCCGACCGGGCCCGTGCGCAGGTTCGAGCCGACACCGGCCTGGTACTGCTGGTTGGTCTGTGCTCCGAAACTCGTACCGCAACCGGACAGCGCGAACGGGGCGGTGACGGCCAGGGCGACGGCGGCGATCATACGGCGTGTGCTCACGGACGCATCGTATCGGGCCCGTCCGCCCTCGATCCAAGGCGGGAGCAGGGTCGTCGGCTTCTGTTATTCTGGTCACCTAGGAAAGGTGCTTTCTCCATGACTTTCAAGGTCGGCGAAACCGTCGTATACCCCAATCACGGCGCGGCGGTCATCGAAGACATCGAGGTCCGGAACATCAAGGGCGTTGATCGCTCGTACCTCGTTCTCCGGATCATCGCCCAGAACGATTTGGTCGTGCGCGTGCCGTCCGACAACGTGGATCTGGTGGGGGTGCGGGACGTCGTCGACGAAGAAGGCCTCGAGCGCGTCTTCAGCGTTCTGCGTGCCGAGCACGTCGAAGAGCCCACGAACTGGTCCCGGCGCTACAAGGCCAACCTCGAGAAGCTTCACTCCGGTGACGTGCTCAAGGTGGCCGAGGTCGTCCGCGATCTGTGGCGCCGCGATCACGAGCGTGGCCTCTCGGCCGGCGAGAAGCGGATGCTGGCCAAGGCGCGCCAGATCCT
>CAYXFT010000259.1:0-237 GCA_964464335.1 uncultured Aeromicrobium sp.
GTGCCCGCCTCGAGCATCCTCGCCGGCGAGGGTGAGGGGTTCGCGATCGCGCAGGCCCGACTCGGACCCGGTCGCATCCACCACTGCATGCGCGCCCTCGGTATCGCCGAGCGCGGCCTGGAGTTGATGGTCCGGCGTGCCGCGGACCGTGTCGCCTTCGGCAAGCCGCTGGCGGACCAGGGTGTGATCCGTGACTGGATCGCCGAGTCGCGCGTGAAGATCGAGCAGTTGCGTCTG
>CAYXFT010000259.1:247-3876 GCA_964464335.1 uncultured Aeromicrobium sp.
ACCGTCGGCAACAAGGGCGCGCACACCGAGATCCAGGCGATCAAGATCGCGACCCCCAAGACGGTCGAGTGGATCCTGGACAAGGTCATCCAGGTTCACGGCGGTGGCGGTCTGAGCCAGGATTTCCCGGTGGCCGAGTGGTTCGCCCAGGTCCGTACGCTGCGATTGGCGGACGGGCCGGACGAGGTGCACAAGAACTCCTTGGCGAAACGGGAGATCGCGCGTCTGACCGCTCGTGCCTGAGTCGAAGTTCCAGGTCGCTCGGCTCCTCGCCGAGCACGACCCGGCGACGGCGGAGTTCGCGACCTCCGTCCTGCGCAGCCGTGAGGATTTCGGCCGCCTCGTCGACCTCGTCCCGTGAACGAAGGAAGAAGCATGGACACGACCACACTGTTCTCACTCGAGGGGCGTTGCGCCCTCGTCACGGGTGGTTCGCGCGGCATCGGTCGCATGATCGCCGAAGGATTCCTGCGCCAGGGTGCTCGCGTGTACATCACCGCCCGGAAGGCCGAGGCGTGCGACGCGACCGCTGCGGAACTCTCTGCACTGGGCGCGTGCGTCTCGCTGTCCGGCGACATCTCGACGCCCGAGGGGATGGCTGACGTCGTCGCCCGGTTCCGAGAGCAGGAGTCCTCGTTGGACATCCTCGTCAACAACGCGGGTGCGACCTGGGCTGCCCCGTTCGACGAGTTCCCCGAGAGCGGCTGGGACAAGGTCATGGACCTCAACGTCAAGGCGCTGTTCTTCCTGACCCAGACGCTCGCGCCCGAGTTGCGAGCCGTCGGCGGTGCGGGCGACCACCTCGCGAAGGTCATCAACATCGCATCGGTCGACGGGCTCAGCGTGAACCCGGTCGAGACCTACGGTTACCACGCCAGCAAGGCCGCTGTGGTCCACCTGACCAAGCGGCTCGCGCTGCGGCTCGTCTCGGACGGCATCATCGTCAGCGGCATCGCACCGGGCGCCTTCGCCACGGACATGAACCGTGACGCCCGCGACCACGGCGACGTGGCCAAGTCCTCGATCCCAGCCGGACGCATCGGCGTGCCTGAGGACATGGCGGCGGTGGCGATCTACCTCGCCTCGCGAGCCGGAGACTACGTGGTCGGCTCCACGATCCCCGTCGATGGCGGGGTCACCTGGGCCCGATGACCCGTCATCGACTCGCCCGCCTGAAACCGGGGAAGGGTCGCCGGGTCCTGCGACTCCACTTCGGCGCAGGAAGCGAACGAGCCTCTTGCTCGCTGGAGCTGTCCACCACCGATGCGCCGTGGGTGGCGGGTGGGTCACCGCTCCCGGGTCACGCTCCCGGGCGGGAGGCCGACAGGACGCGGAAGCCCTTGCTGCTCGCGACACGTTCGGTGGGGAAGCCTTGGTCGATCAGCCAGCGCTGCAGGGAGTCGGCGCCGAGGTTCCGGCCGACGACCAGCCGGGCCTCGCCGCCGGGGCGGAGGCGGGGCAGCCAGACGAGCAGCAGGTCGTGCAGCGCCTGCTTGCCGATCCGGATCGGCGGGTTGGACCAGATCGCATCGAACGTGAGGTCGGCCGGGACCTCGCCGGGCCGGGCGGTGGTGACGGGCAGGCCCGCGGCATTCACGGCCGTCAGCTCCAGCGCGCGGTCGTTGACGTCGACCGCCCACACCAGAGCACCCGCCGCGGCCAGCGAACAGGCGATCGGGCCCCAGCCGCAGCCCAGGTCGAGGACGGTCGAGCCGGCCGGGGCGGGGACGCTCTCGTCGAGCAGCACACGGGTCGCCTTGTCGAGCCCGTCGGAGGAGAACACGCCGGACGAGGTCACGTACTCCCGGGTCGTGCCCCAGACGGTGACCGTCCGTGTGCGGCGGTCGCCGGCGCCTCCCGGTGTCTCGAAGTAGTGGCTCACGCGTCCCCACCGTACGCGTCGCGAGCGTCGAGAGGATCGCCGAATGGGGAACGACCTCCCGCCGCAGGGCGAGACGATCCGATCTGGCGTGGTCGATCGGGACGCCCGCATGGTCGCGGCGAGTCGACCATCCGGGAGTAAGGTCGGAACGCGATGAGTGAGACGAGTGCGCAGGAGCCCCGAGACATCCCCACCCTGGTGGACACCTCGCGGGTCCGTGAGATGCCGACCACCGCGCGTGGCCTACGTACTCGCGAGACACTCGTGGCGGCGGCGCGGCGGGTGTTCGAGCGTGATGGCTTCATCAATTCCCGGTTGACCGACATCACCGCCGAGGCGGCGTGCTCGATCGGGACGTTCTACACGTACTTCGACAGCAAGGAGGAGATCTTCACTGCGGTGATGCAGGCCACCCAGGACGACATGATGCATCCGGGCCTGCCGCACGTGGACGAGGATCCCCAGAACGCCGCCGCCATCTTCGAGTCCTCCAACCGGGCGTATCTCGAGGCCTACGCCCGCAACGCCAAGCTCATGCTGTTGCTGGAGCAGGTGGCGACGATCGACCCTGAGTTCCGGCGCTTGCGCGTCGCGCGATCGAATGCGTTCGCCGTGCGAAACGCCAAGCGGATCGCGTGGCTGCAGGAGAACGGATACGCCGATCCGTCGCTGGATCCGGTCATGACCGCGCGGGCCCTGTCGAGCATCATCAGCCGGATGGCGTACTACTCGATGGCGCTGGAGCAGGACTGGGATGTCGGTCTCATGGCCGAGACGGCCGCCCGATTGTGGCTCAACGCCCTCGGCGTTCCCGCCGACGGCTCCAAGCGCGCCTGAGCAGGCACGCCGAGTGGTGAGCCCCACCATGGCGCATGGCCGGTCTTCAGGCGATCTTGAGGACGAGTTTGCCGGTGTTCTCTCCGCGGAAGAGTTTGAGGAGGGTGTCGCCGAAGTCGGTGACGGTGCCGTCGATGATGGTTTCGCGGGCGATGAGTCGTCCGTCGTTGATCAGCGAGGTGATGTCGGTGATCGCGGCGGTGTCCTTGTCGGGGTAGTCGAAGACGAGGAAGCCTTGCATCTTCGCTCGGAACACCAGCAGCGACATGTATCGGGCGGGTCCCGGTGCGAGGTTCTCGTCGTTGTACGTCGAGATCGCGCCGCAGATGATCACTCGCGCGCCGCGGCGCAGGTTCGCGAGGGCGGCGTCGAGGATGTCTCCGCCGACGTTGTCGAAGTACACGTCGATGCCCTGGGGGGCGAGTTCGCGCAGCCGCTTGAGGACGTTCTCGTTCTTGTAGTCGATGGTGTGGTCGAACCCGAGCTCGGTGAGCCAAGCGCATTTGTCGGGGCCGCCGGCGATGCCGATGACGGTGCAGCCCTTGGCTTTGGCGATCTGTCCGGCGACGCTGCCGACGGCGCCGGCGGCGGCGGAGATGACGACGGTGTCGCCCTCCTTCATCTCGCCGACTTCGTGCAGGCCGTGGTAGGCGGTCAGGCCGGGCATGCCGAGCGCGCCGAGCCAGGTGGCGGGGCCGGCGACGGACGTGTCGATCTTCTGCACGCCGGTGCCGTCACTGATCGCGTACTCGGTGACGCCCAGCGATCCGGTGACCGCGTCGCCGACGGAGAACTCGGGGTGGTTCGAGGCGGTGACGGTGCCGGTGACCGAGGCGCGCATGACCGCGCCGAGCTTGACCGGCGGCAGGTAGGAGCGGACGTCGTTGAGCCAGCCACGCATCGCCGGGTC
>CAYXFT010000260.1:0-3802 GCA_964464335.1 uncultured Aeromicrobium sp.
CCACGGTGTGGCGCGCGACGTCGGTGGCGAGTGCGTAGTTCACGGTGCCCTCGTGCGGCTCGAACATGCGCTGCATCTGCGACATCATCTGGCCGAGGTCGAAACCGCCTCCGGCCATCTGTCCGAACAGCGCCTCCAGGGGCGTGCCCTTGAACGGGTTCTGCGGGTCTTCCTCAGGTACCTCGGCCATGCATCAAGACTAGGCCGTCGCCCCTGACCCGAGGAGAGGGCGAGGGCGCTCGGTCGCCGTCGGTGTGGGGGCGGGGTTCTAGGGTGTCGGTGTGTCGAACCCCCTGCGGCTGAGTCGCCGCAACCTCACGCTGACCGTCTCGGTCTCGATCCTCGTGCTGCTGACGTGCCTGCTGTCGTTCCTGCCCGTTCCGTACGTCACGATGCGGCCCGGACCGGTGTTCAACACCCTGGGCGAGATCGGCGGTGAACCGATGCTGACGTTCGGCGACGACGTGAAGACCTACCCCACCGACGGCCAGCTCGACTTCACGACCGTCTCGGTCACCCGCGCCGAGTCCACCATGTCGCTCGTGGCGGCGGTCCAGGGCTGGATCAACCCGAACGTGGCGGTCGTCCCGCACGACTTCCTGTATCCGGACAACCAGACGAACGCGCAGTCGCAGGCCGAGGGCGCGGCGCAACTGGCCAGTTCGCAGGATGCCTCCAAGGCGGCGGGCATGCGCGCGGCGGGGTACGAGGTCACCGAGGTGCCCCAGGTCGCCGCGGTCGCCGAGGACGGCCCGGCAGCCGGCAAGCTCGAGGTGGGCGACCAGATCACGTCGGTCGACGGCACCGAGGTGACCGAGCAGTCCGAGGTCGCCGACCTGATCGGTGCGCACGAGCCGGGCGAGAAGGTCACGATCGGCTACGTCCGCGACGGCAAGCCCGGCGCCGCCACCATCACCACGACGGCGATGGACGACGACCCCGACCGGGCGCGGGTGGGCATCTCGGTCGGCACGGGCTTCGAGTTCCCGATCGACGTCGAGAACCACATCGGCGACCGCGTCGGCGGACCCAGCGCCGGCACGATGTTCGCGCTGGCGATCTACGACGAACTCACCCCCGGCGCCCTCACCGGCGGGCAGCACGTCGCCGGAACGGGCACGATCGATCCCGAGGGCACGGTGGGGTCCATCGGCGGCGTGCGGCAGAAGATGGCGGGAGCGGCCGCTGCGGGTGCGGACATCTTCCTCGTCCCGGCCGACAACTGTCAGGAGGCGATGAGCGGTGGCGACTTCGACATGACGATCGTCAAGGTGGCGCAGCTGCAGGACGCGATCGACGCGATCTCCGCGCTCGCGAAGGACCCCGATGCGAAGGTGACCTCATGCTCGAAGTGACCGGTGACGGAGTGGGCGAGGACTCGCCCGTGCGGCAGGCAGCGCTCGAGATCGAGGCGCACGTCGGTGACGGCGGCTGGGACCAGCCGCCGCGACTGTTCGCCCTCGTCCTGACCTCCCAACTGCTCGAGGCCCAGCCCGAACTGACCGACCAGTTGGGCGCGCCCGACTCGTACACGCCGATCGAGCAGGAGTTGCCGCCCGGCCGCGAGGTCGAGGAGCTGCTGACCGAGATCGGCTGGCCCGGCGAGGTCGACGGCTGCGCCGTGGTGATGGAGCGCCTCACCCTGCCGACGCAGGCCGAGGCCGACCTGCCGGACGATCCCGCGGCGGCCGCCGAGTACGCCGCCGCGCACCCGGACCGTCAGGAGATGCGCATCGTCGCGGCGGTGCTGCGCGACGGCACCGAGCATGCCGTGGTGCGTCCACGGGTGCCCCAGGACTCGCCCCTCATCGAGGGCCCCGGCCTGCTCCCGGGACTCGTCGCCGCGATGCGCGAGACCCTCGCAGACGACGTCGAATGATGCACGCGGGACGCGTGGTGTGGGTCACCCCGTAGGCTGACGCCACCAGACCCACGCCAGTGAGCCAGGAGCACCGTGAGCGACATTTTCGGATCGATCCCCCCGCGACGTGAACCCTCCCCGGGTTCCAGCCGACGTCGGCGCGTGCTGATCCCGACGTTCGTCACGCTCGCCCTGCTGTTGATCTTCGGCTCGGTCTTCGTCAACCTGTGGACCGAGCGGCTCTGGTACGGGTCGGTCGACTTCCAAGGCGTCTTCACCAAGGTCCTGACGACGCGGGCCTTGATGTTCATCGGCTTCGCCGTGCTCGCCGGTGCCGCGATCGGCGTCAACCTGTGGCTCGCCCACCGTCACCGGCCCAACCCGCTCGGACTGCGCCGCGACGATCCTGCGGCCCGGTACCGGCTCGCGTTGACGCCCGTCGTCAAGCCGGCCTGGTGGGTCCTCACGGCGCTCGTGGCGTTCTTCGCCGGCATCATCGGCAGCAGCCGCTGGGAACTGTTCCAGTTGTGGCGCCACGGCACGCCGTTCGGCCAGAAGGACCCGCACTTCGGCAAGGACATCGGCTTCTACGTCTTCGACCTGCCGTGGCTGCAGTTCCTCGTGTCGTTCCTGTTCGGTCTGCTGCTGGTCACGCTGGTGGCCGTCGCGTTCGTGCAGTACGTGTTCGGCGGGATCCGCTTCTCCGGTCGCGGCCCGCAGTTCAGTCGTGCCGCCCAGGTCCAGGTCGCGGTGCTGGCGGGCCTGGCGATGCTCGTGCGGGCCGCCTCGTACTGGCTCGACCGGTATGCGATGGCGGTCGGCACCGACGGCCTCTTCGACGGCATCGGGTACACCGACGCCAACGCCCGGATCCCCAGCAAGAACATCCTCATCGCCGTCGCGATCCTGTGCGCGCTGATGTTCTTCTCGACGATCTTCCTGCGGTCGTGGACGCTCCCGCTGATCGGGCTGGCGCTGTGGTTCATCACGTCGCTGTTGATCGGCACGCTGTGGCCGGCGATCATGCAGCGCTTCCAGGTCGATCCGTCCGAGCCGGACCGCGAGGGGCCCTATCTCGCAGAGAACATCAACGGCACCCGGGCGGCCTACGGGGTCGACGACGTCGAGACCGAGGACTACTCGGCCAAGACCGAACTGACGCCGCAGGAACTCAATGCCTCGGCCGAGTCGCGGGTCAGCACGCGACTGCTGGACCCGACGCTCATCTCGCCGGCGTTCACGCAGTTGCAGCAGGTGCGCGGCTACTACACGGTGCAGTCGACGCTCGACGTCGACCGTTACGCGATCGGCGACGACCCCCAGCCGCAGGACGTCATCATCGCGGCCCGCGAGGTCGACCTCGACGGCCTGCAGGAGTCCCAGCGCACGTGGTCGAACGACCACACCGTGTACACCCACGGTTACGGCGTGATCGCCGCCTACGGCAACAAGCGGGGTCCGCAGGGCGAGCCGGTCTGGGTCGTCAAGGACATCCCGCCGGAGGGCCAGATCGAGTTCGAGAACGCCCCGCGGATCTACTTCGGCGAGAAGTCGCCCAGCTACTCGATCGTGGGCCGGCCCGACGGCGCCGAACCGATCGAGGTCGACACCCCGCGCGGCGGCGGTTCGACGGACGACTCCGGGACCGGCGACACCTCGGCCAACACGTACGACGGCAAGGGCGGCGTCGACATGGGCAGCACGATGCGCCAGGTGTTGTTCGCCTTCAAGTTCGCCGAGCCCAAGATCGTGCTGTCGGACCGGGTCAACGAGAACTCCAAGATCATCTACGACCGTCACCCGCGTGACCGCGTCCACAAGGTCGCGCCGTGGCTGACGCTCGACGGTGACACGTACCCGGCGGTCGTCGACGGCAAGATCGTCTGGATCGTCGACGGCTACACGACCAGCAAGTCCTACCCGTACTCGGAGTCGCGGTCG
>CAYXFT010000261.1:0-3798 GCA_964464335.1 uncultured Aeromicrobium sp.
ACACGGCCACGTCGATCCTGCAGAACACGGTCACCGTCACGGCGGCATTCATCTCGATGGTGATCCTGTCGTGGGAGTTGACCGTGCTGACGCTGATCCTGATGCCGTTGTTCATCTGGTTGCAGCTCAAGGTGGGCAAGCGGCGGCAGGCGTTGGCGCGCCGCACGCAGGAGAACCTGTCCGACATGACCGCGATCACCGAGGAGTCGCTCAGCGTCTCGGGGATCTTGCTGTCGAAGGTCTTCAACCGCAGCGAGTCCGAGGCCCAGCGCTACCGGCGGGCGAACCTCGAGCAGACCAAGCTGCAGGTGGAGCAGGCGATGACCGGCCGGCTGTTCTTCGCGACCGTCCAGACGTTCTTCGCCATCACGCCCGCGATCATCTACCTGTTCGCCGGGTTCATCCTGGCCGGCCGGCTGCCCGGCGAGTCGGACACCCTCACCGCCGGGACGCTCGTCGCGTTCACCACCGTGCAGGCCCGCCTGCAGATGCCGCTCCTGCAACTGATGCGGGTCTCGCTCGACGTCCAGACCTCGCTGGCCCTGTTCCGCCGGATCTTCGAGTACCTCGACCTCGAGCCCGCGATCGTCGACCGTCCGGGAGCCCGGCGGGTGGTCCCGACTGCCTTGCGCGGTGAGATCGAGTTCCGCGACGTCTCGTTCCGGTACCCCGAGCCGCGGTCGCTGACCGGCGACGCGGACACCGAACGGTTCGGCGACTCGTCCGGCCCGATCGACGCCGTGTCCACCGCGGACGAGGAGGCCTGGACCCTCACCGACCTGAGCCTGCGGATCGGTCCCGGCCAGCTGGCCGCGATCGTCGGCCCCTCGGGATCGGGCAAGACGACCGCCACGTACCTGGTGCCCCGGTTCTACGACGTCAGCCGCGGTCAGGTGCTGATCGACGGCATCGACGTACGGGACATCGCCCTGTCCTCGCTGGCCGACTGCGTGGGCATGGTGACGCAGGAGCCCTACCTGTTCCACGGCACGATCCGCGACAACATCGCCTACGCCAAGCCCGGCGCGACCCCCGACGAGATCGTGCAGGCGGCGCGGGACGCGAACATCCACGACCGGATCATGAGCTTTCCGGAGGGCTACGACACCGTCACCGGAGAGCGCGGATACCGGCTGTCCGGCGGTGAGAAGCAGCGCATCGCCATCGCGCGCGTGCTGTTGAAGAACCCGCGCATCCTGATCTTGGACGAGGCCACCAGCGCGCTCGACAACGAGACGGAACGACTCGTGCAAGAGGCCCTCGAGCGTGCGACGACCGGCCGCACGACCCTCGCGATCGCGCACCGGCTCAGCACGATCCACAACGCCGACGTCATCTTCGGTCTCGTCGACGGACGCCTCGTCGAGCAGGGCACCCACGACGAACTGCTGGCCGACGAGGACGGGTTGTACGCCCGCCTCTACCGCGAACAGTTCGCCAGCCGGCGCGCGACCGGTCCCGCCCCGGCGGGCGCCCTCGGCCTCCTGCGCGCCGACGTCAGCCTCTGACTCGCCGTCCTGGCGGTACCGGCGAAGAATCTGGTGCTGGAGGTCTGGCGCTTCCTGCTGCCACAATGGCCGCCATGAGAGCCGCGTACCTCGCGGCCGCCGTGCTCGCTGCCGCATCGATGCTCGGTGTCCGGTTCCGCCGACCGGGATTGGCCGCGCTCACGCTGGGGTTGGCGGCCGCGGTCTGCGCGTGGAATCTCTGGCGCTTCCTCGTCGACCTCGACGACACGGCGCCCAGTCTCGCCAATGCCATCCTTCTCGTGCTCGCCGAGATCGCGGGACTGCTCGTGTTCCTGATCGCGGCCCGCCTGGTCCTGCCGCGCTGGCGCATGCCCTCGTACCTGATCGCTGCGCTCGTCGGCTTCCCCGTCGTCGTACTCGTTCTCGCCAGTGCCGGTGTGGGCCTGGCACCGGACAACTTCCGCAGCGGCGTGCTGTACGCGGTGCATCTGGCCTACGGCTTCGCCAACCTCGTCGCCTGCGTGTCGCTGTTCACGCAACGCCAGAACGACCCGTCGCGGCACGTGCGGGTCGCGGTCCGGCTCATCCAGGTCGACGCGGTCGTGATCCTGATCCTCGTCAGCACGGTCCCCGCGGTCACCAGCATCGTCTCCGTGCCCTTCGTCCTGATCGCCGTGTGGATCAGCCGGAACGCCAACGAATGGGACCGCATCGCGACGCCGGCCGACCGGCTGCTCGACACGATCGGCGTCTTCGTGTTCGTCTCGAACGACGAGGGGGAACTGGTGGACTGGAACGGGCCCGGGGCGGCGTTGCTGCGGCTGCGCGGACACGACGCCGAACGCGGTCTCCACCTCGCGGACGCGCTCGGCCTCGCATCCCTGCGCGACCGTCGGATCGCCGACCTGGAGATCGCGGGCGGCACGCTGCGCACCGAACTGACGGTGCATCCGGTTGACCCGCTCGCCCGGGACCGCGACTACGTCCTGATGTTCCGGCCCACCGGATCGTCCCTCACCAGCTCACCGTTCCCGACGGTCTCGGGCGAGATCGAGGGCCACGATCCCTCGACCCAGACCCTTGGTCGTCGTGCAGCCGTCGACCATGTCCGCGCCGCGGCGGTCGACGGCGACCGGGTGCTGCGAGTCGACGTCCACGGACGCCGCAACACCCGGCCGGACGACCTGATGTTCTTGGTCGCCCGACGTCTGGAGGCCCGCAGCGCCGAACTGGGGTGGCCCGACCTGGAGTGGGCACGCCTGAACGCGCGTGCCTTCGTCGCCGTCGTGCGCGACAACCCGCCGGGCGCCGCGATCCCGATGCGCGTCGACGTCGATGACCTCGGCATCTCGATCTCGGTGACCCCATTCGAGCCGCGCGGTCAGGAGGATCCCGACGCATTCCTCGGCCGTGTCACGGCGAACCCCCAACCCCGGGACATCGCCCACGGCTCCTGACGCCACGGGCCGCGCGTCAGGCGGCTCGACGAAGATCCGGCGGCCCGCGCACAGGTGGCCTTGGATCCGCGAGAACGGCGCCGGACGGTTCTCCGTCATGACGATGCGCCCGATGAGCCTGTTCGAGCGCATTGTCATCGGCGGCTGGCCCGACCTCCTCGGCGCGGACGAGGAGCACGCGGGCGGGCGCCGACCCGACGGAGTTCACGTGATCCCGATCGGCTGCCTGGTCCGTGACGCGCTGGCATGGAGCCGGACCACGCGCTCGCGCGGCAGGTGGTCAGAGGGCCAGGCCGACGTACTTCGTCTCAAGGTACTCCTCGATGCCCTCGGCGCCACCCTCGCGACCGAAGCCCGAGGACTTCATGCCGCCGAACGGGGCCGCCGGGTTCGAGACGATGCCCTGGTTGATGCCGACCATCCCGGTCTCGAGGCCCTCGTAGACCTTGATCGCCCGCGAGTAGCTCTCGGTGAAGGCATACGCGACGAGGCCGTACTCGGTGTCGTTGGCCATCCGCAGGGCCTCGTCGTCGTCGGTGAACGTGAAGATCGGGGCGACGGGTCCGAAGATCTCCTCCTGCCAGAGCTTGGCGTCGGCCGGCACCTCGGTCAGCACCGTCGGCGGGTAGAAGTAGCCGGGGCCCTCGGGGATCTCACCGCCGGTGAGCACCTCGGCACCCCTGGCCTTCGCGTCCTCGACCAACTCGGCGACCTTCGCGCGCTGCTTCTCCTCCACGAGCGGCCCGACCTCGGTCTCGGCCATCCGCGCGGCGAATCGGCGGGAGAACTCGTCGGCGACGGACTCGTGCACGATGAAGCGGTTCGCCGCCGTGCACGCCTCGCCGATGTTGCGCATCTTGGCGAGCATGGCG
>CAYXFT010000262.1:0-846 GCA_964464335.1 uncultured Aeromicrobium sp.
CGCCGCACGGATCGGAGATCGGCGCCTTCTCGCAGTTGAGCGCGCGGGCCAGGATTCTTGCGCTGGTGGTCTTGCCACAGCCGCGCGGGCCACTGAACAGGTACGCGTGGTTGACCCGGTTGTTGGCCAGCGCATGCCGCAGCGGTTCGGTGACGTGGTCCTGGCCGATGACCTCGGCGAACGTCTCGGGCCGATAGCGGCGGTACAGGGCCAGGGGTGCATCCACGGTGACCACCCTAGACGGCGACTCGGACACCCGTCAGTGTCGACGGGATCACCCGGCGAGGAGGTCCGGCACGGAGTGCAGCGACGTGACCGCCGGGTCGGCGCCGGCGGCGCGCAACTCCTCGGCGGAGCAGGGTCCGGTGGCCACGCCGATCCCCCGGATGCCGGCGATCCGGGCGGCGTCCATGTCGTGGATGTGATCACCGACGTACGTGTCGGCCGCCTCGCGGACGAGCACCTCGGCCTTCTGCTCGCGCCAAGCATCGCCGACCAGCAGGTCGCACGGCAGCCCGAGCGCCTCGAGGTGCAGTGCGGCATTGGCGGCAGCCTTGGCGGTGAGCACCATCGCGCGGCCCAGTTCCCCGGCAGCGGCCAGCGCTTCGATCGCACCGGGCAGAGCGACCACGCGGGGAATCGCGATCTCGGGGTACATCGCCCGGTACCGGTCGGCCATCTCGGGCACGGCGTCGGCGGGGAACCAGTGCGCCAGCTCCCACGTCAGCGGCGGGCCCAGCCGCGAAGTCACCAGGTCGACGTCGACAAGGTGTACGTGGTCGGAGGGGTGCTGGGCTTCACCGAGACCAACCGGTTCACGGAGTCGCCGAGCGGGGCGAGCAACAT
>CAYXFT010000262.1:856-3743 GCA_964464335.1 uncultured Aeromicrobium sp.
CGTCGACAAAGACGCCGGTCTGGCGTGAGAGCTCCTCGTAGACCGCCCCGATCCCGGGCCGCGAGTCGATCAGCGTCATGTCCAGGTCGAAGCCGATCGTCCGGGTCGCGAGGCTCCGCCCCGCCGGATGTGTAGCGTTATCCACGCGAATTGCCGCCATGAGTCCGATCCGCGGTGGATACCGCTACAGATCGCGCCCGCGGGACGCGGGAGGGGGAGCCGGTCACGGGATCCAGCGGTCGAGCCACTCGCCGGTGAGCTCGTAGGCCTCGGCGCGGGGCTCGTCGTTCGACAGGTAGACGTCGTGGCGGGCATTGTGGATCGGCAGCGACGTGACGGCATCGCCGAGACAGCCCGACCAGCGGGCAATCTGGGTGACGTCGAGCACCGCGTCGCTCGTGTCGGTCTTGCCGTGGTGCTTGCCGCTGAACCACGTGCGGTGCGACCGCAGGACGAGCGATGGGACGCCGACGTCGAGTCCGCGGTGCAGTTCGGCGTGGCCGCGACGCACGGCGTTGAGCCAGCCGTACGTGACGGGGAACCCCTGCAGCGGCTTCCAGGCGATGTCGTAGTCCCACAGGCCGCCCTCGGACACGTGCAGGCTGACCCCGTAGGCGTCGGTGAACGGCAGCTTCATGGGCGTCTTGGCGCGGACCTTCGAGACGCCGCGGATGACCTGGGTGCCGACCGAGCGCATGACCGGCGGGCCCTGCAGGTCGAACCACGGGCTGTTCAGGACGAGCCCGGCGATGCCCCGGGCGCGGGTGCCGCCCGGTAGGAGGTTCATCCGGTCGAGCCACAACGGCACGATCAGGCCACCGGTCGAGTGCCCCGACAGCACGACCGGCACGTCGGGCACCTCGGAGCGGACGATGCGCAGGGCCTCGGTCAGCTCGGCGTCGTACAGGGCGAGGTCGGAGACGTAGTGCGGCGTGTGGTCCGTGCCGAGCGACCGGCCGCACTTGCGCAGGTCGAGCGAGTAGAACGCGTACCCGCGGTCGGCGTAGAACTGCGCCAGCTCGGTCTGGAAGAAGTAGTCGGTGAATCCGTGGACGTAGATCACGGCCCTCCGGGGCTCGCCGTCGACTCGGCGTCGCACGAGAGTCGCGGTCACCGTGCCCTCGCCGTCGGGATCGTCGCCCAACTCGATCGTGCGTCGTTCATACGGATCGCCGAGGATGTCCTCGATCCACTCGCCCATGGTTCCTCCGTCGCGCCGCTCGGTTGCGTGACCACAATAGGCAGGTGACGTCGTCGGCACCCCACACTCTGCGAATCATGGACCTCGCCCTGCGGGCGGGGGAGATGCTGCTGTCCAACGGCGCCGGGGCCGCCGACGTCGCGGCGACGATGTCGTCGATCTGCCACCACCTCGGGCTGCGCGGCACCTACGTCGACGTCACCTACATCATGCTGACGATGATCCACGACCAGGAACTGGACGAGCCCCCGCTGGTCCTGCGCCGCAACGTGACCCGACGCGAGACCGATTTCGAGGACGTCACCGCGGTCGACCGCCTCGTGGCGGACCTGCTCTCGGACGAGATCGACCTCGACGAGGCGCGGCGGCGGCTGTCCGCGATCGTCACCGGCGGCCACGCGCGTCCCCGGTGGCTCGTCGTCGGCGGGTCCGGGCTGGTCGGTGCGGGCGTCGCGATGATGCTCGGCGGCAATGCCGCCGTCACGGCCATCGCGTTCCTCGCGGCGGTCGCGATCGAGTTGCTGCGCCGGCCGATGGAGGTGCGTCGGCTGCCCGACTTCTACATCCAGGTCGTCGGCGGGCTGTGCGGCTCGCTCATCGCGGTGTCGGCGGCGGCGTTGTCCCTGCCCGCGCCGCCCTCGCTCGTCATCGCCTCGAACATCGTCGTCCTGCTGGCCGGTCTGGGCCTCATGGGCGCGATCCAGGACGCACTCTCGGGCTACCACCTGACGGCCGTCGCGCGCCTGCTCGAGGTGCTGCTCGCGACCGCGGGCATCGTCGCGGGCGTCAGCGGTGGGCTCATGGTCGGCCGGATGCTCGGTGTCGACCTCGGCTCCGGGGCGAGCCTGCCCGACCTGTCGCACCTGCCCTTCGTCACGGTGGGCGCGGGCCTCGCGGCGGCCGGGTTCGCGGTGCAGTCGTACGCGCCGTGGCCGGTCGTGCCCGGGATCGCGGCGATCGCGGCGGGCGCGGGCGCGCTCTCGGCGACGCTGACCCAGAACGGCATGGACCGGCCGTGGTCGGCGGGACTCGTCGCGGTCCTGATCGGCATCGTGAGTTACCCCGTGTCCCAGTGGCTGCGGATCCCGGCTCTGGTCATCGTGGTCTCGGCGATCGTGCCGCTCCTGCCGGGCCTGACCGTCTACCTCGCCCTGGCGCAACTGGCCGAGGAGAACCTCTCTGGCGTCTTCGCCGGCATCACCGCGGTCGCCGTCGCGCTGGCCCTCGCGGCGGGCGTGATCCTGGGCGAGTACGTCGCCCAACCCCTCGGTCGCGAGACCCGTCGGCTCGAGCGCCGGCTCGCCGGGCCGCGCCTCGTCGGGCCCTTCCGGGCGCGCAGTCGTCGCCGCCGTGACTGACGCCTCGGTGACAGGACTGGTGTCGAGGTGGCCCCGTGGCGTACCGTGGATCACTAAGCAAGCGCTTAGTGTGCGAAGGGGCACCCATGAGACTTCAGTTGTCCGCCGAGGACCAGGCTTTCCGCGAAGAGATGCGGGAGTTCTTCACCACCCAGGTGCCGCAGGACATCCGTGACACCGTCATCAACCACGGCGACATCACCCGCGACCAGATCGTCCGCTCACAGCAGGCGCTCAACGCCGGCGGCCTGGCGGTCCCGGGGTGGCCCGTCGAGTGGGGTGGCAAGGACTGGACCCAGCTCCAGCGCCACATCTGGCACGAGGAGAT
>CAYXFT010000263.1:0-3735 GCA_964464335.1 uncultured Aeromicrobium sp.
CGTCGTGCAGGCGGCGCAGCCAGTCGCGCAGCTCCTTGCGGACCTTCGCGTCGAGGGCGCCGAACGGCTCGTCCAGCAGCAGCACGCTGGGTTCGATCGCGAGGGCGCGAGCCAGGGCCATGCGCTGACGCTGGCCGCCGGACAGCTGGGACGGGAGCCGGTCGCGGAACTGCGACAGGTGGACCAGCTCGAGCAGTTCGTCGACCTTCGCGGCGATCTCGGCCTTGGGGCGCTTGCGGATCTCCAGCCCGAACGCGACGTTCTTGGCCACGGTCATGTGCTTGAACGCCGCATAGTGCTGGAACACGAAGCCGACGTTGCGCTTCTGCGCCGGAATGTCGGTAGTGTCGCGACCCTCGATCACGACGCTGCCCGCGTCGGCGGAGTCGAGGCCGGCGACGATCCGCAACAGCGTCGACTTGCCACCGCCACTGGGGCCGAGCAGGGCGGTCAACTGACCGGTGGGGATCTTGAGGTCGATGTCCTCCAGGGCGACGAAGTCGCCGAAGCGCTTGGTGACGCCGGTGATCTCGATGCTCATCGCGAGGTCTCCTGATCGGTGGAGTGGGACGGACGGAGGAAGGCCACGACGACGATGGCGGCGACGGCGATCAGGGCCAGCAGGAAACTGGTCGCGTAGGCGGTGCCCTGTTCGAAGTCCTGGTACTTCTGCTCGACGACCAGCGTGGCGGTCTGGGTCTGGCCGATGAGGTTGCCCGAGATGATCTTCACGGCGCCGAACTCGCCCAGGGCGCGCGCCATGCTCAGCACGACGCCGTACACGAGAGCCCATTTGATCGACGGCAGGGTGATGCGGCGGAAGGTCTGCCAGCCGCCGGCACCGAGGCTGCGCGCGGCAACCTCCTGGTCGGTGCCGATCTCCTGCAGCACCGGGACGATCTCGCGGATCACCAGGGGCAGACAGATGAACGCGGTGGCCAGGATCATGCCGGCGGGGGCGAACGCGATCTGCAGACCGGCGTCCTCGAGAGCGGGGCCGAACAGGCCGTCGGTGCCGCCGTAGGCGAGCAGCAGCGCGAGGCCGACCACGACCGGCGAGACCGCCAGCGGCAGGTCGACGAGGGCCGAGAGCGTGCGGCGGCCCGGGAACTCGTACCGCACCAGCAGCAGCGAGACCCCGACGCCGAAGACGGTGTTGATCACCACGGCCCAGATGGCCACGTACAGCGTCATCTGCAGGGAGAAGACGACGTACGGGTCACTGAGGGCGTCGCGCAGGTTGACCAGCCCGCCGTCGAACGTGTGGATGACGACCAGCGACAGCGGCCACACGACCAGGAGGAAGAGGTAGGCGATGACCAGGGCGCGGCGCAGGTACGTGCCGGGGGTGCGGGGCGACAGCGTGTGTCTACTCACGGTTGGCCACCTTCCGCGACAAGATCTCCAGCAGCACGATGGCGGCCAGCGCCACGAGCAGCAGGATCACCGCGACCGACGCGGCGGCGGCCTCGTTGCCGTTCTCGATGTAGGTCAGGATGCGCACCGAGGCGACCTCGGTCTTCATCGGCAGGTTGCCCGAGAGCAGCACGAGCGAGCCGTACTCGCTGATCCCGCGAGCGAAGGACAGTGCGGCGCCGGCGGTGATGGCGGGCGCGAGCGCCGGCAGCAGGACCCGGCGGACGGTCGTGGCGCGGCTCGCGCCCAAGGAGGCGGCGGCCTGTTCGACCTCGGGATCGAGTTCCATCAGCACGGGCTCGACGGTGCGCACGATGAACGGCAGCGTCACGAACAGCAGGGCCAGGAACACCGACCACGACGTGTTCGCGGCGTGCAGTCCGAGCGGGCTGGTCGGGCCGTACAGGCTCAGCAGGACCAGGCCCGCAACGATCGTCGGCAGGGCGAAGGGGATGTCGATGACGACCTCGAGGGCGCGCTTGCCCCAGAAGTCGTCGCGCACGAGAACCCACGCGATGAGCGTGCCCATGACGACGTTGACGCCCGTGACCGCGAGGGACGACAGGACCGTCAGTCGCAGCGCGGCGGCGGTCTGGGGGTTGGTCAGGACGGACCAGAACGTGCCCCAGCCGCCCTCGGCGGCGTTGATGATCACCAGGCACAGCGGGATCAGGACGAGCAGGCTGAACCAGACCAGGGCCAGGCCGAGGCCGATGCCGGAGGCCCGGGTGAGCGTGGTGCGCCGGCCGGCCCGCCGCGAGCGCGGCGGGTCGACCGGCGTGGAGAGCAGATCGGCGGTCATGACTTCCCGGACTCGGCCAACAGTTTGGTGATGATGCCGTTGTCCTCATCGAAGAACTTCGTGTTCACTTCCTCCCAGCCACCGAGGTCGCCGTCGATCGTGAACAGCTTCTCCGGCGTCGGGAACGGGTTGGCGGGATCGTTCGCGCCCTCGACCTCGCCGACCTCGACGCCCTCGACGGTGCTGAGCGGACGGAAGCCCTTCGAGACGTACTCCTGTTGGCCCTCGGGCGTCAGCACGAAGTCCAGGAAGTCCTGGGCCTCGGGATCGGCGTCCTCGAGGACGGCCGCCGGGTTCTCGATCAGGAGGGTGTCGTCGGGCACGACGTAGTCGATCTTCTCGCCCTCCTGGCGGGCCAGGATCGCCTCGTTCTCGTAGGAGAGGAGGACGTCGCCCGTGCCGCCCTGGAAGGCGGTGGTGGCGTCGCGACCGGAGCCGGGCAGTGCCTTGACGTTCGCGAACAGCTTGGTCAGGTACGCCTCGGCGTCGGCCTGGCTGCCGCCGGCGGCGATGACGTGCTGCCATGCGGCGAGGATGTTCCAGCGCGCGGCGCCCGAGGAGCCCGGGTTCGGCGTGACGATGCCGACGCCCGGCTTGATGAGATCGTCCCAGCCCTGGATGTTCTTCGGGTTGCCCTCGCGGACGACCAGAACGACCACGGAATCGGTCACGATGCCCTTGTTGTCGCCGTCGTCCCACGTGTCGGCGACGAGGCCGGCATCGACGAGGCGGGTCACGTCGGGCGTGATCGAGAAGTGCACGTAGTCGGCGTCGAGGCCGCCGGCGACGGCGCGGCTCTGGTCGCCGGACGCTCCGTACGACTCCTTCCACGTCACGCCCTCACCCTCGGGAGTCTTGGCGAACGCGGCTTGGGCGGCGTTGTTGCCCGCCTTCGGCACGGCGAAGCCGACGAGGTTGAGGGTGGTGGTGTCGTCGGAGTCGGAGTCACCGGACGGGGCGCAGCTGGCCAGGAGTGCGGCCGAGAGCAGGAGGCTCACGGCGGTGAGGGAACGGTGGCGGCGGAGCCGAGTCATCGGCGTCTCCTGACGTGGTCGGGGCACCCGGTTGGTGCTTCGGGTAGCCACGGTAGGCGGCGAGCGGGGTGGAACTCGACCATGTTCATATAGTGAACCGGCTAACTGGACAACAAGAATGGATCGTACCTTGGGAGACTCGGAGCCCACGAATCCCGCCAGGACCCGAGAAGGGTAGATTCGGGTGCGTGACGGACTCGACGATCATCTACACCCACACCGACGAAGCCCCCGCACTCGCGACGTACTCCCTGCTGCCGATCATCGAGGCGTTCGCCTCCACGGCCGGGGTCGACGTCGAGACCCGGGACATCTCCCTCTCCGGCCGCATCATCGCCGCCTTCAGCGACCTGTTGCCCGCGGACCAGCGGATCCCCGACGACCTGGCCGAGCTCGGCGCCCTCGTGAAGGTGCCCGAGGCCAACATCATCAAGCTGCCGAACATCTCGGCGTCGGTGCCCCAGCTCAAGGCCGCGATCGCCG
>CAYXFT010000264.1:0-3677 GCA_964464335.1 uncultured Aeromicrobium sp.
GGACGGACTCGCGGCACTTCGCGTTGAACTCGGCGATGCCGTAGGCCTCGATGTCGGGCTTGCCGTTGAAGCCGAGTTCCTTCTCGACAGCGATCTCGACGGGCAGTCCGTGGCAGTCCCAGCCGGCCTTGCGGTCGACGTGGAAGCCCTGCATCGTGCGGAATCGCGGGAAGATGTCCTTGAAGACGCGCGCCTCGACGTGGTGCGTTCCCGGGGTGCCGTTGGCGGTCGGCGGGCCCTCGTAGAAGGTCCATCGCGGCGCCTCGTCCGGCGTGTCCAGCGACGCGGCGAACGTGCCCTGCTCGGCCCAGAGGTCGAGAATCTCGCGCTCCATCGCCGGCAGGTCCACATGCGCGGGGACAGGCCGGTAGTCGAGGGGCTGATCACCGGGCGGCGCGAGGCGGGATGCGGGGGCGTTCGAGGCGGGCTGACTCACTCGGTCGATTCTACGGTGGGGCGACTTGCAGTGACTCCGTGGTCGGTCTACTGTCCCGGGCATGCCCAAGACCACATTGGCAGTGCGTGCGGACGAGACGCCCTGGACCGCTGCCGAGGCCAAGTCCGTGCAGGACGAACTCGCCGAGGACCTCGAGCGGTTGCGTGCCGAACTCGACATCTCGGCCAAGGATTTGCACGACCTCCTCGCCGGTGGGGTCGACGGTGCCGGCAACGACCAGGCCGACGTCGGATCCAACAGCCTGGAGCGCGATGCGGAGATGTCCTTGGCCGCGAACCAGCGCGAACTGCTCATGCAGACCGAGAAGGCGCTCGACCGCCTCAAGGACGGCAGTTACGGCGTCTGCGAGGTGTGCGGTGAGGCGATCGGCAAGATGCGCCTGATGGCCTTCCCGCGCGCGACGCTGTGCATGGACTGCAAGCGCCGCGAGGAGCGTCGCTGAGGACCGTGAGCTCCTCCACGGAACCTGATTCCGACCTCTCCGCTCCTGTCGGCCGTCGGCGGGTCGGGCTCTTCGCCGCGGTCGCGGTCGGCGTCCTGCTGATCGACCAACTGACCAAGTGGTGGGCCGTGAGCCGCCTCGACGGCCATGACCCCATCGCGATCGTCGGTGACCTGCTGAGCCTGCGTTTCGTCCTGAACCCGGGCGCCGCGCTGGGCACCGGTGCCGGCTACACGATCGTGCTGAGCCTCATCGCGATCGCGGTGACGGTCACGCTGCTCGTGGTGGCCCGGCGGCTGCGCGACCCGTGGTGGGCGATCGGCCTGGGCCTGTTCCTGGGCGGCGCGGTCGGCAACCTGATCGACCGGCTGTTCCGTGAGCCCGCCTTCCTGCGCGGCCACGTCGTCGATTTCATCGACTATGCCGGCTTCTTCGTGGGCAATGTCGCCGACATCGCACTGACCCTCGCGGCGGTCGTGATCATCGTGCGTTCGTGGCAGGGCTACCGTTTCGACGGAACCCGGGAGGAGAAGTCATGAGCGACCAGCGCAGTGTCGACCAGCGCAGTGTCGACCAGCGCAGTGTCTACGTGCCCGAGGGTCTCGCCGGTGAACGCGTCGACGTGGCCCTCGCACGACTCTTCGGTGTCTCGCGGACCCGCGCCGGCGACCTCGTCGCCGACGGCCTCGTGCTGCTCGACGGCCAGAAGCCGATCAAGTCCGAGCGGGTCGAGTCCGGCGCCCTGCTGGAGGCGACGATCCCGTCGCCGCGTCAGGCCGTCGTCGTGGCGACCGAGGTCGAGGGCATGTCGATCATCCACGAGGACGACGACATCGTGGTCGTCGACAAGCCGGTGGGCGTCGCCGCCCATCCCGGAGTCGGCTGGGACGGTCCGACCGTCTCGGGCCATCTCGCCGGGGTCGGCATCCGCATCTCCACGTCCGGCGCTCCCGAGCGTCAGGGAATCGTCCAGCGCCTCGACGTCGGCACGAGCGGTCTCATGGTCGTCGCGAAGTCCGAGCGCGCCTACACCGTGCTGAAGCAGGCGTTCCGGGACCGGACGGTCGAGAAGACCTACCACTCGCTGGTGCAGGGTCATCCCGATCCGCACACCGGCACGATCGACGCGCCGATCGCCCGCCACCCCAAGCACGACTTCAAGTTCACGGTGCGCGCCGACGGCCGGCCCAGCATCACGCACTACGACACGCTGGAAGCCCACCGGTACGCGTCGCTGCTGACGATCAAGCTCGAGACGGGCCGCACCCACCAGATCCGCGTCCACATGGCCGCGATCAAGCATCCGTGCGTCGGCGACCCGCTCTACGGCTCCGACCCGGTCTTGGCCAAGAAGGTCGGCCTGGACCGCCAGTGGCTGCACGCCGTCAAACTCGGTTTCACCCATCCGTCGTCCGGGGAGTGGGTCGAGTACGAGTCCCCGTACCCGGCGGACCTGCAGCGCTCCCTCGACCTCGTCCGCGACCTTTCCTGACCGCTGGCAGTGACGTTTGAGGGCAGTTTCTGATCAAAACTGCCCCCGAACGTCACTCCCACGGTTCACGTGTGGACAACGGTGGATCGAGTCCGAACCAGCGCCAGCATGCTGGGTATGGATTCGTACTTCGGCACCGGCCGGACGGCCGATCAGGTCGCGAACGGTGTCACCAAGGACGTACTGAGAGGGCGGGCCTGGCAGCAGCGGGGTCATGGGTTGTGGCGGCCCGCCGGCGAGGACCCCGGCGAGGCAGACGGGCGGGTCGCGGACGCGATTGCCCTGATGTCGGGCGGGTGCGCTCTCGGAGGTTGGGCATCGCTGCGATTCCAAGGCAACGACTGGTTCGACGGGCTCGGGCCGGAGGAGGAACTGCGTCCTGCCCTGGTCCACTGTCCGCCCAAGGCCCAACTCCGTCGTCGCGACATGGTCGAACCCTGCCGCGCGGCCGTCTGGGACCACGAGATCTCCGAGATGGCCGGTGTGCGCGTCACGTCGATGGCCAGGGCGGTGTACGACGAGATGCGGCTCGCACCGACGATGCGCCATGCCGTCATCGCCCTCGACAAGGCGGTCAGTCGCGTCTCCCAGAAGCCGAGGACCTCCATCCGGGCCGTCGAGCAGGTCGCGGACTCGCATCGCAAGACACGCGGGATCGTCCAGGCACGGCGTGCTCTCGCGCTCGGGTCCGAGCGGAGCCTCTCGCCGTGGGAGACCCGGACCCGGCTGCTGGCGCAGATCGACGCGGGGCTGACGAATCTGCTGGTCAATGTGCCGATCTTCGATCGCTTCGAGAACCTCCTCGGGGTGGCAGACCTCCTCGACGAGCCTGCCGGGCTGGTGATCGAATCGGACGGTTCCCATCATCGACAGGCACAGCACCACGCGGACGACAACGAGCGGGAGGAGAAGTTCGAGCGGGTGGGTCTCGTCGTCGTGCGAGCGACCGCACTGGACCACCGCGACGTTCCGCGGCTCGTGCGCCGGATCGTCATGGCTCGACGTGACGCGCTGGCATCGAGCCGCCGCGACTGGACGCTGCAGAAGCCGTCATGGTGGCCGTCGTGGGCACCCGGCCGCCGCTGGGAGTGACGTTTGGGGGCACTTTCGCGCGAGAACTGCCCCCGAACGTCACTGCCAGCGTTCAGGGAGGCCACCGGTTGCCGATTGGCCTGCCGGTCCGGTCACGATCGGGACGGGGGCGCTGCCACAATGGAGGGCATGTCTGAACTCGTGCGCCAGTCGGAGAAGTTGAGGGATGTCCTGTACGACATCCGCGGCCCCGT
>CAYXFT010000265.1:0-3675 GCA_964464335.1 uncultured Aeromicrobium sp.
ATGCGAACGAAGCGCGCTACCAACTGCGCCAATGCCCCGAGTGCGTGGTCCAGACTAGCAAAGCCCGCGCCCGGACTCACACTGCGGTCGGCGAACCGTCAGTGCCCGACCGCGTGGCGCTCGGTGCCGGTGTCGCCGTCGTCGGTCCGGTCGATGGGCAGTTCGGTCTGCTCGCCCTCGACGTGGCCCGAGGTCCAGGCGCCGGGCTGGCCGAACTCGATCGTACGGACCGTGCGGCCGGCGCGCGGCTTGGTGACGTACGTCGGCACGGTGACCGGCAACGGGTCCCAGACCGGCTCGCCGTTGGCCGCCGACACGGAGGGCACCGCGATCTGCAGCTGCTCGTCGAGGGCGTCGGCACCGAGCGGCGCCTCGGTCTCCATGACGTTGCGGCGATGCGGGTCGTGGTCCTCGACCTGGTCGGAGACCACGACGGTCAGTTCCTCGTCCGCGGCCGAGCCGGTCGAGCGCGGCGTTGCGGCACCGCCGACCCGACCGAGGGCCCAGCCGGCGCCGCGGGCGAGGGTTGTCGGGACGACCTTGAGGGACCGGCCGACCCGGGTGAGGGAATTCTTGACGCGGTGCTGGCCGGTGCCGGCGATGCCGCGTTCACCGCGGACCATCACCCGGCACAAGACGAGCCAGCCGGCGATCAGGGCGACACCGACGGCCGGTGACCACACCGGAAGGACCGCGGCGATCGCCAGGGCCGACAGGACCGCCAGCACGCCCACGAGCGTCAGCAGCACGTTGCGCCGACGTCGGGCCGCGATGCGGGCGGTTTCGCGCGAGACGCGCGGACGCTGCGTGTCGACCGCCGGAGAAGTCCGGTCGACACGGGGGGAAGTCTCGATGGGTGGAGTGGCCGGCTGGGCGGCGGCACGCGCGACGGGCGCGGTCACCGGAGCCGGACGTGACTCGGCGGCGGCATGGGCGCGCTGCTCGGTCGTCACGGTGCGTCGCGGCTCCACGACCCGCCTGCTGGGGCTGTCGTGGTCCAACGACGAGTTCTTGCCCGCCTCGTCGTAGCGACGCAGGACGAGCGGCACGAAGTACGCCGCCCACAAGGCGACGACGAATGCGACGATCAGTCCGCTGGAACCCTCCACGATTGAAACCGTAGGTCGTGAGCGTCCCGAAGCGTGGGACCGGAGCGGTGTGTCGCACCAGAGTTCACTGGAGCACCAACCGCCCGCCCGCGGGCCCGCGGGAGTCAGCGCGCCGTGCGACCTCGTCGAAGGCGCTGCAACAATCCGTCGGGCACGTCGTCGCGCAGCAGCTGGAAGACGCGGTGGTCGCGCCAGTCCCCCGCGATGTGCAGGTAGCCCGGTGCGAGCCCGATCTCGGTGAAACCGAGCTTCTCCACGATCCGCAGACTCGCGATGTTCTCCGGGCGGATCGAGATCTCGACCCGGTGCAGACCCGCCTTGGTGAACAGATGGTCGGTGACGAGTGCCACCGCCGTGGGCGTGATCCCCCGACCGGCGTGACTGCGCGCGACCCAGTAGCCGATGCTGCCCCAGAGCGCGGACCCGCGGGTGATGCCGTTGACCGTCACCTGACCGACCATGTCGCCGGCCCACGTGACCACGAACGGCATCGCCGAACCCTCCCGGGCTCGGCGGCGCAGACCCGCGATGGTCGCGCCGTACGACTCGGGCAGCCCGCCCTCGCCGGCCGGCAGGGTGGCTTCCCAGGGCGACAGCCACTCGAGGTTCTCACGGCGCAGGCGTGCCCACGTCCCGGCATCGCGGCGAGACAGCGGACGGATCCCCACCAGCCCGTCCGAGGCCGACGCCGGCCAACCGCGAGCCATCAGAAGTTGCGGTCCAGCACGAGGGTGCGGACGGTGTCGCCCATGTGCAGGGCGCTCTCGTCCTCCCCCACGACGATCAGGGCATTGGCCTTGGCGAGGGCGCCGACCAGATGGGGCCCGGTGCGTGGCAGCGGCGTGACCTTGGCGCCTCGGTGGGTGACCTCGAAGAACGCAAGCCGGTAGTCGCGCACGCCCGTGTCGGACGTGAGGTCCTCGGCGAGCACCGCATGGACCTGCGGACGGCGGTAGGGCGTGCGGCCGAGCATCCGGCGGATCGCCGGCACCACGAACACCTCGAAGCCGATGTAGGCCGAGACGGGATCTCCGGGCAGGGTGATGACGGGCGTCTGCTCGTCGAAGACCCGGCCGAAGCCATGGGTCGCGCCGGGCGTGATCGCGACCGCGGAGAAGGTGACCTCGCCGACCTCGCTCAGGGTCTTCTTGACCAGCGCACGCTCGTCGCCGGTGATGCCGCCCGTGGTCACGACGAGGTCGGCGCGCACCAGTTGGTCGGACAGCACCCGCTTGAAGTGCGTCGGGTCGTCGTCGACCACGCCGACCCGATAGGCGATCGCGCCGAGATCGCGCACCGCCGCGGCGAGCATGGACGAGTTCGCGTCGTGGACGGAGTCGGCATCGAGGTGGGCACCGGGTTCGCGCAACTCCGCGCCGGTGGACAGCAGCACGACGCGCGGGCGAGGGCGGGCCCGGACGCGGTCGCGGCCGATCGCGGCCAGCAGTCCGATCTCCCGAGGACCGAGCACGGCACCCTCGGGCAGCGCGACCGCGCCGCGGGACAGATCCTCTGCCGCATGCCGCACCCCGGAGCCTGCGAGCACCGCCCGGCTGATCGCGACGCGCGAGCGGCCTCCGTCGGTGACCTCCTGGGGGACGACGGCGTCGGCGCCTCGCGGCAGGGGCGCGCCTGCCATGATGCGGACGCAGGAGCCGCCACTGATCGCGAAGGGCTTGCCCAGTCCGGGCACGATCTCGGCGACCACGGGCAGTTCGACCGGCTCGCCGGGTCGGGCGGCCACCACGTCCGGTGCGCTGACGGCGTACCCGTCCACGGCGGCGGTGGAGAAACGCGGGAGGTCGTGGTCGCTGATGGCGTCCTCGTGGAGGGTCAGACCGAGCGATTCCACGACGGGCTGGTCGTAGGCCGCGAGCGGACCGACGCCGCGCAGGATCGTCTCGAGGTGGTCCTCGACGGTCTGGCGACCGGGAGCGACGCTGACCGGACGCGTCCGCGGGGGCAGTTGTCCGGACGACATGCCTGTCAGCCTAACCGCCGAACGGCCTCAGTTCCCCGACAGGACGGTTCCGGAGTCGACGTGGCGCGGCCCGCCCTGGTCCTCGAGCACGGCGTCGCCGCGCACCACGACGCCCTCGCCGAAGCTCCAGTCGCCGCGCACCGTGAGCGAGGTGGCGTACACGAGTGACACCGGGAAGGGCAGTCGGCGGTCGAAATCGTCGATCGCCTTGAAGTACTGCGGGTCGAGGTCGACCGCAGGGACGTCGTCGAGACGCGAGCGCATCTGGTAGTCCGGGCCCACGTCGTACACGTCGGAGCGCAGCAGCAACAGGTCGTTGGTGGTCTTGACCGGCAGGAACCGCGCGCGATCGACCTCGATCGCCTCGGCACCCTCGAACACCGAGATCGCCGCCCCCATCGCCGACTCGATCTGGACGACCTTGGTGCTGGTCGGGTCGCTGGGATCGACCGTCTTGACATTGCGGATCAGCGGCAGGTCGAGCACACCGGACACGCGGTCGAGTTCGGCGCGCAGGGCGTGCAGGTCGAACCACAGGTTGTTGGTGTGGAAGTAGCGGTGCACCGTCAGGTCGGCGGCGACGGC
>CAYXFT010000266.1:0-3652 GCA_964464335.1 uncultured Aeromicrobium sp.
CGGCTGTCCTCGTCCAGTGCGAGGTCGCCGACGACGAGTGTCGGGCTCTCGACCTGACGGCGGCCGCCGGCCCGGCGCAGCATGCCGCGCAGTCGCGCCACGACCTCCTCGAGACTGAACGGCTTGGTGACGTAGTCGTCGCCGCCGGCGGTCAGGCCCGCCACGCGATCCTCGACCGAGTCGCGTGCGGTCAGGAAGATCACCGGCACGTCGGGGGAGAAGGCGCGCACCTTGCCGAGCACCTCGAGGCCGTCGTAGTCGGGCAGCATCCAGTCCAGGATCATCGCGTCCGGGCCGAAGTCGCGCGCCGCCGCGACCGCCTTGCGGCCGGTGCCGGCGGTGCGGACGTCGAAGCCCTCGTACCGCAGGGCCATCTGCAGGAGCTCGGCGATGTTGGGCTCGTCGTCGACGACCAGCACGCGCAGGGGCGTGCCGTCGACTCGGGTCAGTGGCGTGGTGGCGCTCATGACCTCCAGTGTCGTCCACTTCCGCGTCGACGGTCTGAGTTCTTCCTGTGCTGTTCCTGTGAGGTGCTGGTGGGCCGTCCGCCCCGAAATTCCGCGCAGAAAACCACACCGGTGTCATTAACACATGTAAACCTTAAAGTTCAGATTGAGGTTCACATCGGCGTGTCGCTGCCCTAGGCTGACGCGCATGCGCCGATTGGGACTGATGGGACTTCTGTGCCTTTTCGTGATGGCCGGACTCTCCTCGATCACCACGTCGGCCCAAGCGTTCACCCTGATCTGCAGCGGCAAGACCACGGCCCAGGTGGCCGCCTGTGACACCTCCGGCTACGCCAAGGTCATGTCGAAGATGCACTGGCGCATGTACGGCGGCCACAACTGCACGAACTACGCGGCGTACCGCATGCAGAAGGCCGGTGTTCCCGAGCCCAGGATCCTCATGGGCAACGCCCGCGACTGGGCGACGAACGCCAAGAAGCTGGGGTATCTGGTCGACCAGCGTCCCGCCGTCGGCGCCATCGCGCAGTGGTCGAAGGCCGCCAGCCACGTCGCCTACGTGGAGGAGGTCGGGCAGGACTACCTGATCCTCTCCGAGGACAGCTACACCTCGAAGGTCTACCGCCGCTACAAGGTCAAGTCGACCGACTCCTGGTACCCCGAGCGCTTCATCCACTTCAAGGACGTCTCGACGTCGGTCGCTCCGCAGAAGCCCACGGTCGAGTCCACCGTGACGGTCAGCGCCCCGGCCAAGGTCAGCTCGTCGATCAAGGCGACGGTCACGGTCAAGGTCGCCACCGGGGACGGCGCACCGCCCGTCGGGACCTTGCGGGTGCGCCGTGGCGGGGTGACCGTCGCGACGACGTCACTGACCGCGACCGCGAAGGGGACGGCGAAGGTCACGATCCCGAAGATGAAGCGCGGGACGCAATGGATCTCGGCGGTGTTCGACGGCAACGCCACGGTCCGCGCGGCCACGAGTGGTTCGGCCCGCGTCGTCGTGACGAAGCCGCCGAAGACGATCGCATCGACGACCACCGTCACGCCCGCGGTCTCCACCTTCGCCGCCGGCGCACGCACCAAGGTCGCCGTCGCGGTGAAGGCCACGGACGGGCGCGTCATGACGAACGCCGTATCGGTCTACGTCGACGGCGTCAGGGTCGCCTCGCCGGTGCTGAAGAAGACCCACAAGGGCAAGGTCACCGTCACCCTCCCGGCGCTGACTGCGGGTCGACACACGATCACGGCGACCTACTGGGGTTGCCCCACGGTCAAGCGGTCCAAGGCGTCCGCGAAGGCGGTCGTGGTCGTCGAGCCGACCGTGACCAGCGGGGTTCTCGCGAAGGCGACGGTGATCTCCGCCGAGAAGACCGCCGTCACGGCCACGGTCACGACCCCGCGCGGCGTCGCGCCCACCGCGGGCGAGGTCTGGGCCCTCGTGGACGGCGTCAAGGTGGCGTCGGCGAACCTCACGGCCGCGAGCAAGGGCGTCGTCACGATCGGTCTGCCGGTCCTGGCTCCCGGCAACCGCCAGGTCGCCGTGCAGTACCGCGGCTCCACCTACCAGACCGCCTCGGCCGCCCCGGCGAGCACGCTCGTCGTGCAGCAGCCCACCCGGGTCTCCTCGACCCTCTCGGCCGCGTCGATCAAGACGACGACCAGGGCGACCGTGTCCGTCACGGTGCGGACGTCGACCGGGGTCGCCGCGACCTCCGGTACCGTGACCGTCCTCGAGGGTTCCAAGAAGCTCGCGACCGCGACGCTGGGCGCCACCGGGACGGTCAGGCTCACGCTGCCCACGTTTGCCGCGGGCACCCACAAGCTCACCGTCACCTACGGCGGAAACGCGACCCTCGAGCCGTCAACGGCCGCCCTGCCGACGCTCACGGTCAAGAAGTAACGGGTCGACCGGCCGCGACGGGCCTACGATCGCGCTATGGCCAAGGAAACGATCGTCCGCGTGGTGTCCGACCTGTCCGGTGAAGAACTCGTCGACGGATCCGGGCGCACGGTCCGGTTCGCGCTGGAGGGCGCGACGTACGAGATCGACCTGACGAACGCCGAGTCCGACGAGTTGTACGCCGCGCTCGCGCCCTATCTGGCGGCCGGTCGTTCGGTCGGTCGCGGCGTCGGTGCAGCCCGCCCGTCCGCCAAGCCCGCCGGTCGCGGACCGGACGATCTGGCGGCGATCCGCGCATGGTTGCGCGCCGAGGGGCACGAGGTCGCCGAGCGTGGCCGCATCCGGGCCGATCTCGTCGCCCTGTACGACGCCGCGCACTGACGCCGATCTGCCCGCGCGCGTCTCGTCGGCGGGAGAACGATCCGGAGTCCTCGCCTATCCTTGACGTCATGCCCGTCGACTCCGTGTACCCCCGCCTGGAACCCCTGCTGTCAGGAGTCTCCAAGCCGATCCAGTACATCGGCGGCGAACTGAACTCGACCGTCAAGGACTGGGACGAGGCCGACGTCCGCTGGGCCCTGATGTACCCGGACGCGTACGAGGTCGGGTTGCCGAACCAGGGCGTGCAGATCCTGTACGAGGTCCTCAACGAGCGTGAGGGGATCCTCGCCGAGCGGTCGTACGCGGTGATGGCCGACATGGAGGCGGTGATGCGGGCGCACGACATCCCGCAGTTCACGGTCGACAGCCACCGGCCGGTCGGGGCGTTCGACCTGTTCGGGATCAGCTTCTCGACCGAGCTCGGGTACACCAACCTGCTGACCGCGCTCGACCTGGCGGGCATCCCGCTGCACGCCGTCGACCGCGACGACTCCCACCCGATCGTGCTCGCCGGTGGCCACAGCGCCTTCAACCCCGAGCCGATCGCCGACTTCGTCGACGCCGCCGTCATGGGCGACGGCGAGGAGGTCGTGCTCGCGATCAGCGAGGTCGTGCGCGAGTGGAAGGCCGAGGGCCGGCCGGGCGGTCGCGACGAGGTGCTGTCGCGGCTGGCGGCCTCCGGTGGCGTCTACGTGCCGAGGTTCTACGACGTTACCTACGACGACGCCGGCCAGATCGGCGCGGTCCGGCCGAACCGTCCGGGCGTGCCGACCCGCGTCGCGAAGCACACGCTGATGGACCTCGACGCCTGGCCGTACCCGAAGAAGCCGCTCGTGGACGGTCTCGGCGAGCGGCACGAGCGGTACAGCGTCGAGATCTTCCGCGGCTGCACGCGCGGCTGCCGCTT
>CAYXFT010000267.1:0-3635 GCA_964464335.1 uncultured Aeromicrobium sp.
AGAAGCTCGCACCGCGCAGGGTGGTCACGGTCTCCTTCCCGGCGTTGATGAGGTCCGGATGTTCCTGGCCCTCCACCGGGTAGGGGCCGAGGCCGAGGATGCCGTTCTCCGACTGCAGGACGATCTCGACACCGTCAGGCACGTGGTTCGGCACGAGTGTCGGCAGACCGATCCCGAGGTTGACGTAGTCGCCGTCACGCAGCTCCCGCGCGGCCCGCGCGGCCATCTCGTCGCGACTCCAGGCCATCATCGACTCCCTTCGGACGGGCGCACGGTGCGCCGCTCGATTCCCTTGTCGGCCGCCTGCTGCGGAGTCAGCGCGACGACCCGGTCGACGTAGACCCCCGGCAGATGGATCTCGTCGGGGTCGAGTTCACCGGGCTCGACCAGCTCCTCGACCTCCACGATCGTGGTCCTGGCCGACACCGCGCACAGCGGGTTGAAGTTGCGCGCCGCCTGCGCGAACACGAGGTTGCCGTGCCGGTCGCCACGGCGTGCGCGCACGAGTGCGAAGTCGGCTCGGATCGCGGTCTCCAGCACGAACTCGCAGGTGCCGCCGTCCCATCCGAACTCGGCAGTGGGCTTGGCAGGTGAGGCCAGGGCGACCGAGCCGTCGGGGGCGTGGCGCAGCGGCAGTCCGCCCTCGGCGACGAGCGTGCCGACCCCGGTCTGCGTGTAGAAGGCGGCGATCCCGGCACCGCCGGCCCGCAATCGTTCGGCCAGGGTTCCCTGAGGAGTCAGCTCGATCTCGACCTCCCCGGTCAGGTACTGCCGCTCGAGTTCCTTGTTCTCGCCCACGTACGAGGCGATCAACCGGGTGATCTGCCGGTTCTCCAGCAGCAGCGAGTTGCCCACACCGGCGATCCCGCAGTTGTTGGACACCAGCGTCAGGTCCCGGCTCCCGCGGTCGGCCAGGGCGCGCAACAGCACGGCCGGGATGCCGCAGATGCCGAAGCCCCCCGAGGCGAGCGTGACCGAGTCGCCGATGTCGGCGACGGCCGTGGCGGCGTTCACGACGACCTTGTCCATGGTTCCGTCCCCCTTCAGCGCAGTCGCGCGATCTCGTCGAGCACGGTCTCCGGCGCCGCGTCGGGTGGGATCGTGCCGAGCAGCACGTCTCCGGCGGGCACGTCGTTGCCGCCGGCCCACCACTGCTCCGGCAGCACCCCGATCGAGGGCTCGCCCTCTCCAACCTGGACGCCTGCCTCGGTGCGCAGTGCGACCGACCAGCCGTAGTGGTGCGCGACATTGAGCACCGACGAGTAGTCGGCAAGCACCTCGTCGGCCTCCAGCCGCGCGTCGCCGACGGCGGCCCGACCGTCGAGCAGCACGAGTCCGACCTTCGGCGAACCGAGCTTGCCGAGCCATTCCGCGAGGTACATCGACGCACTGTCGGCCGAGTCGGTGGTGACCTCCTCCAGAAGTGTCCCGGCCACGGCGTGCGCGCGCGAGAGCCAGCGTGCCGGCGAGGGCACGTCGATCACCACGGGGCGCCGACACGCGTCCGACAGCACCACGAGCGTCTGGGCCAGCCGCTCGACGAGCTCGGGATCGGCCAGCAGGGCACGCAGGGCGTACCCCGTCCGCGACCGGGCCGCGAGCGCAGCGACCAACGCGGGAGCGTCCTGCAACGCGGCGTCGTAGAACGCCTCGACGTCGACCCACACCGCGTCGGGTTCGAGCAACGAGTGGACTTGGCCGACGTGACCGCTCAGCAACGCCAGGTCCGACCACGGGATGGCCGATCCCTGCCGCAGGACGACGGTGGTGTAGTCGTCGTGGTCGAACAGGACGGGTCGCGGGCGACCGGTCGGCGCCTGCGCCGTGAGGGACTGCAAGGAGGTGGGCATGCGAACTCCTGAAGGGGTTGAGGGACAGCGGAAGCGGCCGCCCGGGGCAGGACGCCCCGGGCGGCCGGCCAGGTCACGTGAGGCGCTGCACGGTTTCGCCGTGCTTGGCCTCCAGCTCGGCGATCCGGGCCTCGAGCTTGCCGATCCTGACCTCGCGACGGTCCGGGATCATCACGATCGGCAGTTCCGCCAGCGGCGCGACCACGCGCTCTGGCCCGTCGATCGTGTAGACCGTCGCGGTGATCTCGTCGGTGTCGGAGCCCCACGAGCCGTAGTACGGCAACTCTGCCGGCGGCTCGGCAGTGACGAACTCCTCGATGAACTCCGCGTACGGCTTGCCGCGTTCCAGCCGCGCCTGCCGCGCCGCCGCACGGGCGGCCTCGGTGGCGGCCCCGTCGATCCGGAACGTCTCGGCGTCGTAGACCACACTGAACAGGTCCTCGGCCACCTTCTGACTGATCCGGCCCAGCTCGGCGTCCTTGACGACCGCCTCCGGGTCGCGCTCGAGCGGATCGCCATAGCCACCGCCCGCACCCTGGCTGATCATGTAGAGCTCGCCGTCCTTGGCGATGTCGAACTGCAACCCCATGTGGTAGGTCGAGTAGCGACCATCCTCGAAGGGACGCTCGTTCATGACCTTCTCGATCGAGAGGTCGAACATCTTCGGATCGCGCCGGATGTGCTCGTAGACGTTCGTGCCCTTGACCATCGCGAGCGGGTACGTGCCACAGCCGTAGCCGCCGTACATGCCGTAGATGGACGAGAACTTCGCCCCCGACGTCACCGTCATGAAGCCCCACTGCGGGGTGCCCTCGGAGGCGACGATCATCTCGTAGCCCATACCGCCGGTGAACTTGCCGAAACCCATGTTGTCGCGCACGAGCCGCTTGGACACCAGTTGCATGAAGGGCACCTCCTCCTCCATGACCTCCTGCTCGGCGGTGTCGGCCATCGCGCAGAAGAGCGGGGACACGGCGTCCTCGCCGTCGCGGAACGGCTTGGCGCCGCCGGGCATCCCGTTGAGGTCGGCGCACAGGTTGCCGACCTGGTCACCGTGCTGGGTGATGCCGCCCCACAGGAACGTGTTGATCTGGTTGAACCAGTTCGCCACCACGTTGCTGTACTTGTGCGGCGTCGAGAAGGCCATCCGGCTGTAGAGGGACTGCAGCGCACTGAAGCCACGGAACGAGGCCTGCAGCGACTGGCCCATCGGGGCGTCGTACGAGGCGTCGGCCCAGGTGCCCTCGTCGGAGATGATCTCGATGCAGCTCATCGCCGACGTGCACCGCGGCAGGTCGGGCCACCAGAACGCCAGGATCGCCTGCATGAACATCGACTTGACCGAGCACAACGGCGAGTTGATCGCCCGGTTGAGGATCTCCGGCCCGGTGCCCCTCAGGTCGATCGTCATGTGATCGCCCTTGACGGTGATCTCGCAGGCGAACTTGATCAGGATGTTCTCCTTGAGCGTGGAGTCCATGAACTGGTCCATGCGGTAGGTGCCGTCGGGCAACTCGGCGATCCGGCGGCGGACCTCGGCATCGACGTCCTCGACCGTCGTGCGCAACGCGGCCACGAACGTGTCGACACCGACCTCGTCGATCACCTTGTCGATGCGATCCATGATCTTGCGGACGGCGGTGATCTTCACCTTCAGATCGGCCAGCTGCAGCTTGGGGTCACGGACCGAGTGCTGCAGGAACGTCAGCAGGTCGCGACGCAACTCCCCTCGCTCGACGATCTTGAACGGACTCATCCGCAGCCCGTCGTCGAAGGGCGTCTCCG